>NZ_JAMYLG010000002.1:0-411988 GCF_040317865.1 Mesorhizobium sp. M1365
CCCATCAGCCATCGCATCAAGAAATGCGCCTGGAACGACGACTATCTCATCAATGCCATCACTCATATGCGATAGCCCTGCCCTCGAGGGGGGAGATTCGCCAGCCTGTTCACTGTTATCAAACCTTCATCGTTTCGAAATGTGCCTGAAACATTGAAGCTGGAGCTTGGCGGCTACGTTCAACGCCATCCAGGAGACAGCCATGAACAAGATTTCGATGACGCGGCGCGCTTTCGTCACGTCGGCCAGCGCCGTTGGCCTGGTCGGCGCCTCGGGCCTCGCCCTCCCCTATTACTCGCGCGCCAATCAGCGCCCGGCTTTCACCCATGGCATCCAGTCCGGCGACGTCGACGCCACCAGCGGCATGGTCTGGACACGCACCGACCGGCCGTCGCGCGTCATGTTCGAGGTGTCGCCGACCGAAAGCTTCACCAATGCCGTCCGCCTCGCGCCGCTCGATACCTCGCCGGCCAGCGATTATACGGTGAAGCGGCTGCTTACCGATCTCGCCTCCGACCAGGACATCTTCTACCGCATGGTCGCGGCCGATCTTGCCGACATCAACGCCGTTTCCGAGCCGGTCGTCGGCCGCTTCCGCACGGCACCTGCCTCGAAGCGCGACATTCGCTTTGCCTGGTCGGGCGACACCGCCGGCCAAGGTTGGGGCATCGACGAGACCGGCATGAAGACCTACGCCACCATTGCCAAGCACACGCCCGACTTCTTCCTGCATTCGGGCGATACGATCTATGCCGATGGTGCGATGAAGGACGAGGTCGACCTGCCCAACGGCGGCAAGTGGAAAAACAAAGTGCTGATCGACGAGAAGCGCAAGGTTGCCGAGACGCTGGACGAATACCGGGCGCAGTGGAAATACAACATGATGGACAGGCATGTGCTGGCGCTCAGCGCCATCTGTCCGACCTTCTATCAGTGGGATGACCACGAGGTGCTGAACAACTGGTCGGACTCGAAGGACCTGAGCGCCGACGATCGCTACACTGAAAAATCCATCCATGTGCTGGCGGCACGTGCGGCGCGCGCCTTCCACGAAATGACGACGATCCGTTACGAGCCGTCGGAGCCCGGCCGCGTCTACCGCAAGATCGCCTATGGTCCGCTGCTCGACGTGTTCTTCCTCGACATGCGTTCCTACCGCGGCCCCAACGGTCCGGATATGCAGGAGACGATGACGCCGCAATCGCGCATCCTCGGTGAACAGCAGATCAAGTGGCTGAAGCGTGAACTGGCGAATTCCAACGCAACCTGGAAAATCATCGCCGCCGACATGCCGCTCGGCCTCGTCGTCTGGAACGACGGCACCAAGAAGGTAGGGGCCGAGGCGGTCAGCAATGGCGACAATGGCCCGGCCAAAGGGCGTGAGCTGGAAATTGCCGACCTTCTTCGCTATATAAAGAATGCGGGTATCAGCAACACTGTCTGGCTCACCGCAGACGTGCATTACACAGCCGCGCATTACTACAATCCGGACAAGGCGCAGTTCCAGGACTTCGATCCGTTTTGGGAATTCGTTTCGGGTCCGATCCATTCCGGGACGTTCGGGCCTAATGGTTTCGATATGACATTCGGCCCGGAGCTGAAGTTCATAAAGGCACCAACTGCCGAACAGGGTCAAAACCTGGCGCCTTCGGCCGGCCTGCAGTTCTTCGGGCTCGTCGAGATCGATGGCGCCACCGAACAGTTGACGGTGCGGCTGATGGATCGCGACGACAGCGAACTCTACAAGGTCACGCTCGATCCGGTGCGGTCGGCGTGAGCGACGGCGCCACTACACTCGGGCCAGCCCGAGGGTAGGAACGTATATCAATCGGGATAGCAGACGACGGGAATGTTGGGCCAGACGGCGCTGTCGCATCCGGCATTTTGCTGCCGCTGCTTGAAGGCGGCGCTGACCGGCCCGGTCACCACCGGATCGACGCCATCGGGAGCATCGGCAAAAAGCTGCTCCGCCGACGGCTTGTCGGACGGCAAAGCAGACCGCGTCTCCTTGAACGACGCCGCCGATTGCGCCGCGCCGGCCGCGAGGAGGACGGCGAGCGCGGTACATGCCAAAATCGGCCGGAGTTTGATGCCTATCTCGATCATGAAATTCGAACTGTCCGGACCATGAAAGGTTCCGCCTTGGTTAATAATTCCACTTCACACCAAGACATTTAAGATTTGGTGACTTTATTTGGTGGCTCGCCTCCTCTTTCGCAATTGCGAAAAACCCTGTATGAGCCGCCCAACCGAAAGAGGCAGCGCCTTTTGGCCTGCTGCCTGCAACGCTCCCGAGACCAAAACATGAAAATCCGCAATATCGCGATCATCGCGCACGTCGACCATGGAAAAACCACCCTCGTCGACCAGCTTCTGAAACAGTCCGGCTCGTTCCGCGACAACCAGCGCGTCGCCGAGCGCGCCATGGATTCGAACGACCTCGAAAAGGAACGCGGCATCACCATCCTGGCCAAGGCGACCTCGGTCGACTGGAAGGACACCCGCATCAACATCGTCGACACGCCCGGCCACGCCGACTTCGGCGGCGAGGTCGAGCGCATTCTGTCGATGGTGGATTCGGCCATCGTGCTGGTCGACGCCGCCGAGGGGCCGATGCCGCAGACCAAATTCGTGGTCGGCAAGGCACTCAAGGTTGGACTGAAGCCGATCGTCGTCATCAACAAGATCGACCGGCCAGATGCCCGCCACGTCGAAGTGGTCAACGAGGTGTTCGATCTTTTTGCAGCACTTGACGCTACCGACGAGCAGCTCGACTTCCCTATCCTTTACGGTTCAGGCCGCGACGGCTGGGTCTCGGAAAACCCCGAAGGTCCGAAGGACCAGGCTCTGGCGCCGCTGTTCGACCTCGTCATCAAGCACGTGCCGGCCCCGACCGTTCATCCCGGCCCATTCCGCATGATCGGCACCATCCTGGAAGCCAATCCTTTCCTCGGCCGCATCATCACCGGCCGTATCGAATCCGGCACGCTGAAATCCAACCAGGCGGTCAAGGTGCTGCACCATGACGGCACCCAGGTCGAAACCGGCCGAATCTCGAAAATCCTTGCTTTCCGCGGGCTCGAGCGCCAGCCCATTGACGAGGCGCAGGCGGGCGACATCGTCGCCATCGCCGGCCTGTCGAAAGGCACTGTCGCCGACACCTTCTGCGACCTGTCGGTGACCGAGCCGCTGCACGCGCAGCCGATCGATCCGCCGACTGTGACGATGTCTTTCCTCGTCAACGATTCGCCGCTGGCCGGTACCGAAGGCGACAAGGTGACCAGCCGCGTCATCCGCGACCGCCTGCTGCGCGAGGCCGAAGGCAATGTCGCGCTGAAGATCGAGGAATCACCTGACAAGGATTCGTTCTTCGTTTCCGGCCGCGGCGAATTGCAGCTGGCCGTGCTGATCGAGACGATGCGCCGCGAAGGTTTTGAGATCGCCGTGTCGCGGCCGCGCGTCGTCATGCAGAAGGGCGATAGCGGCGAATTGCTGGAGCCGGTCGAGGAAGTCGTCATCGACGTCGACGAGGAGCATGCCGGCGTCGTCGTGCAGAAGATGTCGGAGCGCAAGGCCGAGATGGTCGAGCTTCGCCCTTCGGGCGGCAATCGCCAGCGCATCGTCTTCCACGCGCCGACGCGCGGGTTGATCGGCTACCAGTCGGAACTGTTGACCGACACGCGCGGCACCGCTGTGATGAACCGGCTGTTCCATGCCTATGAACCTTACAAGGGTGAGCTGCCGGGCCGTACCAACGGCGTGCTGATCTCCAACGAACAGGGTGAATCGGTGGCGTACGCCATGTGGAACCTGGAAGACCGTGGCCCGATGGTCATCGACCCGGGCGTCAAGGTCTATCAGGGCATGATCATCGGCATCCATTCCAGGGACAACGACCTCGAAGTCAACGTGCTCAAGGGCAAGAAGCTGACCAACATCCGCGCCGCCGGCAAGGACGAGGCGGTAAAGCTGACACCGCCGATCCGCATGACGCTGGAACGCGCGCTGGCCTGGATCCAGGACGACGAGCTGGTCGAAGTGACGCCGAAGACCATCCGCCTGCGCAAGCTCTATCTCGATCCGAATGAGCGCAAGCGTTTTGAGAAGTCGGCGAAAGTGGTCGGCGCGGCGTAAAGGGCAATACCGCGCAATGAGCGGTAAACTCGTCACGGCTGTCATATACGACAATCGACCCGAGGCCGAAGTTTGCGTGTCGATGCTCGACGCGTATGGAATTTATGCTCTCGCGAATTATCTTCTCGACACGGGCAGGCTTGGCTTGATCCATGTGCAAGTCGCCGACTGCGATCTCGATGCGGCCAAGGGTTTGATTGGCTCGGCCTCCAAAGAGGGCAACTGACCCCTGGCCGTACGGATTCCCTGCCGTTGCCTCATTCACCTGCAGCCGAAATGATTTTGTCCCGGTCTGGTTCGCCAGACAGGTGGATCTGGATCGCCGTTCCCGCCCGCGCTGGCTTGCGCAAGGCTTTGGCTCCGTCCGGACCAACCACCAGCAATCGTTTCTCTTCCCAAACCTGAAGCCGCGATCGCGAGACACCGAGTTCGTTGGCGAGCAACCGGTCGAGCCGCAGCGCTGTCGGCATTTCGAGCCAGAGCCGAAGTTCGAGCGCGCTGGTATTTTCCGGTCTATCCCCGAGCGCCTGCTTATGAACGACGGCTTCGGGAAACTCCTCGACGCGCCCGATACTGCTTCGCAATGCGGCAACATCGAAGGCATGGCGCCGCGCCAGGACCGGATCGTTGCTTTCGAGCGCCTGCAATATTGTCGGTTCGATATCGCGGCGGCTGCAGCGCTCCAGAATGCCGAAATTCCAGGAATTGTCGCAGTCGATGCAGCGGTAGATCAACCAGGCGTCAATGCGCTTGCCGTTGGCATTGACCCGGAATTTGCCGCTGCAGCGATAGGCTTTCAGGCCGCCGCAGCGATTGCAGTTGAGGTGAGGTCGAGGTGCGGTCTTGGGTGTGATCGTCCAGCGGATACGCAGTATCGAAGGCATGCCGAAAAGCCCTTCCCGTCGGGAAGTTCGTCAGATCGGCGATATCGAGAACCCATGCGGGCACGGCGTGGCGAGAGACTGCGGCAGTTGGAAATCAGGTGTCGCGGGTGGTTATGCGCGACAGCGGTTCAGCAGTGCCAAACCGGTCTCGAACCGCCACCCGAGGAACACATGATGTGAAAATAGGCATCGCGACTGCGACGCCCTGCTCTGTGTTGGGGGAGTTGACGAGACCGGCGGTTACGAAGGCAAAGTGAAGCTCGAAATGATGTCGGGACGACATTTCTAGCCGCGAGGTGCCTGGCCGACAAGCCTTCTTTCGGTGGACGCTACTGTCGTCGGACCAGTTGGGTTATCTTGAACGACCCAAACATTTCAAACGGGATCCGCGTCATGCATTTCACATCGCTTCTGATTTTTGCCGGCGCCCTGCTTGTTGCCGCCGGCTCGCCCGGCCCATCGATCGCCGCTCTTGTGGCGCGGGTCATCGCAAAAGGGTTTCGCGACGTGTTCCCGTTCCTGCTTGCGATGTGGATCGGCGAAGCGATCTGGCTGTCGCTGGCGGTGTTTGGCCTCGCCGTGGTGGCGCAGACGTTCCACTTTGCCTTTGTCGTCGTGAAGTGGGTCGGCGTCGCCTATCTCGGCTGGCTTGCCTGGAAGATGTGGACGGCACCGGTCGAGGCCAAGGAAGGCGCGCTGCCGCGCGAAGATTCGCCCGTCAGACTGTTCTTTGCCGGCATGGCGGTGACACTCGGCAACCCCAAGATCATGATGTTCTATCTGGCGCTGCTGCCGACCATCATCGACCTCGGTTCGGTCAGCATGGTGGGCTGGATCGAATTGACGGCGACCATGGCAGTGGTCCTGGTCGCCATCGATTTGACATGGGTGCTCGCCGCATCGCAGGCGCGCAAGCTCTTGAGGAGCAAGCGGGCGATGAAAATCGCCAACCGCATCAGCGCCGGTACCATGGCCGGCGCTGCGGCGGCGATCGCCGCGCGGTCTTGAGCCGGCGTCAACCCATTTCGATTATCGGTGCGATCTCGACGCTGAAACCCGGGTCCGTCAAGATAGGACAATCTTTGGCTTTGCCGACGGCATCGTCGATGTCCTTTGCTTCGATGATGGTGTAACCGGCGGTCGGATTGCTGCCGCCATTGTTCTCGACCTTGCCGCCAGGCAGCAGGGTCTTCGACATGCCGACTGGATTGCCACCGTCGACCACCGCTGAACCAAGCTTGCCGTACCAGCCGTTCCAGGCATCCATCGCTGCCTTCCGTTCGGCCTCCTCGGTCGGCATCTTGCCCGAGCCGTGATAGACGTAGAGAAATTTCGCCATGTTCTCCTCCTCTGATCGGCGGCATCGAACCGGCATGCGGTCATGCCGCATGCCGATCATCGGACCAAACCGGCAAACAAGCAACGAGAATGCGAAGTAGCTAATATAATATGCCGTTGGCTCGCAACGGCGGTGCCCTATCGCGCCATCGCATGGTATTCATCGTTCGGCCGCATATCGATTGCCGATGCCAGCCGGTTCGACATGTTGAAGAACGCCGCGGTCGAGGCGACGTCCCAGATGTCGCGGTCGGAAAAGCCGACTTGCCGCAACGCCGCCCGGTCCGCTTCGACGATCTTTGCCGGCTGCCCGGTCAGCTTCACCGCGAATTCGAGCATGGCGCGTTGCCTGTCCGACAGCTTGGCGGCGCGAAAATTCATCACCATCATCTCGCCGAAGGCTGGGTCGCCGGAAAGCTGGCGCACCGCCGCGCCATGCGCGGCCAGGCAATAGTAGCAATGGTTGACCGATGAGACGGCCACCGCGATCATCTCGCGCTCGAGTTTCGACAGGCCGGATTCACCCAGCATCAAATCATTGTACATGTCGGTGAAAGCGCGCAGCTTCTTCTCGTCGAAGGCATAGGCGAGCAGCACGTTGGGAACGAGGCCGAGCTTCTCCCGGCACTTGGTGAAATAGGCCTTGGTCGCGTCGCTCAGCTCCGCCGGTGCCAGGTCAAGCGCGGTGATTTTGTCCGTCATGGCGGATCTCTCCTCTTTTTCGCCAGGCTGCCGGTGAATTCCGACATTTCGTCGCAAGCCGTCAAACCTTTGTCGCCAAATACCCGTCATCTGTTAGCATAGCCGCAAAAACATGTGACGGGAGGGACTCATGGCCAGCGTAAAGTCAGCGAGCCGGTTGAAAAAAGCCGGCCTGACGAGGGGTGAAGCCGCGGGTGGTGAAAAGCCCGGCAGGCTTGCCGACTACCTGCTGGCCCGAGCTCCGGCCGAAGATGTCGCCGCCTACGACGTCATCGATCTCGAACGCGCTGCCGAACTCGCCGGCCGCGCAGTGGCCAGGCACAAGAAGGACGACTGCGTCGTTGCCATAGACGTCGATTCCGGTGTCGTCCGCCAGGGCCGGCCGATGACGGTGATCACTGTCGTCAACGACAACATGCCGTTCCTGTTCGATTCCGTCCTCGGCGAGATTACAGAAAGCGCCGGCGAGCCGCTGCTGGTTACCCATCCAGTCATAGTCGTCAGGCACGGCAAGAACGGCGTCGAGGAAATCCTCGGCGATGGCGGTTATGCCAAGGGCGACCACAGCCATGACCGACTGAGCGTCATCCATGTCCATATCGGCCGCCTTTCGGCCGAGCAGGCCGAAGGCCTGGCCGCACGCCTGACGAAACTGCTCGGCCAGGTGCGAGCCGCCGTCACCGACTGGAAGCCGATGCTTGCCCGCCTCGACCAGGCGATCTCGGAATTCCGCTACTCGCCAGTGCCGCTCGACAAGGCCCATGTCACCGAGGCGATCGCCTTCCTCGAATGGCTGCGCGACGACAACTTCACCTTTCTCGGCATGCGCGAATTCAACTATACCGGCGGCGAGACGAGCGGCATGCTCGAGCGCGCCGAAAAGCCCGGCCTCGGCATCCTTTCCGATCCCGACGTGCTGGTGCTCAGACGCGGCACCGAAGCGGTGAGCACGACGCCGGAAATCCGCGCCTTCCTGCATGGGCCGGAACCGCTGATCGTCACCAAGGCCAACGCCAAGTCGTCGGTGCACCGCCGCATCTACCTCGACTACATCGGCGTCAAGACCTACACCGGCAAAGGCGTGCTTTCAGGCGAGCTCCGTATCGTCGGCCTGTTCACCTCGACTGCCTATACGCGCTCGGTGATGAAAATCCCCTATCTGCGCTCGAAGGCGGAAACCGTCATCGCCAAATCCGGCTTCAATCCAAGCGACCATTCCGGCAAGGCATTGATCAACGTGCTGGAGAGCTATCCGCGCGACGAGCTGTTCCAGGTTCCGGTGCCGATCCTGCGCAAGCATGCCGAAGCCATACTGGGCTTGATCGAGCGGCCGCGCGTCAGGGCATTGGTGCGTGTCGACCAGTTCGACCGCTTCGTCTCCGTGCTCGTCTTCGTGCCGCGCGACCGCTACGACAGCGTCGTGCGCGAGAAGATCGGCACCTATCTGAAGACCGTCTTCGAAGGCCGGCTGTCCGCCTATTACCCGGCCTTCCCGGAAGGCGGGCTGGCGCGCGTCCATTTCATCATCGGCCGCTCCGGCGGCAAGACGCCGAAGGTCGAGCAGGCAACGATCGAGGCGGCGATCCGCGACATCGTACGGACTTGGGACGATGCCCTGCGCGAGACCGCGACCGAGACCGGCGCCGATGCGAGACTCACGGCCATCGCCTCGCGTTTTTCGGAAAGCTATCGCGACAGTTTTCGGCCGGGCGTGGCGCTGGCCGATGCCGGGCGCATCGCCAAGCTCGATGCGTCAAATCCGATCGCCATCGACTATTACCGTCACGCCGACCAGAAGCCGCATCAGGCGGCACTGAAGATCTATCACCATGGCAGCCCGGTGGCGCTGTCGCGGCGCGTGCCCGTGCTGGAAAACATTGGTTTCCGCGTCATCAGCGAGCGCACTTTCGAGGTCGGCGACAATCAATCCGGCACGATCAATAGTGATCAGCCCGGCATGGTCTTCATCCACGACATGGAACTCGAGAACAGCTACGGCAGGCCGATCGACCTCGGCAATGGCGGCGCGCTGTTCGAGGATGCGTTCCTTTCCGTCTGGCGCGGTGATGTCGACAATGACGGCTATAACGGCCTTGCCCAGACCGCCGGCCTGTGGTCGGGCGAGATCACCGTCCTGCGCGCCTATGGCCGCTATCTCCAGCAGGCCGGCATCCCGCAGAGCCAGGATTTCATCGCCGCCGCGCTCAACCGTTATCCCGAGATCGCCCGCGGCCTGCATGCGCTGTTTGTCGCCCGCCTCGGCGCGACGGCCGAGACGGAAGGCGTCGTTCAGGCCAAACATCTGAAAGCCAAGATCACGGATGCGCTGGAAGACGTTCCCAACATTGACGACGACACCATCATCCGCCGTTATCTGAACCTGATCGAAGCCTCGCTGCGCACCAATCATTTCGTTGCCGATACGAAACAGAAAGGCCAATCGCTGGCGATCAAGCTCGATTCGCAATCGGTCGACGGGCTGCCGGCGCCGCGGCCATGGCGGGAGATCTTCGTCTACGGCTCCGAGGTCGAGGGTGTGCATCTGCGCTTCGGCCCGGTCGCGCGCGGCGGCCTGCGCTGGTCGGACCGTGCGCAGGACTATCGCACCGAGGTGCTCGGCCTGGTCAAGGCACAGCAGGTCAAGAATGCGGTGATCGTGCCGGTTGGCGCCAAGGGCGGCTTCTACCCGAAAAAGCTGCCGATGAGCGCCGGGCGCGACGCAATTTTCGAGGCCGGCACGGCCGCCTACAAGAATTACGTTTCCAGCCTGTTGTCGATCACCGACAATATCGGGCTGGATGGCGTCATCCCGCCAGCCGGCGTCGTGCGGCGCGATCAGGATGATCCGTATTTCGTCGTCGCCGCGGACAAGGGCACGGCGACCTTCTCGGACATCGCCAACGCCATCAGCGAAAGGCACGGCTTCTGGCTCGACGACGCTTTCGCCAGCGGCGGTTCGGCCGGCTACGACCACAAGAAGATGGGCATCACCGCCAAGGGCGCCTGGGAAGCGGTCAAGCGGCATTTCCGCGAGATGAACCGCGACATCCAAACCACGCCGTTCACCGTCGTCGGCGTTGGCGACATGTCGGGCGACGTGTTCGGCAACGGCATGCTGCTGTCGGAGCAGACCCGGCTGATCGCCGCCTTCGATCATCGCGACATCTTCATCGATCCCGATCCCGACATGGCCGCTTCGATGGCCGAGCGCCGGCGTATGTTCGCTCTCGCCCGCTCAAGCTGGCAGGATTACGACAAGACGAAGCTGTCCGAAGGCGGCATCATCGTCTCGCGCAGCCAGAAGTCGATCACCTTGCCGGCTGCCGCGGCTGCAGCTATCGGCCTCGGCAAGACAACGGCCACGCCGGTCGAGATCATGAGTGCCATCCTCAAGGCGCCGGCAGATCTTTTGTGGTTCGGCGGCATCGGCACCTATGTCAGGGCATCGGGCGAGACCAACCAGGACGTCGGCGACCGTGCCAATGACGCGATCCGCATCACCGCGCTCGACCTGCGTGCCAAGGTCATCGGTGAAGGCGCCAATCTCGGCGTCACACAGCGGGCGCGCATCGAATTCGGATTGAATGGCGGCCGCTGCAACTCAGATGCGATCGACAATTCGGGCGGCGTGAACTGCTCAGACGTCGAGGTCAACATCAAGATCGCGCTGGCTTCCGCCATGCGGAAGGGATCGCTGACGCGGCCGTCGCGCAACAAATTGCTGGCCGAGATGACCGACGAGGTCAGCGCCCTGGTGCTGTCCAACAATTACCAGCAGACGCTGGCGCTGTCCCTTGCTCGCAAGCGCGGCCTTGCCGACATTGCCCATCAGAGCCGCTTCATGGAGGCGCTCGAGGCGCGCGGGCTGCTCGACCGTGCCGTCGAGACGCTGCCGTCGCCGGCGGCTCTTGCCGAGCGCGACGCGCGCGGCGAGCCGCTCACCCGGGCCGAGCTCGGCGTGCTGCTTGCCTATGCCAAGATCGTGCTGTTTTCCGATATCGTCGCCAGCGACGTGCCGGACGATCCGCATTTCGACCGCGACCTGATGGGTTATTTTCCCGACCGCATGGCAAAGAAATATGCGGCGGAAATCCACGGCCATCGCCTGCGCCGCGAGATCATCGCCCGTGCCGTCGCCAATGACCTGGTCAATCGCGGCGGCCCGTCCTTCGTCAACAGGCTGCAGGAAGCGACCGGGCGCAGTGCCGCCGATGTCGTGCGCACCTTCGCCGTGGTGCGGGATGGCTTTGCGCTGCCGGCGCTCTATCGCCAGATCGACGCGCTCGACAACCTGATCGACGGACAGATCCAGCTCGACCTCTATCAGGCGGTCAGCCGGCTGATCTATGTGACCAGCGGCTGGTACCTGAAGAACGATGCCGGCACCGCACCGCTCGGGCAGCGGATCACCGAGTTGCAGGATGCGCGCAAGGCGCTGGAGCCGAAGCTCGTTGCGCTGTTGCCGGCCTTCTCGCGCGAGCGGATCGAGGAGCGGCGGCACAGCCTGTCGAAGGGCGGCGCGCCCGAGAGCCTGGCCGAGCAACTGGCGTTGACCGATGTGGCGGAACTCATCCCCGACATTGCGCTGACGGCGCGGACGGCAACTGCCGGCATCGTCGCTGCCGCCAAGGCGTTTTTTGCAGTCAGCGATGTCTTCCGCATACCGCGCGTCGAAGATGCGGCGCGGTCGATCACGCCCTCGGATTATTACGATCAACTGGCGCTTTCGCGCGCCACCGACACAATCGGCGCGGCCAGGCGCGGCATCGCGGTGGCGGCACTCACCAGTCATGCCGAGGCGGCGGATCCGGTGACAGCATGGTTGGAGGCGGGCGGCGAACGGGTCGGACGCATCCGCGAGCGGCTGCAGGCTCTGACCGAGGGCGGCGACATCACCGTGTCGCGGCTGTCGGTGGCGTCCGGCCTGATGAGCGATCTGACAGGGCTGTGAGACGTCTTCCACATCGCGCGGGATTGCCGGGAAGAACTGCGCTATTGAGCGAACGGCGCCCTGCGTTGGGGGGCGCCGGAGCATGATCCCAAAAAGTGACGATCGGCTTTTGGACAAGATCGTGCTCAACAACAAGACGGAGCATCATTCCGATTCGATCGGCATGGAGCAAGCTCCAGCGGAGGGGACATGGCTGAGATGGCAGTGCAGCGGGCATCGGGACGCGGCATCTGGGGATGGATGCTGTTCGACTGGGCGGCACAGCCGTTTTTCACGGTCGTTACCACCTTCATCTTCGGTCCTTATTTCGTCTCGCGCATGGCCAGCAATCCAGAGACCGGGCAAGCGGCCTGGGGCTACGGCATTGCCGCCGCCGGCGTCGTCATTGCCGTTTTGTCGCCGGTCCTCGGCTCGATCGCCGATCAGACTGGACCACGCAAACCGTGGATAGCCTTCTTCGCCGCGGTTAAAATCACCTGCCTCACCCTGCTGTGGTTCGCCGCGCCCGGCTCTAATCTTTTTCTGGTCGTGGCGTTGTTCTCGCTGGCGTCGGTCGCGGCGGAATTCTCGACTGTGTTCAACGATTCGATGATGCCCCGCCTGGTGCCGAAGAGCGACATCGGCAGGATCTCGAACATGGCCTGGGGACTCGGCTATCTCGGCGGCATGATCGCACTGATCTTCGTCGTTACCGTCATGGCCGGCTCGCCTGAAACCGGCAAGACCGTCGTTGGGCTCGACCCGATCTTCGGCCTCGACCCCAGGCTCGGCGAGGACGCGCGCGCCACCGGACTGTTGTCGGCGGCCTGGTATTTCCTGTTCATCCTGCCGATGTTCTTCTTCACGCCTGATGCGATCAAAGGCATTCCAATCGGGCCGGCGGTGCGCGAAGGCCTGTCGGAACTGAAGTCGACGCTGGCCGAAGTGCGCAAGCGCAGCGGCATTTTTCGCTTTCTCGTCGCCCGCATGATCTATCAGGACGGCGTCAATGCACTGCTGGCGCTGGGCGGAACGTTTGCGGCGGCAATGTTCCATTGGTCGATTACCGAGATCGGCCTGTTCGGCATCATCCTCAACGTCGTTGCCATCGTCGGCTGCCTGGTTGCCGCACGCCTCGACACAGCACTGGGTTCCAAGACCATAGTGATGATTTCGCTGGTCATGCTAAGCATCGCTACGCTCGGCATCGTCTCGACCGGCCCGGGCTATACGCTGTTCGGCGCCTGGATGATGATGCCCGGACTGGACGGCGGCGGATTGTTCGGCACGGCGGCGGAAAAAGCCTACATTTTCTACGGCCTGCTGATCGGGCTTGCTTTCGGGCCGGTGCAGGCATCGTCGCGCTCCTACATGGCGCGCAGCGTCTCCGCTGCCGAATCGGGCCGCTATTTCGGCATCTATGCGCTGGCCGGCCGGGCAACCAGTTTTGCCGCACCCTTCATGGTGGCCACGATCACCCTGGCCAGCGGCTCGGCGCGGCTCGGCATGGCGGCGATCGTGCTGTTCCTTGGCGCCGGCATGGCGATCCTGATCGGCACGCCCTATCCGGCGGATCGGCCGGCGGAGTGAGCTGCTCTTGCCTTCTCCCACAGCGGGGGTAACGCGTTCAATGCCGGAAATGCCTCACTCCGGTGAAGACCATGGCAATGCCGTGAGCGTCGGCGGCGGCGATGACATCGTCGTCGCGCATCGAGCCGCCGGGCTGGATGACGGCTGTGGCGCCGGCTTCGATTGCCGACAAAAGCCCATCCGCGAACGGGAAAAAGGCATCCGAGGCGACGACCGAGCCCCCGGTCAAGGGCTCCGTCAGGCCGGCAGCCTCGGCGGCGTCGAGCGCCTTGCGCGCCGCGATGCGCGAGGAATCGACCCGGCTCATCTGGCCAGCGCCGATGCCGACTGTAGCGCCATCCCTGGCATAGACGATGGCGTTCGACTTGACGTGCTTTGCCACACGAAAAGCGAATTTCAGATCGGCCAATTCGGCCGGCGTCGGAGCGCGTCTGGTCACCACTTTCAGCTCGAGGTCATCCACCACCGCGTTGTCGCGGCCCTGGACCAGCAAACCGCCAGCAACCGATTTCAAGCCAAGGCCCGCCGCGCGCGGGTCGGGCAGGCCGCCGGTGACCAGCAGGCGTAGGTTCTTCTTGGCGGCAATGATGCGGACTGCTTCTTCGGACGCCTCCGGTGCGATGATCACCTCGGTAAAGGTCTTGACGATCTCTTCGGCGGTTCCGGCATCGAGGATGCGGTTCATGGCGACGATGCCGCCGAAGGCCGAGACCGGATCGCAGGCCAGCGCCTTGGCATAGGCCGCCTGCAGCGAAGCGTCCTCAGCGACGCCGCACGGGTTGGCGTGCTTGATGATGGCAATTGCTGCGGAGCGCGACGGGTCGAACTCGCCGACCAGCTCGAAGGCAGCGTCGGTGTCGTTGATGTTGTTGTAGGAAAGCTGCTTGCCCTGAAGCTGGCGCGCCGTGGCAACGCCCGGCCGCCTGTCGCCGTTGACATAGAAGCCGGCGCCCTGATGCGGGTTTTCGCCATAGCGCATCACCGACTGCAGCTTGCCGCCGAAGGCGCGCCATGTCGGATGCTCGATCTCAAGCGCCTCGGCGAACCATCCCGAGATCGCCGCATCGTAGGTGGCGGTGCGGGCAAAGGCCTTGGCTGCCAGCTTCTTGCGGAAATCCAGCGACAACGACCCGAAATTCATCTCCAGCGCGTTGAGCACCGAGGCATAGTCATCGGGATCGGTGACGATGCCGACATAGGCGTGGTTCTTGGCCGAGGCACGGATCATCGCCGGGCCGCCGATGTCGATGTTCTCGACGATCGCCGCGTAGTCGGCGCCGGAGCGACGCACCTCTTCGAACGGATAGAGATTGGAGACGACGAGATCGATCGGCTCGATGCCGTGGTCGCGCATCGCTGCGGCGTGCTCGGGATCGTCGCGCACGCCAAGCAGTGCGCCATGCACCGACGGGTGCAGCGTCTTGACGCGGCCGTCCATGATCTCGGGAAAGCCGGTGAGCTCGGACACGTCGCGCACCGCCATGCCTGCCTCGGCAAGCGCCCTTGCGGTGCCGCCGGTCGAGACTAGCTCGACGCCGGCCGAAGCCAGCGCCCTGGCGAAATCGATCAGGCCGGTCTTATCAAAGACGGAAAGGAGCGCGCGACGGATGGGTACAAGGTCGGGCGCGGGAATGTTCTTGGCGGCGACGGCCATGGGCTGGCGGCCTTTCCAGTTCTGGTTGGAGAGCGTCCGCGGGCCGTAGCATATGAGGCCCGGAAATCAAGCCGCAAGACTTGATCAGTGTCTGCCGTTGCCACCGGCTTCAGCTTTTTCCGGACGGCCGGCGATGATGGTGCGCGTCAATTGCCAGTGGACCTCCGAAGTTTCCGAGGCCTTGAACGCAAGCACGATCTGGCGGCTGCGGCGCGGGCCGCCAAGCCCTGCGAAATAGATCGATTCCTCGACCTCGGGCACCACTTCGGTAGAGGTAAACACCCAGGTGTCGGCATGGTCGGCGGCCAGCACCAGACGGTCATGCTCATCCTGGAGCAGGCTAATATCGGGATGGACATGGAAACGCACCGTGACGAAGTCACGGCCATTGTTGCGGATAGAAGCGCCGCCCGGGCGCAGGAAACGGTCCCTGCCGGCAAACACATTGCCTTCGGTCGATAATTTCAGCTCGCGCTCATGCAGGAAGCCGAAGCGCGCTGCATAGCCGTCATGGCGGGCGATGAAGCCCTGGCTGCCCTTCTGGTCGGTGCGCTTGCAAGGCACATGCTGCGGCCCGCCGATCAAAGGCGTGCCGAGCAGGTCGTTGACGCGCAAGGAGTGATTGAAGCGCGCCGACGACGTGTCGTTGATGGTGGCGGTCGAGTGGGCGGCGGTGGCGCGGGCAAGCGGCCGGAACTCGGCGGCGCCATAAGTGTCTATTCCGGCGTTGACGATATAGTGCTGGCGGCCCGACGACAATTCGAAGGCGAGGCATCCGGCGTGAGCGGCATTGGATACGTCGACAGGGGGCGGCGGGCCGGTATCGGCGATCACAGTGACACCGCCCATCGACAGGCGCTCATAACCCGAATGCGGCGCGTGCAGCAACGGTGCGCCGGCGGTGTCGTCGTGATGCAGGATGCTGGCGATACGGTCGTGAATGGTGGCGCCCATGCCGTTGAAGCGGGCAAGGCTGCCGTCCTGATGGCGAAAGAAGCGCAATGCCGGCAGCATCCGGTCGATGGCGCCGATCAGGGCGGCCGGCGGTGTCTCGGCCTGATTGGCGTATGTCTGGCGCAACGGCAGAAGGTCGGCGAGGATTTCAAGCACGGCCATCGGATTGCGCGAGATATGGCCGCCGTCAGGCAGGATCTGGCGGTCGAGCTCCTCGGCGAGATTGCGGGTAGCACCGCGTAGCGCCGAGGCCGGCGCCGGCAGCGACAAAGCGGCAAAGGCCAGCGCAATGCGGGCGCGCAGCCGGTCCTTGCCGTCCGGCATCTCGCGCACCATGGCGCGCAGATAGCGGATCTGGACGGCGAGCGATTTCAAGAACGCGCGGTAGAACGGAAATTCGGCACCCTGCAACACGATCGAGGAATGCTGCAGCCAGGCAATGACACGCTTGGCCGTCGTGCCGGGCTCCCAGGCGACGCCGGAAATATGGCTGCCATGGATTGCAATCCAGTCGGAAACCAACGCCCGCGCGTTGGCGGCGGCTAGCTCGGTGCCGGCGGCACGCATATGCCGCAGCCAGCGAAAGCCATGCAGCGTTTTTTGCCAGCCGGGATTGGGCACGTCGATCTGGAAGGGCGATTTGCCGCCGGTCTCGACCAGATGCCCCGAAAGCGGATAGCGGCCGTAATAGATCTCGAGCGCGATCTGAGGATCGGCGAGCCGCAGGTCCGGTGGGGCGATCAGGACGCGCTCCGGCGTGCGGCCTGAGTAGCGCCAGCGATAGAGTGGCCCGGCGCGCAAGCGCCGGCGCGTCTTGCGCCAGAACTCCCTCGCGACAAGCGTCCACAGACGCGTCGTGTTACCGGCAGCGATTGCCAAAACCCCTCCTGATCGTCCTCACCCAGGCACAAGTTTATATGATTCAAGAACTTGTGCGAAGGCGAATTCCGCGGCAGTGGGGCCGTTCAGCCTGTTTTCCATGCCTCCTCGCCCCAAGAAGCCGGACGGCGCTTCAAGATCGGCCCTTAGCCGGCTCTGCGCATGCGGGCGGCGAAGAAGCCGTCCAGCCCGGAGCGGCCCGGCGAGCCTAGCTCCAGATCGGCAGGCGTGGTGCGCAACGTGCCTTGCGGCGTCAGAAACGGGTCGATGCCGGCGATCTCACCCGGCCGAAGCGGGTCGTCGACAATCTCCGCATTGCCGGCGAGAAAGTCGCGATAGAGCTCTTCGCCTTCCAGTGGATCGAGCGAACAGTTGGAAAAGACGATGCGTCCACCAGGCTTGACCAGGGTGACGGCGCGGGCAAGCAGCCGGCGTTGCAGGTTGGCCAGTTTTTCGACGTCGGCCGCCGTCTTCGTCCAGGGGACGTCGGGATGCCGCCGCACCGTGCCGGTCGAAGAGCAAGGTGCGTCGAGGAGGACCGCATCGAAGAGGTCCTTCGGCTCGTATTTGAGCAGATCGGCCTGGACGATCTCGGCGGCCAGACCGAGCCGTTCGAGGTTCTGCGTCAGCCGTGCCAGCCGCGTTTTGGACATGTCGAGCGCGGTGACGTGGGCGTCGGCGAGGATCAGCTGGGCGGTCTTGCCGCCCGGCGCGGCACAGAGGTCGGCGATTCGCAAACCATTGATGTCGCCGAACAGCCGGGCCGGCAGGCTGGCCGCTGCATCCTGAACCCACCAGGCGCCTTCCCCAAAGCCGGGCAGTTCGGTCACGGAAGCGCTGAGCTTTTCCACCCGCACCGTGCCGGTCGGCAGGACAAAGCCGCCGAGCCGTTCGGCCCACAGCGCCGGGTCCGACTTGACCGAGAAATCGACCGGTGCCTCATGGCGATGGGCGAGCAGTATCTGCCTGGCCTTGTCGAGGCCGTAGACTGTTTTCAAACGGTCGGAAAACCATTTTGGCGCCTCGTCGGTAGCGGCAAGTGCTGCGGCGAGCTCGTCCTGCTTGGCCCGCGCCAGCGTGCGCAGCACGCCGTTGACGAGGCCGGAAAAGCGCGCCGTGCGCGGATCGGACTTGGCGTGTGTCACGGCGAGGTCGACGGCGGCGCGGTCGGGAACATCGAGGAACAGGATCTGCGCTGCCGCCACATGCAAAATGTGCGAAAGCGCCGTGGCGTTGGGCGGTAGCGGCTTTTCCAGGCGACGGGCCAAAAGGCCTGATATGGTCATGCGGTAGCGCAGGGCGGTGACCAGAATGGCGCGCACCAAAGCGCGGTCGCGCAGGTCGAGCGCCTTGTATTGTGGATGGCCGTTCTCATGGTCGGTCAGCCCGTCGAGCGGCGTCCTCGCGTCGATGACAGCGGCAAGCAGCCGCGCGGCTGCCTTGCGCGCGGCGAGACCGCGAGCTTCTGAAGCCTCACTGTGAGTTGGCCTCATTGTGTCGGCGATCGGTTGACTAGTTTAAATATGGCGCTGACAAAATCTTCTTTACTTCCTAGGGGTGAGATCACCTGAATGTAGTCTTTCTCAACCGTGCCGACATAGTCCGCGACTTGCTTTGGAGATGCACCATCCCCGACAAGTCGGACGATGTGGCGGAGATAGGTGTCATATTCATCTTCAGGAAGTGGGCGAAAGCCCAGGTCACTTGATGTTGCTATGCTCGCCATCGGTATGCCGATAGGGTTCCAGTGCCTTGCACAAAGATCGCGCATTTCCGCCAGCGAGATCCCGCCTTTTTTGTCTGTCGCGCTCGTCACGACCACGGACCTTTGGGGCCGGTCGGATTGCGTCCCCAGGGATTGGGTCTCGGCTTGGCCGGCTCAGGCGGCCTCTCGGGCCGCGCGGCCCTGTCCCACGAACCAGACGGCTGCTGCCCGGTCGCTTCCGGCGCCGGCCTTGACGTCGCGGCCGCTTCGGGTGCGCCGGCCATTTCGCTCGCCATCCTCTGCAACGCGGCGATGCGGTTTTCTGTGCTCGGGTGAGTGGAAAACAAACTGTCCATGCGCTCGCCGGAAAGAGGATTGATGATGAAGAGATGGGCGGTTGCCGGATTGCGCTCGGCATCCGGGTTGCGGATGCGTTCGGCGCCCCGCGCGATCTTGTCAAGGGCCGAGGCGAGCCACAGCGGGTGTCCACAGATTTCGGCACCGCGCCGGTCGGCCTCATATTCGCGGGTGCGGCTCACCGCCATCTGCACGATCATGGCGGCCAAAGGCGCGACGATCATTGCCACCAGCACGCCGACGATGCCGAAGGAATTGTTGTTGTCGCGGTTGCCGCCGAAAAAGAAGGCGAAATTGCCGAGCATCGAAATTGCGCCGGCAAAGGTGGCGACGATCGTCATGGTCAGCGTGTCGCGGTGCTGCACATGGGCGAGCTCGTGCGCCATCACCGCCGCGACTTCTTCATGCGATAGCCGCTCGAGCAGGCCGGTGCTGGCGGCGACAGCGGCATTTTGCGGATTGCGGCCGGTGGCGAAGGCATTGGGCTGCGGATTGTCGATGAGATAGGTTCTCGGCATCGGCAGGCCGGCACGTTGGGCGAGACCCTGCACGATGGCGTAATATTCAGGCGCGTTGCGTTCGTCGACTTCGATCGCACGGTGCATCGACAGCACCATCTTGTCGGCGTTCCAATAGCTGAACAAATTGGTGCCGGCGGCAATCAGCAAGGCGATCATCATGCCGCCGGATCCGCCGACCAGATAGCCGACGCCCATGAACAGGGCCGTCATTGCGGCCAAAAGCATGGCGGTGCGAAGGGTGTTCATCGTCTGCTCCATTTGGGCCCAACAAAGGGGTCGATCCTTGTGGGCGCATCGCTATATGATGGGAAACAGCCGTTCCCGTTTCAATCGGGCCTGTTTCAATCTAGCGGAAGATCGCATGATCGACAAAACCAGCCAAACGCATGCTAACGGCTCGCCGCAAAAGCCGCTGACCCCGGCAGCCAGGCGCGCCTTGGTCGAGGCCGAGGCCCGGCGGGAGAAATATCGCGAGCAGGAAGCCACGCTGCCGAGGGAGATCGGCGGGCGCGGCGGCAAGGAGCCTGGCCGCTATGGCGACTGGGAGGTCAAGGGCCTGACCAGCGACTTTTAGCGCAAGCAGGATGCTAGTTAAGCAGGCTGTGCGGTCCGTTCCGCTTCGATGGCAATCCAGCCGTTGTCATCGACGGCGATGCCGATCACGCCATAGCCGGTGATGGCGGCATGCGGCGTCTGCAACGGATGCCGGTGCGTGGCGCTGATCACCACGATTGCAGCGCCCGCGGCTTCGGCTGCCGCTATGCCGGCCGGCGCGTCCTCGAAGACGAGGCAGTCGCGCACATCGACGCCGAGCCGTGCGGCCGCCAGCCGGAAGCAGTCGGGCGCCGGCTTGCCGCGAGCCACGTCCTCCGCCGCGACGATCACGGCGGGAGCCGGAATGCCGGCGGCCTGCAGGCGCAGCAAGGCAAGTTCGCGCGGTGCCGAAGTGGCGATCGCCCAGCTTCCAGGCGGCAGCGACGCCAAGAAGGCCGCGGCGCCGGCAATCGGGCGAATGCCCTCGACATCGGCCGCCTCGGCCTGCAAAAGCGATTCGGCTTCGCGGGCAGGATCGACGCCTGGGAGCGCCAGCCGGCCGATGGTCTCGATCGCCCGCACGCCGTGGATGGTCGGCAGGAATGCGGCGACGTCAAGACCTTGCCGATGCGCCCACGCTGCCCAGACCCTTTCCGCCGCGGCGATCGAATTGAGAATCGTGCCGTCCATATCGAACAGTAAGGCCGCGAATTTTCTGCCTGCGAACATCGGCTTTCCCGGGTCATCTTGGAGGGATTATGTCAAAAGACGCGTGTCGATCGACCGTAACGTTGCCGCGTCCGTATGGGAAGCCGCGAGGCGTCGTTTTCGACGTTTGCAAGGAACCGCCGCACACTCTCCTGCGTTGACCACCACTATCTTCCATGACGATCGTAGGGGGACGGCGATGCTGATCAGGCTCGGCTATGAAATTGCCATTGAATGCGCTGCAGCCACGCCGATTGTTTCGCTGCTCGAGATCCATCGGGATCGCCAGGCCGACATCAAGCGGCAGACGCGCGTGCTGACGTCGCCGTCGGTTCCGACCAGGGTCTACCACGATCTTTTCGGCAATAGCTGCCGCCGCTTCACGGCTCCGGCCGGAAGCTTTCGCATCCTTTATGACGCGGTGGTCGAGGACAGCGGCGAGATGGACGAAGTCAGCACGCTGGCCGGGGAAGTCCCGGTTGCCGAATTGCCGGACGGGGTGCTCGGCTATCTGCTCGGCAGCCGTTACTGCGAGACCGACCATCTCGGCGACCTGGCCTGGCAACTTTTCGGCCAGCTTCCGCCGGGCTGGGCGCGGGTGCAGGCGATCGTCGACTATGTCCACAACCGCCTGTCCTTCGGCTACGGCTATGCGCGCTCGACCCGCACGGCGGCGCAGGCGCATGAGGAGCGCGTCGGCGTCTGCCGCGACTTTGCCCATCTGGCGATCACGCTCTGCCGCTGCATGAACATCCCGGCCCGCTACGTGAACGGCTATCTCGGCGATATCGGCGTGCCCGCCGATCCGGCGCCGATGGATTTCTCGGCCTGGGTGGAAGTGTTCCTCGACGGCAGATGGTACACCTTCGATCCTCGCCACAATGTGCCGAGGATCGGCCGCGTCGTCATAGCCCGCGGCCGCGACGCCACCGACGTGCCGCTGCTGCACAGTTTCGGCCCGCATCGGCTCAGCCTGTTCAAGGTCTGGACCCACGAGCAGGAAGGCAATCTGTTCAAGCCGCCCTATCGCGGCGTCGACAAGACCGTCAGCGCACGGATGCTGGCCTGATCTTCGGACACATTCGCAGTCCGGATTTCCACCTGCCGCCACTGCGGCAGCACTGATCCTGTTCGATACATCTCGTCTGTACCGGATTGGGACGCAGTCCAGCCGTCTCGAATTGCGAGCCCGAATCTTGGTAAGCGCTTTTTGAACAAAGCCGTGCCGACGCGGCTTTCGTTTACCCGCTGTTTACCTTGTCGCCGCTCGAAACCGTTTGGAAACAATGGCCTGAGCGGGGGCCGCTCGCTTTCCCGCGCCCGGCGGCGCGATCCGGTCGGATTCCTGCAATGCGCGTTCGGACAGCTGCAGGCTGTAGCGAATGGAGGCGGAAAGAATGCGGCGTTTCGGGGGTCTTGTTCAGGCGATCGGCGGCTTTGCCGGGGATCGCAGCGGAAATTTCGCGGTCCTGTTTGGTATAATCGGCTTAGTACTGGCGCTGAGTGTCGGCTTTGCCGTCAATGTATCCCAACTCTACAATGTGAAATCGAGCCTGCAAGGCGTCGTCGACGCTGCGGTCACCTCGACGGCCCGCGACCTGACGACCGGCGTCATCAGCGAGGCCGAAGCCAGCAAATCGGTGCAGGCCTTTCTCGATGCCAACAGCACGGCGGGTATCCTGCAGGACAATCAGATCGTTCTCGACAAACTGACCGTCGACCAGACCGCCAGGACCGTTCAGGCGGACGTTCATGTCAATGTCAGCTATTATTTCCCGCTTTTCAGCACGGGTAGCATGCAGCGCGTTCCCGCATCGACGACGGCTCTCTATTCGGACAAGCAGATCGAAGTCGCGATGATGCTCGATGTGACCGGCTCGATGGCAGGCCAGAAAATCATCGATCTGCGGACGGCTGCGGCGAATGCCGTCGACAGTTTTCTGGGCGGTCAGGACACCTCCAAACCGCGCGTGCGGGTTGCCATCGTACCTTATGCCAATTCGGTGAATGCCGGTACACTTGCCGCCAGCAGCGTCTATGTGGAAACCACCGCCAGCCAACGCAAACAGGCGCCGGCCAATGACGCTGTGCAGTATGTCTCGGGGCTCATCCGTCCTGACAATTGCGCCACCGAACGCAAGGGGACCTACCAATATTCGGACGCAGGCCCCGACGCCAGCATGGTCAACCGCGACTACCTGCTGTCGTCCTTCGCCTGGCAAACCGGCACCGCCGCCTGCCCGGCCGCCACGCTGATGCCGCTGACGGCGGATGCGACGGCGCTCAAGACTGTCATCAAGAATTTCGTCGCCTCCGGCGGCACTGCCGGCCATATCGGCGTGCAGTGGACCTGGTACATGCTCTCGGAGAACTGGGGGGGCATCATGAGGACTTCGCAGCGGCCGGCCAAGATGGATCCAAGAAAGGTCGCCAAAATCGCGATCCTGATGACCGACGGCGAATTCAACCTGTCCTACTTCGATGCGAGCACGGTGAGCGACGTCTACAATGACGCCGGCAAGGAGCCGACCCGCACGGCCGCCAAGAAACTTTGCGCTGCCATGCGCGACAACGGCATCGAGATCTTCACTATTGGGTTTGACCTAAACGAAACGAATGCCAAGGCGACGCTCCAGGATTGCGCGAGCCCGGACACCGCCAAGATCAAGCACTTCTACCAAGCTGCCAATGGAACCGAACTCAACCAGGCTTTCCAGGACATAGCGCGCAACGTCGAGATGTTGACCGTAACCAAATAAGGGACAACAGCCCAAAAAGGAAAAGGCCGCCGCTTCTCGCGAAGTCGGCGGCCTTCCGTGTTTCCGTCCATGGCGCGGCTCCTGGCGGCGACGGTTGGTCGCCAGCCGCGCATCTCGCGCCTTAACGGGAAGACTGCTTCCCGAAAGTGCGATCCGCTGAGGCCACGTTCTGGAAAACGAAATCACTCGACATCGGATCACCTCCTTTCGATTTGTTGAACACTTCCTCATGATGGGGTGTCATCCGGCAAATGGCAAGGCGCGGCACTCGAAAATCCTGAACAAGCGTGCTTGTGCACTCGGGCGGCTTGCGGCCGGCCGATCGGGCAGGCAAGATCGAGCCGCGATTGTTCCGGGCCGTTATTTGCCGGGTAAGGGAGGACGGGGATGGAGGCAGCCGAGAGAGCGGCCCGGATTGTTCGGACGGTCATCGAGACGCTGAAGCCGGGTTTCGCGGTGAGGCTGTGGACAGGCGAGCGGATCGGCCCGGCTACCGGCCCGGTGCTCACTATCAACGACCAGGACATCGTCTGGCAGATCGTACGTCGGCCCTCTTTATCGACGCTGATCGAGATGTGGATTGCCAAGGCGGTCGACGTCGAAGACGGATCGCTGTTCGATTTCTACGCCTTGCCCACGCACGGCAAGCTCAGGACGAAGCTCAAGACATTGCCGAAGCTGGCGATCCTGCGCGACCTGCCGGCGGTGCTGTTTTCGCGAAAACAGATGACGACGCGAACCGATCTTTCCGGCCGCAATCCTTTCGTCAGCGGTTCGAGCAAGGAGGCGATCCAGCATCATTACGACATTTCCAACGCATTCTACCGGCTCTTCCTCGACGAGCGCATGGTCTATAGCTGCGGCTACTTCAAGGATTTCGCCAACGATATCGATCAGGCCCAGAGAGACAAGCTCGACCATATCTGCCGCAAGCTTCGCCTGAAGCCCGGCGACAGATTGCTCGACATCGGCTGCGGCTGGGGAGCGATGCTCATCCATGCGGTGAAGAATTATGGCGTCGTCGGCCACGGCGTTTCGCTATCGGAAGCACAGACCGAACTCGCCCGTGAACGCATCCGCGCCGCCGGGCTGGAGGACCGCATCACCATCGAGATCAAGTCCTATGCCGAGCTGTCCGGCTCCTTCGACAAGATCTCCTCGATCGGCATGTTCGAGCATCTGGGGCTTGCCAACCATGCGGCCTATTTCTCGAGGATCCATCGCCTGCTCAAGCCCGGCGGCATCTATCTGCACCACGCCATCACCCGGCGCGACAAGGGCAGCTTGAAGAAGACGCTGCGCAAGGGGCCGGAATTCAAGGCGCTGATCAAATACATTTTTCCGGGCGGCGAACTCGATACGATCGGCATGACGCTCGGCAATCTCGAGGCGCACGGCTTCCTCGTCTACGACGTCGAAAACTTGCGCGAGCACTATGCGCGCACCTGCAGGCTATGGGCAGAGCGTCTCCACGCACGCTTCGACGAAGCCATCGCCGAGGTCGGCGAAGCCAAGGCGCGGCTCTGGCTGCTTTATCTGACCGGTTGCTCGATCACCTTCGAACGCGCCTCGGCGCAGATCTTCCAGACCGTTGTCACTAGGCGCGCGCGCGGCCCGAGCGGCCTGCCGCCGACGCGGGCGGATTTGTATCGATAGCTACAGGAGGCGCATCGTGGCGCCGATCTCGACGCGGGCCGGTCGGTCGACGGTGCAGTAGACGCCGAGGTTATGGGCGTTGTGGCGGACCAGGCTGCGCAGGATTGCCGGGTCGTGGTCGAACCCGTTCTGGCCAATGATGGTGAAGCCGCAGCGGCGGCACGGCTCGGAGATGGTCAGGAGCAGGTCGCCGATTGCCAGCTTGCACCCGATCCATTCCGTCTCGGGAAACGACCCCTCGACCTCTGGCATATCGACGACGATGTTGGGGCGGAAGCGGCGCGCGTCGGCGGCGCCCTCTGGATGCAGCACTTTCAAACGCGCCAGTGAGGCGGTGGTCAGCAGATGAATAGGGGTTTTGACGTAGCGTTCCGTCAGCAGGGGGCCGAGGTAATCCGGAGCCGCATTTTCCCGGCGGAACGGCCGGATGGAAGCCGCAAAGCCGAGATACGCGGAAACCGCGCGATCACTTTGCGCGCCAGGTGCCGAAAGCCAGCGTCCGTCGGGGATGGCGACCTCCAGCCTGCCGGCCTGCGACAGCCGGGTGCGGATGCGGGGCACCTTGTGCCATTTCGCTTCGCGGTCGGGCCGCGCGATTTCATCGGTCGAGGTATCGACAAGACCAAACAGGCGGTCGCCTTCGACGGTATACCAGTCGACGGAGATCGCCTCCTGAAACTCGCCGGCGAGCGAGCTCGCGGGATAGCGCCAAAGCTCGGTGACGGCGCCCAATGCGGGTTGCATCAGCCCTTCTTGTTTTGCCGGTTGGCGATCAGGTCGTCGACGACTGCCGGGTCGGCGAGCGTCGAGGTGTCGCCGAGCGCGGCAAAATCATCCTCGGCGATCTTGCGCAGGATGCGCCGCATGATCTTGCCGGAACGGGTCTTCGGCAGGCCGGGCGCGAACTGGATCTTGTCGGGCGAAGCGATGGCGCCGATCTCCTTGCGGACATGGGCGACGAGCTCCTGGCGCAATTCCTCGCTTGGCGTCTCGCCGGCCATCAGCGTGACATAGCAGTAGATGCCCTGGCCCTTGATATCGTGCGGGTAGCCGACGACGGCGGCCTCCGAGACCTTCTCATGCGAAACCAGCGCCGATTCGACCTCGGCGGTGCCCATCCGGTGGCCGGAGACGTTGATGACGTCATCGACGCGGCCGGTGATCCAGTAGTAGCCGTCAGCATCGCGGCGGCAGCCGTCGCCGGTGAAGTACCTGCCCTTGTAGGTCGAGAAATAGGTCTGTACGAAGCGGTCGTGATCGCCATAGACGGTGCGCATCTGGCCCGGCCATGAGTCGGCAATGCAAAGGTTGCCGCTGGCTTCGCCTTCCAGTACCTTGCCGTCGGCGTCGACCAGCTGCGGCTTGACGCCAAAGAAGGGCCGCGTCGCCGAACCCGCCTTGAGGTGGGTGGCGCCCGGAACCGGCGTGATCATGATGCCGCCGGTCTCGGTCTGCCACCAGGTGTCGACGATCGGCACCTTGCCGTTGCCGACGACGTTGAAATACCACTCCCAGGCTTCCGGATTGATCGGCTCGCCGACGGTGCCGAGCACGCGCAGCGACTTGCGCGACGTTTTGGTGACATGGGCATCGCCGGCGCCCATCAGCGCGCGCAGCGCCGTCGGCGCCGTGTAGAAGATGTTGACCTTGTGCTTGTCGATCACGTCCCAGAAACGCGACTGCGACGGGTAGTTCGGCACGCCTTCGAACATCAGCGTGGTGGCGCCGTTGGCGAGCGGCCCGTAGACGATATAGCTGTGGCCGGTGACCCAGCCGACATCGGCGGTGCACCAGTAGATATCGCCCTCATGATAGTCGAAGACATATTGGTGGGTCATCGAGACATAGACGAGATAGCCGGCGGTGGTATGCAGCACGCCCTTCGGCTTGCCGGTCGAGCCGGATGTGTAGAGGATGAACAGCGGGTCCTCGGCGTTCATCTTCTCGGGCTTGCATTCGGCCTTAACCGTGGCGACCTCGTCATGGTACCAGACGTCGCGCCCGGCGGCCCAGCCGGTTTTGCCGCCGGTGCGGCGCACGACCAAGACCTTTTCGACTTTCGTTCCGGCCTTGGCGGCGATCTCGATCGCCTTGTCGGTGTTCTCCTTCAGCGGGATAGTCTTGCCGCCGCGCAGGCCTTCGTCGGCGGTGATGACGAAGGTCGACTTGCAGTCGTCGATGCGTCCGGCCAGCGCATCCGGCGAAAAGCCGCCGAAGACAACCGAATGAATGGCGCCGATGCGCGTGCAGGCGAGCATCGCATAAGCGGCCTCCGGGATCATCGGCATGTAGATGGTGACGCGGTCGCCCTTCTTAACGCCGTGCTTCTTCATCACATTGGCGAGGCGGCAGACATGTGCGTGAAGTTCGTTATAGGTGATCTTCCTGTCGTCGTAGGGATTGTCGCCTTCCCAGATGATGGCGGTCTGTTCGCCGCGCTTCTTCAGATGCCGGTCGATGCAGTTCCACGAAACGTTTGTCTGGCCATCCTCGAACCATTTGATCGAAACCTTGCCGTCGAAGGACGTGTTCTTGACCTTGCTGTAGGGCTTGAACCAGTCGATGCGCTTGCCGTGCTTGCCCCAGAACTTGTCCGGGTTGTTGACGCTGTCGGCGTACCATTTCAGGTAGGCGTCATTGTCAATCAGCGCGTTCTTCTTCCACGCCGGCTGGACGCGATGGACATGAACATCGGACATTTCTTCGCCTTCCTCCCCAAAACCAAACCGCCGGCTTGACCGCCGGCAGGATCGCGGCGATGCGGCCGCGAATTCGCGCGCATTATTAACAGTTCGGCGGTGACGGCAACATTAGACGTTGGATTCGCGCGGCGGGATGCCGCAGGTGCCTTGCCCGGCGGTGTCAGCACTCTCGTGAGGCGGCTGCTAAGCGCATGTTTTTGCGGGAGGAATCTGATTTGATCGTAGAAATATCAATAGACGAATAAGCAAATGGGGTGCACAATTTCAGGCTGGGAGGAAGGAGAATCAACCAGGGGACCGGCAATGCGCGACCATTCAGAAATGGACCTGATGCTCAAGGGCTATGGCTTGACCACGGCCAAGATTCTTTATCACTTCCCAGATCATCCGCATCTGCTGCAGAGCTTCATCTGGCAGGATTACGACATCGCCCCGAAATTTCCCGTGCTGATCCGCTTCATCGAGTTCTGGAAGGCCAAGCTCGAAGGCCCGCTGCATTCGGTCAGCTACACGCACCAGAAGCTGATCGCGCCGAACGAATGGCGCAAGGTCGACGGCGAGTTCGTTCTGCATTAGCCGGGCGGGCGGCAGTCTGGGAGCCGCCGCCCAGCTTTTGGAGCGTCAGACTGCGGGCGGGTTCAGCCGGGCAAAACCCTCCTGCCGGCGATAGGGAAAATACGGATAGGGTGCGGTGACCTCACTTGCCGTGTCGAGCTTCTTCATCTGCTCGGCTGTCAAGGACCAGCCGACGGCGCCGAGATTCTGGCGCAACTGCTCCTCATTGCGCGCGCCAATGATGACGGAGGCGACGGTCGGCCGCTGCAGCAGCCAATTGATGGCGATCTGCGGTATGGTCTTGCCGGTTTCCTCGGCGACAACATCAAGCGCGTCGACGACCCGATAGAGATGCTCATCCTCGACGGGCGGTCCGAAGCTTGCCGTGTCGTGCAGCCGGCTTTTCTCAGGCAGCTTCTGGCCACGGCGGATCTTGCCGGTCAGGCGGCCCCAGCCGAGTGGGCTCCACACCAGCGCACCGACGCCCTGGTCGAGGCCGAGCGGCATCAACTCCCATTCATAATCGCGTCCGACCAGCGAGTAATAGACTTGATGGGCGACGTATCGGGGATAGCCATGTCTATCCGCCAGGCCGAGCGACTTCATCACTTGCCAGCCGGAAAAATTGGAGACGCCGACATAACGCAGCTTGCCGGCGCGCACGAGACTGTCCAACGTCGACAGCACCTCCTCGATCGGTGTTGCGGCGTCGAAGGCGTGCAGTTGCAGCAGGTCGATGTAATCGGTGCCAAGACGCTTCAGCGCGTCTTCGACGGCCTTGATCAGGCGTGAACGTGACGAGCCGGCATCGTTGGGACCGTCGCCCATCGGCAGCGAGGTCTTGGTCGAGATCAGCACGGCGTCGCGGCGGCCCTTGATGGCAGCGCCGAGCACTTGTTCGGAAGCGCCATTCGAATAGACATCGGCGGTGTCGAACAGGTTGACGCCGGCCTCAAGGCAGATGTCGACCAGCCGCCGTGCTTCCGCCGCATCGCTGTTGCCCCAGGCACCGAACAGCGGGCCTGAACCGCCGAAGGTTCCAGCGCCGAACGAGAGCACCGGAACCTTCAGGCCTGATGCGCCAAGATTTCGATAATCCATGGGTTTGCTCCTTGTGGAAGGATGGCTGTTTCAAAGATTGGCTCAGGTTTGCGTTCTATGACCGCGCGATTTCCGGTGTAGCGAGGACAGGATCTCGGTCGAGACGCAGCGCAAACGCCGCTACGGCAAGCGCTGAAAGTGGCAACAGCGCCGCGACCCAGGTGACGGCACCGAGGCCGGGACCATGGGCGATGACCACGCCGCCGAGCCAGGCGCCGGCCGCATTGCCGAGGTTGAAGGCGGCGATGTTGAAGGATGAAGCTAGGCTCTGGCCGGCGCCTTGCGCCTTCTGCAACACCCATAACTGTAGCGGCGCGACGGTGGCGAAGGCGGCGGCGCCGAGCAGGCCGACATAGATAACGGCCATGACCTGGCTGTGCAGGGCGAAGGTCATGGTGCCGAGCACCAGCGCCAGCACGACGAGACTGCCGAGAACGGACGGTACCAGCCAGCGATCGGCGAACTTGCCGCCGGCGAGGTTGCCGGCGATGAGGCCGCCGCCGAAGACCAGCAGGATCGGCGACACCGCTGTCTCGTCAAAACCGGTGATCTCGGTCAGCAACGGGGCGATGTAGGTGAAGACGGCGAAGACGCCGGCATAGCCAAGCACGGTGGTGGCAAAGCCAAGCAGGACCGGCGCGCGGCCGAGCAAGGCGAGATCGGCGCGCAAATTGCTCTTCTCAGGCTCTGTTCGGCTGCGCGGCACCAGCAGCAGAATGATGGTAAAGGCGGCGATGCCGACCAGGGTCACCGCCCAGAAGGTCGCGCGCCAGCCGAAGGCTTGGCCGAGCCATGTGCCGAAGGGCACGCCGAGGATGTTGGCGATGGTCAGGCCGGTGAACATCAGGGCGATCGCCGAGGCTTTCTTGTTGGGCGCCACCAGTCCGGTCGCCACGACCGAGCCGACGCCGAAGAAGGTACCGTGGGCGAAGGCGGTCAGTACGCGCGCACCCATCAGCGTCCAGTAGTCTGGGGCAAGCGCACAAGCGAGGTTGCCCAGCGTGAAGATCGCCATCAGCGCCAGAAGCACGGTCTTGCGCGGCCAACGGCCGGTCGCGATCGTCAGCAGCGGCGCGCCGATGACGACGCCCAGCGCATAGCCAGAAATCAGCTGGCCGGAAGCTGAGATCGAGACGCCGAGATCGGTGCTGACGTCGAGCAGCAGGCCCATGATGACGAATTCGGTGACGCCGATGCCAAAGGCACCGGCGGCAAGAGCGTAAAGAGCAAGGGGCATGGCGGTTCCCACTTCGATGACGACCAGTTTTGACGACGGGCGCCGTGTCCTCCCACGCCCCGATCCGGAAGATCGTGCCGCGATGTGCTGTGAACCAGCCTTGCATCGGGCACATCGTCTGTGAAATAGATTCACCAATGGCCAGGCCCGACATCAATCGCTCCGGCGAGATCGAAGTGTTCGTCCGCGTCGTCGAGGCGGGCAGCTTTTCAGCCGCTGCCCGCGCGTTGCGGATGACGCCGTCGGCGGTGAGCAAGCTGATCGCGCGGCTGGAGGCGCGGCTTGGTGCGCGGCTGGTCAGCCGTTCGACGCGCAAGCTGCAACTGACGCCGGAGGGGGCGGCGTTCTTCGACAGCGGCGTGCGCGTCCTTGCCGACATGGCGGCGGCCGAGCGCGAGGCAGCGGCGGGTGCCGCGCCGCGTGGCCGGCTGCGGATCAACAGCTACGTGCCTTTCGGGCAGCATCGGCTGATCCCGCTTTTGCCGCGTTTCCTAGAGCGCTACCCCGAAATCTCGGTCGATCTGGTGTTGACCGACGATGTCATCGACCTGATGGAGGAGCGCGCTGACGTCGCCATCCGCGCCGGGCCGCTCGGCGAATCACGGCTGGTGGCGCGCAAGCTCGGGCAGAGCCGGGTGGTCGTCGTTGCGGCGCCATCGTATCTCGAAGCGCGTGGCACGCCCAAGACGCCCGCCGACCTCGATCGTCACAACCGGATGGGATTCCGTTTCGTTCGTCACCTCGAGGGCTGGCCTTTTATCGACGCGGCCGGCAAACCGATCACCCTGTCGATCATCGGAAATACGCTGGTCAGCGACGGCGAGGCGATGCGGCTGATGGCGCTCTCGGGGGCGGGCATCGCCCGGCTGGCACGCTGGCATGTGGAGGCCGACATTGCCGCCGGCCGGCTGCTGCCGCTGCTGGAAGAGTTCAATCCCGGCGACGAGGAACTCACCCACGCCGTCTATGTCGGCCAAGGCAAGTATCTGCCGGCGCGGGTGCGGGCGTTTTTGGACTTTTTGGTCGAGACTGTCCGGCTGACTTGAGCCCAAAAAAAGATAGGGAGCCTGCCGGCTCCCGAAGCATCAAATCGAAGGTAAATTGAACTACTTTTTCGGCACAAAGGGCGCCGGCCGCCGGCCGGCCGCCTGACGCTCCAGCATCCAGCCCGGGTATTCGGCGGGCAGGGCACTGACTTCGTCGAGGCGAACAAGATCATCGGCATCGAGCTGCAACTCGGTGGCTGCAAGGTTCTGTTCCAGCTGCTCCATGCGGCTGGCGCCGATGATGACGCTCATCACGAATGGCTTGGCCAGGACATAGCCGAGCGCCACCGTGGCGACGCTGACGCCGTGCTTGACGGCGATCTCGCGCATGACAGCGACCGCTGCCCAGGCACGGTCCTCATTGACCGGCGGGAAATTGAAGCTGGCGCGACGGCCCTCGCCATTGCCGGGGGCGCCCGGTCCGTATTTGCCGGAGAGCAGGCCGCCAGCCATCGGCGACCAGACCATCAGCCCGAGTTTCTCCTCGTTGAGCAGCGGCACGATTTCGCGCTCGAGATCGCGGCCGGCGATCGAATAATACGACTGCACGGTCTCGAAGCGGGCAAAGCCTTTGCGCTCCGCAATACCCAGCGCCTTGGCGATGCGCCAGGCCTGCCAGTTCGAGACGCCGACATAGCGGACCTTGCCGGCGGCAACCAGGTCGTCGAGCGCCCGCAGCGTTTCGTCGATCTGCGTCACCGTGTCGGTGCCGTGCAGCTGGTAGAGATCGATGTGATCGAGCTGTAGCCGCTCGAGGCTGCTCTCGACCGAATCCATGATGTGGCCGCGCGAGGAACCGCGCTGGTTCGGGCCGCCGCCCATGGCGCCATGAACCTTGGTGGCGATGATCACGTCCTGACGGTTGACGCCAAGGTTCCTGAGCGACTGGCCGAGAAGCCGTTCCGAGGCGCCGAAGGAATAGACATCCGCCGTGTCGAAGAAATTGACGCCGGCGGCGAGGGAGCGGGCAACGATCTCGTCGACGCCCTTCTGGTCGAGGCTGGCGATCAGGCCCCATTGGGCATTGTCGCCGGCCGCGCCGAACGTCATCGTGCCGAGGCAAAGTTCGGAGACGAACATCCCCGTATTTCCAAGTTGATTGTAACGCATGGTGGCTCCAGACGGGTTGAGAATAACTCGACCCATATAGGAACGAAACGTTCCGTTTCTATACGCTGGCTTAGTCAATGTCAGCCTGTGGCCTAAGGTCGGCTGCGCCTCATCTGGCGCCGAAAATCGCCGATCCAACCCTGACACTGGTCGCGCCGAAGGCGATCGCGGTTTCGTAGTCGCCGGACATGCCCATGGAGAGCTTGTCGACGCCGGCCTCGAGCCCAAGCTTTTCCAGCAGCGCGAAATGCGGACCGGGGTTCTCGTCGGCCGGCGGAATGCACATCAGCCCTTCGATGGCGAGGGCGTGAACCGAGCGGCAGCGGGCGACGAAGGCGACAGCCTCGCGTGGCTCGATGCCGGCCTTTTGCGGCTCGGAGCCGGTGTTGACCTGGACATAGAGCCTTGGCGTCCTGCCCTGCCTGGCGATTTCCTTGGCCAGCTCTGCGGCGATCTTTTCACGGTCGATGGTTTCGATGACGTCGAACAATGCCACCGCTTCCTTGGCCTTGTTCGATTGCAGCGGACCGATCAGATGCAGCTCGACGTCGGGAAACGCCGTCCGCAGTGCCGGCCATTTGGCTTGTGCTTCCTGGACGCGGTTTTCGCCGAAGACGCGCTGGCCGGCCTCGATGACGGGGCGGATATCGGCGGCGTCGAAGGTTTTCGAGACCGCGACCAGCGTCACCGCTCCGGCCTCACGGCCTGCCTCGCGCTCGGCGGCAGCGATCCTTGCCTTGACCGTGAAAAGCTGTTCGGCGGCGCTCGCCATGCCTATATCCTGCCTGTGTTTGGCTTTTCGCCGGATCGCCGCAGTTGACGGGTCCGGCAATCCATGGTGAACACCGCGACGACATTTCCTGAGCCGCCCGGGCATTGTCCGGCGGCTCGCGCATGCTTTTAAGTGAAAAACACCCGATGGCAACCGAACGATACAATCCGCGCGCGTCAGAGCCCAAATGGCAGAAGGCCTGGGACGCCAAGAAGCTGTTCGAAGCCGACAATGACGACCCGCGCCCGAAATACTACGTGCTGGAGATGTTCCCCTATCCGTCCGGGCGCATCCATATCGGCCATACCCGCAACTATACGATGGGCGATGTGGTGGCGCGCTACAAGCGGGCCAAGGGTTTCAATGTGCTGCACCCGATGGGCTGGGACGCCTTTGGCATGCCAGCCGAAAACGCGGCGATGCAGAACAAGGTCCATCCCAAGGACTGGACCTATCAGAACATCGCCGCCATGCGCGAGCAGCTCAAGGTCATGGGCCTGTCGCTCGATTGGGCGCGCGAGTTCGCCACCTGCGATGTCGACTACTATCACCGCCAGCAGATGCTGTTCCTCGATTTCGTCGAGAAGGGGCTGGTGACGCGCAAATCCTCCAAGGTCAACTGGGATCCGGAGGACATGACGGTGCTTGCCAACGAGCAGGTCATCGACGGACGCGGCTGGCGCTCAGGCGCGCTGGTGGAACAGCGCGAGCTGACGCAGTGGTTCTTCAAGATCACCGATTATGCGCAGGATCTGCTGGATTCGCTCGATCAGCTCGACGACTGGCCGGAAAAAGTGAAGCTGATGCAGGCGAACTGGATCGGCCGTTCAGAAGGGCTGCTGATCCGCTGGCCGCTGGTCAAGCCAATCGCCGGCGAGCATGAGCTCGAAGTCTATACGACCAGGCCCGACACCATCTTCGGCGCGTCCTTCATGGCGATTGCGGCCGACCATCCGCTGGCCAAAAAGGCCGCCGAGGACAATCCGGCGGTGGCAAAGTTCATCGACGAAGTCCGCCATATGGGCACTTCGGCGGCGGCCTTGGAGACGGCCGAGAAGAAGGGTTTCGATACCGGCACTCGCGTCGTCCATCCGTTCGACGAGAGGTGGACGCTACCCGTCTACGTCGCCAATTTCGTGCTGATGGACTATGGCACCGGCGCCATCTTCGGCTGCCCGGCACATGACCAGCGCGACCTCGACTTCGCCAACAGATACGGCCTTCCGGTCATTCCGGTGGTGATGCCGGAAGGCGAGAATCAAGGAAGCTTCCAGGTCATCGACGAGGCTTACGTCGATGATGGCGCGATGATCAATTCGCGCTTCCTCGACGGCATGAAGCCGGATCAGGCATTCGACGAGGTGGCGAAGCTGCTGGAACAAAGGACCATCGGCAACCGGCCGATGGCCGAGCGCAAGGTGAATTTCCGCCTGCGCGACTGGGGCATTTCGCGCCAGCGCTATTGGGGCTGCCCGATCCCGATGATCCATTGCGAGGATTGCGGCGTGGTGCCGGTGCCGAAAGCCGACCTGCCGGTCAAGCTGCCGGACGACATCGAGTTCGACCGGCCGGGCAATCCGCTCGATCGCCATCCGACATGGCGGCACGTCAAATGCCCGCGTTGCGGCAAGGATGCGCGGCGCGAAACCGACACGATGGACACATTTGTCGATTCTTCGTGGTATTTCGCGCGCTTCACCGCGCCGTGGGCAAACGATCCGACCGATCCCGAGGCCGCGACTGAATGGCTGCCGGTCGACCAGTATATTGGCGGTATTGAGCATGCGATCCTGCATTTGCTCTATTCGCGCTTTTTCACCCGCGCCATGCGCGAGACCGGCCATGTCGATCTCGCCGAGCCGTTCAGGGGCCTGTTCACGCAAGGCATGGTGGTACACGAGACCTATCGGGTTGGCGGCGCCTCGAACGGCCGCTGGCTTGCGCCAAGCGAGGTCAGGCTGGAAGACGCCGACGGCAAGCGCCGCGCCTTCGAAATCGCCACCGGCGAAGAGGCGGTGATCGGTCCGCTCGAAAAAATGTCGAAGTCGAAGAAGAATACGGTGAGTCCGGAAGAGATCACCGACGGCTACGGCGCCGATACGGCGCGCTGGTTCATGCTGTCGGACTCGCCGCCCGAGCGCGATGTCGAATGGACCGACGAGGGTGCGGCCGGCGCGCATCGCTTCATCCAGCGCATCTGGCGCCTGGTGTCGACGGCTGCCGAATCGCTCGCCGGAGTCCGGCCAGAGGCGGCGAAGGACGGCGAGGCCGGGACAGTGTCCAAGGCCGCGCACAAGATCCTGAAGTTGGTCGGCGAGGATATCGAAAAGCTCGCCTTCAACCGCGCCATCGCCCGCATCTATGAGCTCGCCAATGCCTTGACCGTACCGCTCAACGAGGCGGCAGAGGGCAAGGCCGGTCCGGCCCTGCAAGCGGCCTGCCGTGAGGCCGTCGAGATCCTGGTGCACCTGATCGCGCCGGTCATGCCGCATCTGGCCGAGGAGTGCTGGCAGACGCTCGGCGGCACCGACCTTGTCGCCGAACGGCCCTGGCCGGACTACGATGCCTCGCTTGTCGTCGACGCCGAGATCGTGCTGCCGGTCCAGGTCAACGGCAAGAAGCGCGGTGATTTGACAATTGCCCGCGACGCGGACCAAGGTGCGGTCGAAAAAGCGGTTCTGGCTCTCGAGTTCGTGCAGAAAGCGCTCGAAGGTAAGGCGCCGCGCAAGGTGATCATCGTGCCGCAGAGGATCGTCAATGTCGTTGCCTGATCCGAAAAAAGCGGAGCTGACGCTGCGCCGTGTCGTGCTTTACGGGCTGCTCGCCTCGGTGGCGCTGGTTTCCGCCTGCACGGTGCGGCCGCTCTATTCGAGCGCGCCGCTGATCGCCGGCTCGCAGGTCGGCGCCGCTGCCGAGCTGGCATCGATCTCGGTCAAGCCGGTCAAGACCCGCTACGCCCAGCAGGTCCGCAACAATTTGATCTTCGCGCTCGGCCAGGGCGCCGGCGAGCCGGCTTCGCCGGTCTATTCGCTTGATCTCGGCGTCTCCGAACTCGTCGAATCGGCGGCAATCGAGCAGGTCACGACCGACGAGGACGAGCCGACCGCCGGCACTGTGACGCTGACTGCCAACTATGTGCTCAGCGATGCCAAGACGGGCACGGTCATAGCGAGGGGCAAGCGCTCGATTCCGTCGTCATACGACAGGCCGCGCCAGGAATTCGCGTCATACCGGGCCCAGATCGACGCCGAGAACCGTGCGGCGCGCGAGCTGGCAGATGTGCTGCGGCTGTCGATTGCCCAGGATCTGATCAAGCACGGCAGGCCGGCGGCAAGCTAGGTCTTTCCAGAGTGCGCAATCTGCAAAAAAAGGCCGATTGCTCGGCCTTTTTTGTTCGTAGGACAGTCGCTTCAGCCGATCTTCTGCCCGGTCTTTGCCCAGTCGGCGAGGAACAGTTCCAGGCCCTTGTCGGTCAGCGGGTGCTTGACCAGCGCCTTGAGCGTCGCCGGCGGCGCGGTGATGACATCGGCACCGATCAGCGCCGCCTGCTTGACATGGTTCACGGTACGCACCGAAGCGGTCAGGATTTCAGTCTGGAAGTCATAATTGTCGTAGATGGTGCGGATATCGGCAATCAGCTCCATGCCGTCCCAGCCGCTGTCGTCGATGCGGCCGACGAAGGGCGAGATGAAGGAGGCGCCGGCCTTGGCGGCGAGCAGCGCCTGGGTGGCCGAGAAGCACAGCGTGACGTTGACCATGCGGCCGTCCGACCGGATGTCCTTGCAGGCTCTCAGGCCGTCGAGCGTCAGCGGCACCTTGATGCAGACATTGTCGGCGATCCTGGCCAGGATCTTGGCCTCCGCCATCATGTCCTTGTATTCGGTGGCGACGACTTCGGCCGAGACTGGGCCCTTGACGATCTCGCAGATCTCTCTTGTGACGTCGGCGATCTTGCCGCCGGATTTCAGGATCAGCGACGGATTGGTGGTTACGCCGTCGAGCAGCCCCAAATCGTTCAGCTCGCGGATTTCCTTGACATCGGCGGTGTCGACAAAAAATTTCATGGCGGTCTCCTGAAGATTTTTCATGTGCACGTCATGCACATTTGGGGTCGGACTTTGATCTAGACCAAAGTCGGGGCAAGGTCACGCCTCATGATCGAAGATTCGCCCTTTGTCGCGGCCGCACCGGTGCTGGTGCCGATGCCCGCCGAGCGCCCCTACACCTATGCCGTACCGGCTGGCATGCGCGTCGTGCCGGGCTCGATCGTGCGCGTTCCGCTTGGGCCCCGCCAGGTCGCCGGCATCGTCTGGGACGGCGCCGTCGAAAAGGTCGACGCGAAGAAATTGCGGCCGATCGAGCAGGTTTTCGACTGCCCGCCGATCGACCGCGCGATGCGGCGTTTTGTCGATTGGGTGGCGCAGTACACGCTGTCGCCGCCCGGCATGGTGGCGCGCATGCTGCTCAGGGCGCCGGAGGCGTTCGATCCGGAGCCGTGGATCGAAGGGCTGCAGCGCACCTTCGCCAAGCCCGACCGGATGACGGAGGCGAGGATGCGCGTGCTGGAGACAGCCGAAGGCGGACTTGCCTGGACACGATCCGGCCTGGCGCATGCGGCAGGCGTGTCGTCGACGGTGGTGGACGGGCTGCGGGCGCAGGGCGTATTCCAGACGGTGATGATCCCGCCGCGGCCGGTGGTCGCAGCACCCGATCCCGGCTACGCCGTGCCTTCACTGATGCCGGACCAGAGCGAAGCAGCCGAGATGCTGCGCACCAACGTCGCGACCGGCACATTCGGCGTCACCCTGCTCGATGGTGTAACCGGATCCGGCAAGACGGAGGTCTATTTCGAGGCGGTTGCGGCCGCGCTCGATCGCGGCAAGCAGGTGCTGATCCTGCTGCCGGAAATTGCGCTGACCCACGCTTTTCTCGAACGCTTCCAGGAGCGGTTCGGTGCCAAGCCGGCGGAATGGCACTCGGATCTGCCGCCAAGGATGCGCGAAAAGGTCTGGCGGCAGGTAGCGGAAGGCGGCGTGCGGGTCGTCGCCGGCGCGCGCTCGGCGCTGTTCCTGCCGTTCAGGGAGCTTGGATTGATCGTAGTCGACGAAGAGCACGATCCCGCCTACAAGCAGGAGGATCGCGTCTTTTACAACGCGCGCGACATGGCCGTGGTGCGCAGCCATATCGGCGGCTTTCCGGTCGTGCTCGCCTCGGCGACACCGTCGGTCGAAAGCCGGGTCAATGCCAGCCAGGGCCGCTACAGCAGGGCGGTGCTTTCGGCGCGCTTTGCCGAGGCGGCACTTCCCGATCTCAAGACGATCGACATGCGCCGCGCGCCGCCTGCACGCGGCGGCTTCCTGTCGCCTGTACTGCTCGGCCATATACGGCAGACGCTGGAAAGAAAGGAACAGTCGCTGCTGTTCCTCAACCGGCGCGGTTATGCGCCGCTGACGCTCTGCCGGGTCTGCGGCCATCGCTTCGGCTGTCCGGTCTGCTCGGCCTGGCTGGTCGAGCACCGCTTTCGCGGCCAGCTCGTCTGCCACCACTGCGGGCACAATGAACGCCGGCCCGAAGCCTGTCCGGAATGCGGCACGCTCGATCATCTGGTCGCCTGCGGGCCGGGCGTCGAGCGCATCGCCGAGGAGGTCGTCGCGCATTTCCCCGATGCCCGCACCATCGTACTGTCGTCCGACCTGATGGGCGGCGTGCGGCGGCTGCGGCTCGAGCTTGAAGCCATCGCCAATGGCGAGGCCGACATCGTCATCGGCACGCAACTCGTCGCCAAGGGCCATAATTTCCCCAACATGACGCTGGTCGGTGTGGTCGATGCCGATCTCGGCCTTGCCAATGGCGACCCGCGCGCCGCCGAGCGCACCTTCCAACTGCTCAGCCAGGTGACCGGCCGCGCCGGTCGCACCGGCAAGAAAAGCCTCGGCCTGCTGCAGACCTTCCAACCCGACCACCCGGTGATGCGCGCGATCGTCTCAGGCGATGCCGAGGCCTTCTACGAGCGCGAGATCGCCGAGCGTGAGCGGGCGGGGCTGCCGCCCTTCGGCAGGCTCGCCGGCGTCATCGTCAGCGCGGCGACACGGGCCGAAGCCGAAGGGCACGCCCGTGGCCTGCGTCGCGCCGCGCCGCAAGCCGCCGACCTATTCGTGCTCGGCCCGGCCGAGGCGCCGCTGTCATTGATCGGCGGCCGCCATCGCTTTCGCCTGCTGATCCAGGGCGAGCGGCGCGCCGACATGCAAGGGTTCATTCGCACCATGCTGGCCGAGGGACCGAAGATAAGGGGCTCGGTGCGAGTCCAGGTCGACATCGACCCGCAGAGCTTTTTGTAAGCTGTCGAATTACCCTTTCGAGGCGCGTTCGGTGAATGGGTTCAGGTAAGGCACGTCGAGAATCGCAAAATGCCGGGTGTTGGCCGTCAAAACTGACAGGCCGTGCAAACGGGCAGTAGCTGCGATCAGAACGTCCGCCAGACCCGGATTGGCGCCTCTGGCGATCGTGGCGTCTTCCAGTTTTCCGGCTTCTCGCGCGATTGCTAAATCGATGGGAAGGATTCGCTGGTTGAACTCTAGAAGCAACCTTTCGAACCACTCATTGATGCGCTCTGCCTTCATATGCCCGCCCGCCCGCTTCAGTTTCGCGATTCCTCGTTCCACCTCCAAGATGACGATCGACGAGAGCTGCCAAGAGCCGCGTTCTCCTTGGTCGGCAACCCAGTTCTGCACGTGTGACGGAAACAAAGGCCGACCGGGTGCAAATGCCGAGAGAAAAGACGTCTCAAGCAGATAGCCGGTCAAAACTCCACTTCCCGCGACGGCGATTCGTTTCGCTCAAGCTCAATGCCGCCTGGATACTGAAGCAGGAAATCCACGAAGTCTTTTTGGCTGTTCTGCGGATAAAGTTTCCGTCCCTCACCGATTGGCACCACCATGACTGCGGGCTTGCCGTGCTTGGTGATAACCGTGGGCTCACCGTTCTCGGCAGCCTTCACAAGTGCGGAAAGGCTGGCCTTTGCCTCTCGTAGTTGCATCGTCTTCATGCCCGGAACCCTTGTGGTCTCATGTAGTCACAATATGGGAATTGTGCACAAAAAACAGCGCGTTGTGTAACGTCCTGTTAGCCCGGTCGAGACAACGGTCGGGCTCGCGTTGGGCTGACGCGCCGTAAATTGCGACGGCCCATCTGGCGCATGTCTCTTGCTTCGCTAGAATGCCCGAAAATTTTGAATATCCATTTACGAGGGGACAAGGATGGAATTTGCGTTTCCATGGCCGATGAGCCAGGGCGAGTGGCTGGCATGGTCAAGCGCCGTCGTGACCTTGCTTTTCGGGCTGCTGCTGTTCCTGGCGCCAGGGCTGGCCTTCCGGATTCTCAGGCTGCAGGTCAAGCCCGAGAAGGCGGCGGCGATCGCCGAAGGTCGCGGCAGGATGTCGGGCTTCTATCTCGGTGTCAGCCTGTGCTGCATCCTCTTGGCGCAGCCGCTGCTCTATATGGCGCTCGGCTTCTCCTGGCTGTTCACCGCCTTCGGCCGGCTGCTATCGATGATGTCGGACGGCGCCAACACGCCGTTCAACTGGGCTTCCATCGTCGTCGAGCTGGTGCTGGCGGCGCTGCCGCTTGCCTTCGCCTTCGGCTTTTTGCCCTGAATCAGGGATCAATCCGGGGTTGGTTGCTGAACTCGCCCGGCGGATGCGACAATAGTGCCTGAAAACCATGCCGGACGACGCATTGCGGTCTGAAAATGCCTGTGCTAGACGGCAATCGACTTTCGACCGGGGATAGCGGAAGCCGCGCCTCCGTGCTTGGAAAAATGCAGTAAGGTCAAAGATTTAGCCAGCGTTTTTGCTCGCGCCAACAATCTGCGGCCTGTCAGACAAGAGAAAAGACGGTCCGTGGCCCAATCGTCATCGCCAATCTCAGGTGTCGCAGAACGCTATGCGGGTTCGCTGTTCGAACTCGCGCTGCAGGCCAATTCGGTCGCCGGCGTCGAGGCCGACCTCAACAGGTTCGAAACGATGCTCGAAGGCAGCGCTGACCTTTCGCGGCTGATCAGGAGCCCTGTCTTCTCCAGCGAGGACCAGGCCAAGGCGATCGCCGCGATCGCCGACAGAGCAGGGATTACCGGCCTCACCGGCAATTTCCTGCGCGTCGTTGCCCAGAATCGCCGGCTGTTCGCCGTGCCCGGCATGATCAAGGCGTTCCGCCAGATCGCCGCCGAACACCGCGGCGAGACCGCTGCCGAGGTCACCTCGGCGCATGCGCTGACGCCTGCCCAGGAAACCGAGCTGAAAGCAGCGCTGAAAAGCGTCGCCGGCAAGGACGTGGCGATCACGGTCACCGTCGATCCGTCGCTGCTCGGCGGACTGGTGGTCAAGATCGGCTCGCGCCAGATCGATACGTCGCTCAAAACCAAACTCAATTCGCTCAAGCTTGCACTGAAAGAGGTCGGCTGATGGACATCCGCGCCGCGGAAATTTCCGCAATTCTGAAAGACCAGATCAAGAATTTCGGCAAGGAGGCCGAGGTCTCCGAAGTCGGCCAGGTGCTGTCCGTCGGTGACGGTATCGCCCGCGTCTACGGCCTCGACAATGTCCAGGCCGGCGAGATGGTCGAGTTCCCCGGCGGCATCCGCGGCATGGCGCTCAACCTCGAAGCCGACAATGTCGGCGTCGTCATCTTCGGCGCCGACCGCGACATCAAGGAAGGCGACACCGTCAAGCGCACCGGCGCCATCGTCGATGCGCCCGTCGGCATGGGCCTGCTCGGCCGCGTCGTCGACGCGCTCGGCAACCCGATCGACGGCAAAGGCCCGATCCAGGCCACCGAACGCAAGCGCGTCGACGTCAAGGCGCCCGGCATCATCCCGCGCAAATCGGTGAACGAGCCGATGTCGACTGGCCTCAAGGCCATCGACGCGCTGATCCCGGTCGGCCGCGGCCAGCGCGAGCTGGTCATCGGCGACCGCCAGACCGGCAAGACCGCGATCATCCTCGACACCATGCTCAACCAGAAATCGGTGCACGACAACGGCCCTGAGAAGGAAAAGCTGTACTGCGTCTATGTCGCCGTCGGCCAGAAGCGCTCGACGGTGGCGCAGTTCGTCAAGGTCCTGGAAGAGCGCGGCGCGCTCGACTATTCGATCATCATCGCCGCGACCGCCTCCGATCCGGCGCCGATGCAGTTCCTGGCGCCGTTCACCGCCTGCACCATGGGCGAATATTTCCGCGACAACGGCATGCACGCGCTGATCAGCTACGACGACCTGTCGAAGCAGGCCGTCGCCTATCGCCAGATGTCGCTGCTGCTGCGCCGTCCGCCGGGCCGCGAGGCCTATCCCGGCGACGTCTTCTACCTGCACTCGCGCCTGCTCGAGCGCGCCGCCAAGCTTAATGACGAAAATGGCGGTGGGTCTCTGACTGCGCTGCCGATCATCGAAACGCAGGCCAACGACGTGTCGGCCTATATCCCGACCAACGTCATCTCGATCACCGACGGCCAGATCTTCCTGGAAACCAATCTGTTCTTCCAGGGCGTGCGCCCGGCGGTCAATGTCGGCCTTTCGGTGTCGCGCGTCGGCTCCTCGGCGCAGATCAAGGCGATGAAGCAGGTTGCCGGATCGATCAAGGGCGAGCTCGCGCAGTACCGCGAAATGGCTGCTTTCGCGCAGTTCGGCTCCGACCTCGATGCCGCCACGCAACGCCTGCTCAACCGCGGCTCGCGCCTGACCGAGCTGTTGAAGCAGCCGCAATTCTCGCCGCTCAAGGTCGAGGAGCAGGTCGCGGTGATCTTCGCCGGCGTCAACGGCTATCTCGACAAGCTGACGATCAACCAGGTCGGCAAGTTCGAGCATGGCCTGTTGTCGCATATGCGCTCGGCCGGCAAGGACGTGCTCGACGGCATCCGCAAGGAGAAGGCGCTGTCCGACGATCTGCGCGCCAGGCTGAAGGCAGAAATCGACGCCTTCGCCAAGACCTTTGCTTGAGCAGGACGGACGGGATCAGGTTTGAAGCATGCCTTCGTTAAAAGACCTTCGTAACCGTATCGCCTCGGTCAAGGCGACGCAGAAGATCACCAAGGCGATGCAGATGGTCGCCGCGGCGAAGCTGCGTCGCGCGCAGGAAGCGGCGGAAGCGGCGCGTCCCTATTCGGAGCGCATGGGCGCGGTGCTGGCCAATATCACCCAGGCGATCGGCGGCGGCGGCGATGCCCCGGCGCTGATGACCGGCACCGGCAAGGACGACGTGCATCTGCTTGTTGTCTGCACGGCCGAACGCGGCCTGTGCGGCGGCTTCAATTCGCAGATCGCCCGTTTTGCCCGCGACCACATCCGCAAGCTTCTGGCCGACGGCAAGCAGGTCAAGATCATCTGCGTCGGCAAGAAGGGGTTTGACATATTGCGCCGCGACTACGGCGCGCTGATCATCGAGCGTGTCGACCTGCGCGAGGTCAAGACGCTGGGCTTCGTCAATGCCGATGCCATCGCCAAGAAGGTGATCCACCTGTTCAACGAAGGCGGCTTCGATATCTGCACGCTGTTCTATTCGCAGTTCAAGTCGGTGATCAGCCAGATCCCGACGGCGCAGCAAATTATCCCGGCGGGCGCGCCTGCGGCTGGCGCGGAAGTGAGGGATGGCGGCAGCGCCGTCTACGAATACGAGCCGGAGCCGGGCGAGATCCTCTCCGATCTCATCCCGCGCAACATTTCCGTGCAGGTTTTTCGCGCGCTGCTCGAGAATGCTGCCGGCGAGATGGGCGCCAAGATGAGCGCCATGGACAATGCGACGCGCAACGCCGGCGACATGATCAACAAATTGTCGATCACCTACAACCGCCAGCGGCAGGCGCAGATCACCAAGGAATTGATCGAAATCATTTCGGGCGCCGAGGCGCTCTAGGCACGCTCACAAGGAGGTCATCGACCTCAAGCGTGTGAGAAACAAAGAGACGAAAAGGGTAAGGACGATGGCGAAAGCAGCGACCCCGAAGACGGCAGCCCCGAAGACCGCGGCACCAGCGAAGGCTCCGGCAGCAGCAAAGGCCGCTCCGGCCAAGAAAGCGGCAGCAACCAAGGTCGCCGCTGTGAATGCGCCGGCCGCCACCATCAAGAAAACCGGCCTGGCAGGCAAGGTTCGCCAGGTCATCGGCGCCGTTGTCGACGTCCAGTTCGGCGAACATCTACCGGCGATCCTGAACGCGCTTGAGACGATCAACGTCGGCAATCGCCTGGTGCTAGAGGTGGCCCAGCATCTGGGCGAAAACACCGTGCGCTGCATCGCCATGGACTCGACCGAAGGTTTGGTCCGTGGCCAGGACGTCTATGATACCGGCGCTCCGATCACCGTGCCGGTCGGCCCGGGCATGCTCGGCCGCATCATCAACGTCATCGGCGAGCCGGTCGACGAGGCAGGCCCGGTCGACGGCATCGAGATGCGCTCGATCCATCAGCCGGCGCCGACCTATGTCGAGCAGTCGACGGAAGCGCAGATCCTGGTCACCGGCATCAAGGTGCTCGACCTGCTGGCCCCCTATGCCCGCGGCGGCAAGATCGGCCTGTTCGGCGGCGCCGGCGTCGGCAAGACGGTGCTGATCCAGGAACTGATCAACAACGTCGCCAAGGCGCATGGCGGCTTCTCGGTGTTCGCCGGCGTCGGCGAGCGCACCCGCGAAGGCAACGACCTCTATCACGAGTTCATCGAGTCCGGCGTCAACAAGAAGGGCGGCGGCGAAGGCTCCAAGGCCGCGCTCGTCTATGGCCAGATGAACGAGCCGCCGGGCGCCCGCGCCCGCGTCGGCCTGACCGGGCTGACGGTTGCCGAATATTTCCGCGATCAGGGCCAGGACGTGCTGTTCTTCGTAGACAACATCTTCCGTTTCACGCAGGCGGGCTCGGAAGTGTCGGCGCTGCTCGGCCGCATTCCTTCGGCCGTGGGCTACCAGCCGACGCTGGCTACCGACATGGGGGCGCTGCAGGAGCGTATCACCACGACGACCAAGGGTTCGATCACCTCGGTGCAGGCGATCTATGTGCCGGCCGACGACCTGACCGACCCTGCACCGGCGACCTCGTTCGCCCACCTCGACGCGACGACCGTGCTCAACCGTGCGATTTCGGAAAAGGGCATCTATCCGGCGGTCGATCCGCTCGATTCGACCTCGCGCATGCTCGACCCGATGGTTGTCGGCGAAGAGCATTACCAGGTCGCCCGCCAGGTGCAGTCGATCCTTCAGCGCTACAAGTCGCTGCAGGACATCATCGCCATCCTGGGCATGGACGAGCTGTCGGAAGAGGATAAGCAGACCGTGGCCCGCGCCCGCAAGATCGAGCGCTTCCTGTCGCAGCCCTTCTTCGTCGCCGAAGTGTTCACCGGCGCACCGGGCAAGCTGGTCGACCTCGCCGACACCATCAAGGGCTTCAAGGGCCTTTGCAACGGCGACTACGACCATCTGCCAGAAGCCGCCTTCTACATGGTCGGCGGCATCGAGGAAGCGGTCGAGAAGGCACAGCGCCTGGCCGCTGAAGCGGCCTGATGGTGAATGGTCAATAGTGAATTGTGAATGGGGAGTAGCGGATAGGAAATCGGGGCTGAGTGAAGGTCATTCTTTCTGACCGTTCACCATTCACCATTCACCAGTCGCTAGATTGATCATGCCTGAAGCTTTCAAATTCGAACTGGTCTCGCCGGAGCGCCTCTTGGTTTCCGAGCAGGTCGAATCCGTCGTCATCCCGGGCGCCGAAGGCGAGATGACTGTCATGGCGCATCACGCACCGGTCATGACCACAATCAAGCCGGGCGTCGTTACGCTGAAGACCGCGCAAGGCAAGGAAGAGCGCTATGTGGTGTTCGGCGGCTTTGCCGACATCGTTCCGGCCGGCTGCACGCTGCTCGCCGAATCGGCTGTGGCCGTCGGCGACATCGACCGCGCCGACCTTGCCCGCCGCATCCAGGAGGCGAGGGAAGACGCCGCCGACGCCAAGGACGACCAGACCCGCAGCAAGGCCGAGCAGTTCCTCAACCAGCTCACCACGCTCGAAGGCGCCATCCTGCCGGCTTGAGGTTCGCTCAAATGACTAACTGAAAAAGCGGGCTTGCCCCGCTTTTTTGTTTGGTGGACAGTCTGGCTGCCTTGGCGTGGGGGGTGGCCGATGACAAAACAAGCAGTGCAACAAGAAACTATCTCGCGATCCAGATGGTCGACGGCCCTGGTGTCGGCCTTTGGCGGCCCGTTTGGCGGGTTCCTCTGGATCGGCAGCGGCAAACTGGCGGTCGCTAGCCTGGTGGTGATCAGCGCCGTCGTTTTCGCGCTTGTTTACATTGGCTTTCCGGTATTGCCTGGCGTCGATCTTGCTTGGTGGGCCAATTTTTCAGGGATCGGTTTGATGGCCCTGTGGGCAGCGATCGTTGTTCCCTTCGCGCACCGGTTCAAGCCGGACAGATGGTACGCGCGTGGGCTTTCGGTGCTGGTGCTCGTCTTTCTGACTTCGTATCCGGCTGCATTCGCAATACGCGCGTTCCTGCTCCAGCCTTTTTCGATTCCCTCCAGCAGCATGGTGCCGACGTTGCAGGGAGGCGACTATCTCTTCGTCTCCAAAATGGCATACGGCTACAGCCGCTACAGCGTGCCGTTCAACTTGCTTCCCGTTGATGGACGTATATTCGGCGCGGAACCCAAAAGGGGAGATCTGGTTGTCTTCAAGTTCCCGCCCGATCCGAGCGTGGACTACATCCAGCGGATCGTCGGCCTTCCCGGCGAGAAGATCCAGATCATCGGCGGGGTGCTTCACATCAACGATGTCGCAGTGGGACTCGACGATATCGGCACTTTTTCGTCCGACGAGTTCTCGAAAGCCAAACTTCAACGCGAAACTCTGCCGGGGGGCGTCACCACCCATTCCGTCCTCAACCTTACCGACAACTCGATCGGCGACAATACGCGTGTGTTTGAGGTGCCCGAAGGCCACTACTTCGTGCTTGGTGACAATCGCGACAATGCCTCCGACAGCCGGTTCAGTGTCGGGTTTGTTCCCTATGAAAATCTGGTCGGCAAGGCCGTGCGGCTGTTCTGGAATTCCAAAGGTACCGATTATTCGTCTCGACAGACGCTGAACGGCCAGGCGAGCAAGTAGCTCAAACTGTCAGTGCCTCTACTGCGCGCATGACGCCGCGCAGTTCGGCGAGGCCCTTCAGGCGGCCGATGCAGGAATAGCCGGGGTTCACCTTCTTGCCGATGTCGTCGACGATCGCGTGGCCATGGTCCGGACGCATCGGCACCTGCCAGTCCGCCCTGCCTGCCGCCTTGCGCCGCCGCTCTTCGCCAATCAGCGCCGACACGACCGCCACCATGTCGGTGTCGCCGTCGAGGTGCTCGGCTTCGTGGAAGGAGCCGTCTGGCTCCTTGGTGACGTTGCGCAGATGGGCGAAATGGATGTTTTCGGCGAAGGCCTTGGCCATTGCGGGCAGATCGTTCTGCGCGCCCGCGCCGTAGGAGCCGGTGCACAGCGTCAGCCCGTTAGCCGGCGAAGCGACCGCGTCGAGCAGCGCGCGGGCATCATTGGCGTTGGAAACGATGCGCGGCAGGCCGAACAGCGAAAAGGGCGGATCGTCGGGGTGGATCGCCATCCTGACGCCGGCCTCTTCGGCCACCGGCACGATCTCGCGCAGGAAGGCAAACAGGGTTTCGCGCAGGCCTTCGGTGGAGACGTCCTTGTAGAGGTCGAGGGCGCGGCGGAAGCTTGCGCGATCGAAGATGAATTCGCGCGCCGGCACCCAGCCGATCAGGTTGCGCTCCAGCCTTGCCTTGTCGCTGTCGCTCATCCCTTGCAGCCGCGCACGCGCGGCCTCGATACGGACCGGTGGGTGATCGGCCTCCGCCCCTTCTCGCTCAAGGATGAAGACGTCATAGGCGCAGAGCTCGACGACATCGAAGCGCAGCGCGGTGCCGCCATGCGGCATGGGATAATCGAGGTCGGTGCGCGTCCAGTCGGTGATCGCCATGAAATTATAGCAGACGGTATTGATCCCGGCGGCGGCGACGGAGCGGACCGACGCCTTGTAATTGTCGATCAGGGTGCGCCAGTTGCCGCTGCGGGTCTTGATGTCCTCATGGACGACGATGCTCTCGACCACATCCCAGGTCAGGCCTGCTGCCTCGATGTCGGCCTTGCGCCTGGCGATCTCGTCCGCCGGCCAGGCGCGGCCGTCATTGAGGTGATGCAGCGCGCTGACGATGCCGACGGCGCCGGCTTGACGGACATGGGCAAGCGTCACCGGATCGTCCGGCCCGAACCAGCGCCAGGTCTGTCTCATGGCTTCTCACTCCCTATGCCAAGCGCCGCGAAGGCAGCGGCAGGTCCGCCCCGCCGCAGGCGCTCGAGATGGGCTGCCGTCAGATCGATCAGTGTCATGCGGTGGGAATGGTCCTTGGCGAAGCCGGCGAGATCGAATATCGCTGTCACCGTTTCATCAGCCGGCCGGCTGCCGAGCGCCGTAAGCCGAGCGTCGATCGGGTCGGTAAAATGGGCTTCCGGCAAGGTTTTGCCGCGCGCCTCGCAAGCGGTGATCCAAGCCGCCACCACCAGCATGAGATGCGCGGGCAGGTCACCGGCGCCCAGCCGATCGAGGGCAGAGGCGACGATGCGCTGCGGCAGCTTCTGGCTGCCGTCATTGGCGATCTGCGCCGTGCGATGGGCGAGCGCGGTGTTCGAATAGCGTTCGGCGAGCTGGGCCGTGTAGCCGGCCGTATCGAGCCCGGCGTCCTGCGGCAGCGTCGGGATGGCCTCGGCCCATAGTCCGTCGACGAATTGCCGGATCGCCGGATCGGCAAAGGCGCGGTCGACCGTGTCGTAGCCGCTGAGCAGGCCGAGATAGGCGATTGCCGAATGCGAACCGTTGAGCAGCCGCAGCTTCATGTCCTCGAAGGGCCCGACGTCGCCGACCATGGTGACGCCGAACTTTTCCCAGGCCGGCCTGCCAGCCGGGAAATCGTCTTCGACCACCCATTGGCAGAACGGCTCGGTCATCACCGGCCAGGCATCCTCGACGCCGAGCTCGACGGCGATACGCGCCCGGTCGGCGTCGGTAGTCGCCGGCACGATGCGGTCGACCATGCTCGACGGAAACGCGACGCCGTCGGCGATGTGGGCGGCGAGCCTGGCATCGCCTGAAGTGGCGAGCCTGGCATCGCGCAGTGCGGCGAATTCGACCAGCAGGCGGTGCAGCGTGGCGCCATTGACCGGAAGGTTGTCGCAGCAGAGCACGGTGAAAGGCTGGATGCCTGCGGCACGGCGGCGCGACAGCGCCTCGGTCAGGAAACCATGCGCCGTCCGTGGCATTTGCGGGTTGGCCAGATCATGGACGATGTCGGGGTGGGTATTGTCGAGGCCGCCGCCGGCTGCCCTCAAATAGGCCTTTTCGGTGATCGTCAGCGTGACGATGCGGGTGCGCTGATCGGTCAGGGCGGCGAGCACCGCAGCCGGATCTTCCGGTGCCACCAGCAGCGACAGGATCGAGCCGACGACGCGCAGCTCTTCGCCGATGCTGCTCCTGATCGCCAGCGTGTAGAGGCCATCCTGCGGCGCCAGTGCGTCGCGCGTGTCAGGACTGCGCAAGGACACGCCGACAATGCCCCAGTCCGCCTCGCCCGCCGCCAGGCAGTCGTCGACATAGGCCGCCTGGTGGGCGCGATGGAAGGCACCGACGCCGAGATGGACGATGCCCGGTGCAATAGCGCCGCGGGCGTAGCGCGGGACCGCGACCGAAGCCGGCAGTGCCTTCAGCGTGCTGTTGGAAAGGCGTCTATTGGTCATTGCGCCACGTGTCTGATCGAGATTGTTGGGTCACTGCTGGCAGGCGGCGTAACACCCGATGCCGTCACGCACAATGGGCAATGGCCGACGAAAAGTCATCATACAACAACCCAGTTTTTGTATGTTGACATTATTTCTTTCCAACCCTACCGATGTTCGGATTGGGAGGATTCACGTGGCCGCATTGACGGATCCGGACTTGCTGTTTGCCGCCGAGGCGCGCCCGCGTTCGTTGGCCCGCGATCTCTATGCCGCGGTCAAAGACCTTCCGATCGTCAGCCCGCACGGCCACACCGATCCGCGCTGGTATGCGCTCAACGAGGCGTTTCCCGATCCGGCGCAGTTGCTGATCGTGCCGGACCACTACATTTTCCGCATGCTGTTCAGCCAGGGCGTTCGGCTTGAGGAGCTTGGTGTGCCGACGCTTGACGGCTCGCCGGTTGAAACCGACGGCAGAACGATCTGGCGGTGCTTCGCCGAGCATTATTACCTGTTCCGCGGCACGCCGACCCGGCTGTGGTTCGACCATGTGCTTGCCCATCTGTTCGGCATCGACGAGCCGCTGACGGCCGCAACCGCCGACCGCCATTACGATATGATCTCGACCTTGCTGCAGTGGGAGAATTTTCGCCCGCGAGCGCTGTTCGAGCGCTTCAATATTGAAGTCATCGCAACGACCGAAGGCGCGCTCGACGATCTCAGATGGCACCAGATGATCCGCGACAGCGGCTGGGACGGCCGCGTCGTCACCGCCTATCGGCCGGATGCGATCGTCGATCCCGACTTCGAAGGGTTCTCGGCCAATCTCGACCGGCTTGGCGAGATCACCGGCTGCGACACCGGCAATTGGGCCGGCTATCTCGATGCGCATCGCCAGCGGCGCGCCTTCTTCAAGAGCTTTGGCGCGACTTCCTCCGATCACGGCCATTCGACGGCCGAAACCGCCAATCTCTCGGATGCCGCCGCGCAGAAGCTGTTCAACCGCATCCGCCGGGGCTCGGACGACGAGCGCGAGCGAAAGCTGTTCCGCGCCCAGATGCTGACCGAGATGGCCAAGATGAGCCGCGACGACGGGCTGGTCCTGCAGATCCATCCCGGCTCCTGGCGCAATCATTCGCCGGCTATCTTTCGGAAGTTCGGCAGGGACAAAGGCTTCGATATTCCGACGCGAACCGACTATGTGACGGCGCTGAAGCCGCTGCTCGACTGCGTCGGGCTGGAGCGCGACCTCACCATCATCCTCTTCACCCTCGACGAGACCAGCTATGCGCGCGAGCTGGCGCCGCTCGCCGGCGTCTACCCGGCATTGAAGCTCGGGCCGGCCTGGTGGTTCCACGACAGCCCCGAAGGCATGCGCAGGTTCCGTGAGATGACCACCGAAACCGCCGGTTTCTACAACACCGTCGGTTTCAACGACGATACCCGCGCCTTTCCATCCATACCGGCCCGCCATGATGTGGCGCGCCGGGTCGATTGCGCTTTTCTGGCGCGTCTCGTCGCCGAGCATCGGCTCGGCGAGGACGAGGCGCACGAGCTGGCGCAGGAACTTGCCTATACGCTCGCGAAAAAGGCGTACCGGCTCTAACGGCGCTTGCCGCCATCGTTCAAACGGGAGGAAACCAATGCTGCATTTTTCGAGACTGGCGGGGGCTACGCTAGTTGCCGCCGCACTGCTGGCCGGAACGGCAAGCGCTCAGACGGTTCTGCGCTCGTCCGACACCCACCCGGACGGCTATCCGACGGTCGAGGCGGTCAAATATTTCGGCGAGCTGGTGAAAGAGCGCACGGCCGGCCGCTATGTGGTCGAGATCTATCCTTCCGCGCAACTTGGCGAGGAAAAGGACACGATCGAGCAGGTGCGCACCGGCGTGATCGATCTCAACCGCGTCTCGATGGCGCCGTTCAACGGGCTCATCCCGGAGACCACCGTGCCCTCGCTGCCCTACATCTTCCGTTCGGAAGAGCATATGCACAAGGTCATGGACGGGGCGATCGGCGACCAGATCGCGGCGGCGTTCGACCAGGTCGGGCTGGTGTTGCTCGCCTTTTACGACGGCGGCTCGCGCTCCTTCTACAATTCGAAGAAGCCGATCAACACCGTAGCCGACATGGCCGGGATGAAGTTCCGCGTCATCCAGTCCGACATCTTCGTCGACATGGTGGCGGCACTTGGCGCCAACGCGACGCCGATGCCGTATGGCGAAGTGTATTCGGCGATCGAGACCGGGGTGATCGACGGCGCGGAGAACAATTTTCCGAGCTACGACACCGCCAAGCACGCGGAAGTCGCCAAATACTATTCGCTCGACGAGCACACGATGGTGCCGGAAGCCTTCGTCATGGCGAAGTCGAGCTGGGACAAGCTGACGCCGGAAGACCAGGCGATCTTCAAGGCGGCCGCCAAGGAGAGCGTCGCCAAGCAGCGCGAGCTGTGGACCGCCAAGGTCAAGGAATCGCGCGCCAAGGTCGAGGCGGCCGGTTCGCAGATCACGACGCCGGACAAGCAGCCCTTCATCGACGCGATGGGGCCGGTCTACGAGAAGCACGTCAAGGACGACAAGCTGAAGGCCATGGTCGAAGCCATCAAGGCCGTGCAGTGATCAAGCGGCGGCGCGGACATTCCGTGCCGCCATCCTCCTGGGGAGAAAACCGGTGACTTCCAGCCCAAGACCAACACCGCTTCTGTCCGGCGTCGCGCAAGTGATGTCGCGCGTCAGCACGGCGGCGCTGTCGATCGCCGGCATCGGGCTGGTGCTGATGACCGCCTTCGTCGCCTGGCAGGTATTCGGCCGTTATGTTCTGAACCGTTCGCCGAGCTGGACCGAGCCGGGCTCGGTGATGCTGATGAGCTGGTTCATTTTCCTCGGCGCTGCCGTCGGCGTGCGCGAGAACTATCACCTCGGCTTTGACGTCCTGCTCTACGTGCTGCCGAAAGGCGGCAAGCGCTGGCTGCGGATGATTTCGGACCTCGTCGCGCTCGCCTTCGGCATCGGCATGATCTGGTACGGCAGTCAGCTGGTCGCATTGACCTGGGGCTCTGTCTTGCCGTCGCTCGGCATATCGGGGGGCTGGGACTACGTCCCGCTTGTGGCGGGAGGCGCGCTCATCGTGCTCTTCACGCTGGAGCGCATTGTGCTTCGCCTCTCCGGCGCGCCGATCGACGATGCCCTCGATGAACTGCCGCCGGCCGAAGTCGCGGCCGAACTCGACACCGCCAACGTGAAGGTCTGACGCCATGGAACTGTGGATTCTCTTCGGCGTCTTCACCCTGCTGATGCTTATCGGCACGCCGATCGCTTTCTGCCTCGGCGTCGCAAGCCTCGCCACCGTCCTCTATATGGGCCTGCCGCCGCTGATCGTGTTCCAGCGCCTGAATTCCGGCATGAGCGTCTTTTCACTGCTGGCCATTCCGTTTTTCATCTACGCCGGCGACTTGATGGTGCGCGGCGGCATCGCCAGCAAGATCGTTGCCTTCGCCGGCTCGCTCGTCGGCCATTTGCGCGGCGGCCTCGGGCAGGTCAACATTGCAACCGCTACACTGTTCGGCGGCATTTCCGGCTCAGCGGTGGCGGAGGCAGCGGCGGTAGGCGGCCTGATGATCCCGCAGATGAAGGCGCGTGGATATGGAGCGGACTACGCCGTCAACGTCACGTCGATGGCGGCACTGATCGCGCTGCTGCTGCCGCCGTCGCACAACATGATCATCTACTCGATCTCGGCAGGCGGAAAGATCTCCATCGCCGATCTGTTCACGGCCGGCATCATCCCGGGCCTGCTGCTGGCCCTGTCGCTGATGGTCACCGCCTATATCGTGGCGCGCTCCCGCGGCTATCCGACCGAGGCGTTTCCGGGCTTCACCGCGGTCGCGCATCTTTTCGCCGTCGCCGTGCCCGGCCTGCTGTTGATCGCGATCATCTTCGGCGGCGTGCGATCGGGCGTCTTCACCGCCACCGAGAGTTCCTGTATCGCCGTCATCTATGCGCTGCTCGTGACCGTCTTCGTTTACCGGCAGATGACCTGGGAAGGGTTCGTTCATGCTACCCATGGCGCCGTGCGCACCACGGCCATGGTGCTGCTCATCATCGGCATGGCGGCGGCGTTCTCGTGGCTGATGGCCTTCCTGAAAGTGCCGGCAGCGTTGATAGCCTCCATGAACGCGATCTCGGACGATCCGCTGGTTGTGCTTCTCCTGCTCAACCTCTTGATGCTGTTCCTCGGCACGTTCATGGACATGGGGCCGACGATCATCATTTGCACGCCGATCTTCCTGCCCGTGGCGCAGGCCTACGGCGTCGATCCGGTGCATTTCGGCGTCATCATGATCCTCAATTTCGGCATCGGACTGAACACGCCGCCGGTGGGCGCGGTGCAGTTCGTGGCGTGTGCAGTGGGCAAGATATCCGTCTGGGAATCGATGCGCTCGATCTGGCCGTTCTATGCGGCAGGCCTCGTGGTGCTGGCGCTCGTCACCTACATTCCGGCCATTTCGCTATGGCTGCCGAGTGTCTTCAAATAGGGGTGCGACATGGCTTCGGATACCGCAGTCGGGCTCCGCGTCGAACGAAGACCGAAGCTTTCGGAAACCGTTGTCGCTGCGATCCGCAAGCAGTTGCAGGCGGGCGAGATCCAGCCCGGGCAAAAGCTGCCGACCGAGGGTCAGCTGACTGAAACCTTCGGGGTCAGCCGCACCGTGATACGCGAGGCGCTGGCCAAGCTTGCCGCGGACGGCCTGGTCGAACCGCGCCAAGGCGCCGGCGTCTTCGTCACCGAGCATATCTCGACAGCGTTCGGTGCTCTGGCAGCGGAGATGGGCAGCAAGGATTCGATCGCCCTCAACGTGCTCGAAGTCAGGTTGGCGATCGAGATCGAATCCGCCGGGCTCGCCGCCATCCGGCGCAACGCCGCGCAGGAAGCGGCAATCCAGGAAGCCTTCTTCGAGTTCGAACGGCTGCTCCTCAACAGCGAGCCGACTGGACCGGCCGACCTTGCCTTCCACCGCGCAATCGCCAGCGCCACCAACAATCCGTTCTATGTCGAGATGCTCGACGTGCTCGGCCGGCGCGCCATTCCTTGCGATGTGACCTCGCCCTGGTCGACCGAGTTCGCACAGTCCGACGCCTACCAGCGCGGCCTGCAGCGCGAACACCTGATGATCCTCAACGCCATCTCGGCAGGCGATGCCGAAGCGGCGCGGGAGGCGATGCGCGCGCATCTCGGTGCCAGCCAGCAGCGCTATCGCGAGCGCCTGCACGCGCGCCAGGTTTTTTATGCCGACTCGGTCAAGGCCGCGGCAACTGAATAAGCAATTGAGGCAGCGCCATGGGACAGCAATGAATCACACTGACAAGCATACGGATTTCACCTCTCGCTTCGCCATCGATCCTGTTTCTGCCGCAGCCATGGGAACGGACGAGCTGCGGCACAATTTCCTGATCGAGGACTTGTTCCAGCCCGGCCGCATCGGCCTGACCTACACCCATTACGACCGCATGATCGTCGGCGGCGCCATGCCCGCTGGTACACCGCTGCCGCTGCAGGCGATCAAGCCGACCGGGACCAAGAATTTTCTCGACCGCCGTGAGATGATCATCGTCAACATCGCCGGTGCAGGCGTCGTCAAAGCCGGCGGCCAATCCTACGAGCTGCAGGCACGCGACATGCTCTATCTCGGCATGGGCACCGATGAGGTGTCGTTCGCTGCGACCAATCTGGCTGAGCCGGCTAAGTTCTACCTGCTCAGCGCGCCGGCGCATCAGAGCCATCCCAACCGGCTGATCCGCATCGGCGATGCCAAGCGGCTCGATCTCGGCAGCCAGGCAACCTCCAACGAGCGCTCGATCTTCCAGTTCATCCATGCCGATGGGGTAAAGACCTGTCAGCTTGTGGTCGGCATGACGCAGCTTGCCTCCGGTTCGGTCTGGAACACCATGCCATGCCATGTGCATGACCGGCGCATGGAAGCCTATCTTTATTTCGATCTGCCGGAGGCGGCGCGGGTGTTTCATTTCATGGGCGAGCCGGACGAAACGCGCCATCTCGTCATGCGCAACGAGGAGGCGGTGCTGTCGCCGGGATGGTCGATCCATTCGGGCGCCGGCACCTCCAACTACGCCTTCATCTGGGCGATGGCCGGCGATAATGTCGACTATACCGATGTCGACCTGGTGGCGATGGAGGAGCTCAAGTGAGCGATCTCTCGGCCTTCAGCCTTGCCGGCAAGCGCATCCTCGTCACCGGCGCCAATACCGGCATCGGCCAAGGCATCGCCGTGTCGATCGCGCGCGCAGGCGGCGCGGTCGTCGGCGTCGGCCGGTCGGCGATGGACGAGACGGCGGAGAAGATTGCGGCTGTCGGCGGCCGCTTCGAGGCGGTCCGCTGCGATCTTGGTGATGATGCAGCTGCCCAGGCGATGCTTGACCGCGTCTGGGACGGCACCGGACCACTCGATGGCCTGGTCAACAATGCGGGCATCATCCGGCGTGCCGATGCGGTTGACCTCACCGAAGCCGACTGGGATGACGTCATGGGCGTCAATCTGAAGACGGTGTTCTTTCTCAGCCAGAGTTTTGCCAGGCGCGTGCTTGCCGAATCTGGACGGCGTGGCAAGATCGTCAACATCGCTTCGGTGCTGAGCTTTCAGGGCGGCATTCGCGTCGCCTCCTACACCGCCTCCAAACACGGCGTGCTCGGCATCACCCGCCTGCTGGCATGTGAATGGGCGGCAAAGGGCATCAACGTCAACGGCATTGCGCCGGGCTATATCGAGACCAACAACACCGAGGCGCTGCGCACCGATCCCGACCGCAGCGCTTCGATCCTGGCGCGCATTCCGGCCGGCCGCTGGGGCGCGCCGGAAGACATCGGCGACGCAGCCGTCTTCCTGCTGGCGCCGGCGTCCAACTACATGCACGGCGCGGTGGTGCCGGTGGACGGCGGCTGGCTGGCACGATGAACAGCGACGATGAGAGTCTGACGATGACCGGAACCAAAATCTTCTCGCATGCCGGCGAGGGTGCGTGGACGCCGACGCCCGACGGCAACCGCCGGCGCGTGCTCCTGCACACCGACGAACTGATGATGGTCGAGTTCGGTTTCGACAAGGGCGGCGTCGGCGCGCTGCACTCGCACCCGCATGTCCAGGCAAGCTACGTCGCCGAAGGCCGCTTCGAAGTCACCATCGACGGCAGGACCGAAATCCTGGAGACGGGAAGCAGTTTCATCGTTCCGTCCAATCTGGTCCATGGTGTCAGGGCGTTGGAGGCGGGACGACTGGTCGACAGCTTCACGCCGCACCGCGCCGATTTCCTCGACTGAGCTGCGGGCCCGAAGTTCAGGCAGCCGGCTCTCGGAACGAAAAAACCCGCGCCTCCGGAGAGACGCGGGCGTGTTGCCTGGGCGCTTGTGGCGCCGCGGTACTCAAAACATCACCGCAGAACCTGAACCTGCCGAATGATGGTGAAGATAGGATTAACCGCTCCGAGGCGTTGCGATATTCACAGCCAAAGCGAATAGGGGCTGGAACGACGGTCTGATATCGGCCAATGAGAGAGAAGTTCGCCTCAGGCGGTGCCGCGGACAGGACCAGAGGGGTCGATAAATGTTCGAATCTGCTGTCCAGGCAATCACCTGGCGATTCGCCGGCGAATTTCGGCAGGTCGTATCCCCGAAAGTTCTGTAATGCAGGTTGCAGCGAGCATCCCGGCAGAGGATTCCAAGCGGCGCGTCCTGAAAGATGTATTCGGCTTCGATGATTTTCGTCTCGGCCAGGCGGCCGTGATGGAGGCGCTGCTGGCCGGGCATCATGTGCTGGCTGTCATGCCGACCGGCGCCGGCAAATCGCTCTGCTACCAGGTCCCGGCGCTGGTCCTGGGCGGGCTCACCATTGTCGTTTCGCCGCTGGTGGCCCTGATGCAGGATCAAGTCGCCGCATTGCGCCTTGCCGGCGTGGCGGCCGATACGATCAATTCCTCGCTCGACCGCGATGCCAATGTCGCTGCATGGCGCCGTGTCGCGGCAGGCCAGACGCGCCTGCTCTATCTTGCACCGGAGCGGCTCATGACCGTGCGAATGCTCGAGGCGTTGACCAAGCTCGATGTCCGGCTGATCGCCATCGACGAGGCACATTGCATCTCCCAATGGGGACCAGCGTTCCGGCGCGAATACGAAGAATTGTCGAGACTACGTGATATCTTCCCGAAAGTGCCGATCATTGCGTTGACGGCGACGGCGGACGAAACGACGCGCACCGACATTGCCGCGCAACTGTTCGACGGGCGCGTCGATACCGTGGTGCTCGGCTTCGACCGGCCGAACATCAAGCTAGGCATTGAGCCCAAGCAGGACAGCAAGCGCCAATTACTAAACTTCGTGCAGCGCCATGCGGGCCGCAGCGGGATCGTCTATTGCCTGTCACGCAAAAAGACCGAAGAGATGGCGGCGTTCCTCGAGCGGAACGGCGTACGCGCGCTCGCCTATCACGCCGGCATGAGCAAGGACGCGCGTGAAGCGAATCAAAACGCTTTCATGACCTTGTCCGGCGTGGTGATGGTGGCGACCATCGCCTTCGGCATGGGGATCGACAAGCCGGACGTCGCCTATGTCTTCCACACCGACCTGCCGGGCAGCTTGGAGGCCTATTATCAGGAAATCGGGCGCGCGGGCCGCGACGGGCGGGCGGCCGAGGCACATATGCTGTTCGGTCTCGGCGATATCCGCATGCGCCGGCTTTTCATCGAAGACGAGGACGCGCCGGCTGAGCACAAAAGGCGCGCGCATGGCCGGCTCGAAACGCTGATCGGTTATTGCGAGACGACGCAGTGCCGGCGCCAGATCCTGCTTGGCTATTTCGGCGAAAGTGCTTCGCCTTGCGGCAATTGCGACAACTGCCTCGACCAGGCGCCGCATGCGGATGGCGAGGCGGAGGCGCGGATCATCCTGGCGGCGATCGCACAGACCGGCGAGCGCTTCGGCGTCGCCCATGTCGTCGATGTCCTGCTCGGCCATGAAACCGAGAAGGTCCTGGACAGGAACCACCACAGGCTTGCCAGCTTCGGCACCGGTGTGGCGCATAAAAAGAGTTTCTTGCTGTCGCTGCTCCGCCAACTCGTCGCGGGCGGGTTCCTGACATTGGACTCAGCCGGCCATGGCGGCCTCGCCATTGCCGAGAAGGGCCGTGCGCTGGCTCGGGGCGAGGCTTCGTTCCGGTATCGCGTGGACGCGCGCCAGTCATCGCGAGGCAAGATACGTCCTGAAGATACCGCAGCGGGCACGGAAGGTCTGGATTCGGCGCTGCTGGCCGCGCTCAAGGCTGTACGGCTGCGTCTTGCCCGGGAACGCCAGGTGCCGGCCTTCGTGATCTTTTCGGATCGTACACTGATCGATATGGCCGAACGCTGCCCGCGTGATCTGGACGCCTTCGCCGCGGTCAACGGCGTCGGCGCCGCCAAGCTCAAGGATTTCGGCGAGATATTCCTCGGCGCGATCGCTGCGCATCAATCCGGGGTGGCGGGCTGAAGACCCACTTCAGTGACGCAATCAGCACCGGCTTCGTCTCGCCGCCGCAATCGCAGCCTCCTGCTGCCGCAAGCGCTCGATCTTCGCACTCTGGCGGGCAGCCACGGTCGAAGCGACACGCTGCCCTCCCAACAGCCAGCCCGGAATGTTGGTGTGGACGACTTTGCCACGAGCGATGGCTGTCGCCGACATTTCGTCGGCGACAGCGCCCATCGCCACGTTGAGCTCGACGCAACTCATCTTGTCGTATTTCGCAGCATCAAAGGATGCCGGCAAAGGCGATGCGCAACTTCCGACAAACATGAGGCTGCATATCAGAGGCGTGGCCGTGGAGATCGCCTTCATTCCCTTATCAAGCACATTGATGCCGGACGGGCGGATTTCCGGAGGGTTCTCGATCTCAGGCGGCGAAGCGCTCCCGAGGTTCCGCGTAACTGAAGCATGTGACCTCTACAATACTCTGTGCTGACCGACCTGTTTGTCTTCAAAGAATTCCGAGAGAGTCGCTGCCGTCTTGTCGGGGTGCTCTTCCGGGAAAAAGTGCCCGCCTTGGACAGCGCATCCTGCCACTCTGTCGGCCCATTTCCTCCAGATGGCCAGCGGCCCGCCTTCTTGCGCATACCAGTTCTCCAGGGCGCCTTCGCCACTCCATAGCGCCAGTAGCGGACAGTCGATGCGACGACCGTTTGCGCGGTCCAACGCGTCATGTTCACGATCGATCGTCGCAGCGGCGCGATACTCTTCGCAGATGGCATGAATATGCGCGGGATCGCGAAGCGCATCAACATAGGCGTTCCTGACCTCTTTGGAGACCATTTTCGCTGACGATCCCCACTGCGTTATTGCATCGTCGACGACAGCATCGGGAGCCGCTCCGATCAGACGCTCCGGCAGGGGCTCCGGCTGGGCAAGAAGGCTCCAGGGCCAGAAGCCAAGCGCCAGTCTGGCATCCGCCCGATCCCATGTTGCGGCGGTGGGGATGATGTCGAGGACGGCGATTTTGAGCACTTTGTCGGAATGGTCCAGCGCCAGGCGATAGGCAACCCGCCCGCCACGATCATGCCCGGCAACCATGAACCGCTCAAACCCCACTTGCTTCATGGCCTGAACCATGTCGCCGGCCATGGCGCGCTTGGCGTATGGGCTATGATCGGCAGAGGAAAACGGGCATCCGCTTTGCCCATAGCCTCGAAGGTCGGCGGCGACGACCGTGAAGCGGGGCGCCAAGGCTGCGGCGATATCCCTCCACATCAGATGCGTTTCTGGAAAACCGTGAAGAAGCAGCAGCGGCGGACCGGTGCCTCCGACCCTTGCGAAAATCGTCGTATCGTCCAGTCGTAGGCTGGTGGCTCTGAAACCTGCAAACACCGTCAGCTTCCTCCGCGCCCTTAGGAAAGCTCCGTAAGGGCGCTAACGGCCGCCTGAGGCGAAAACCCCGGCCGCGATGGCCAGGGTTCAAGCCGGCCAGTTGCTAGAATCGAAACCAGACCCAAACGCGCCTGCGGAAGCACCGCCTGCGCCGATAGCCGTTTCGCCAGTAAACGCGACAGACCCTTCTCCAGGCGCGCCGGCGGCGCCGGCGCGGCATGTGCCACCGGCGATGATAGACTGGTTGCAACTCTGCTTGAGTTTCGTCGTCGTCGAAGGTCTCGACATCCGGCGCCTCGAGTTCATCGAGAATGCCCCTTCTGGCAGTTGGAACGCCGGCCACCGCATTGATTGGCCGAACCGTGCTTGCAAGGGCCGCGGCCCCGGCAATGCCAAACATTCCTGTCAAAAATAGTCGCCGATCCATGGAAACCTCCCAGTCTTCAACCAGCGATAGAACAAGCTGACGATGGGGAGATAGCGCAGTCGGTGCAAACGCCTAGTGCCGCACGGCGACTAGCGGTGGTCCGGTCGGCCGGAGGGTGTTGTCTCGTCCTCGAAGTGGGATGGCTACCTCGATCGACAAGCACCCGGAGTTTTCTGAATTGGAGGGCCGAAAACAATGAAGATCGAATGACGTCTACGCCATAGCCACGCAATTTCACGCTACTCGCGTTGCAAGGAGGCTTGACTGCCATCCTACCAGAAGGTAGGTAAAAGCATGAGCAACTTGTCTACCACCTCTGACGACATCCTGGCTTGTGCGCGTTCGCTGATCGTGGCTGGCGGCTACAACGGTTTCAGTTATGCCGACGTTGCTGATGTGGTCGGGATCCGTAAGGCGAGCATCCATCACCATTTCCCAAGCAAGGTCGATCTGGTTCGGACGCTGGTTGCGCGGTATCGCGAAGAAACTGAAGCGGGGATTGCAAATGTCGAACTTCACGAATCCGATCCGCTCGAACAGTTGCGGATCTATGCCGGGTATTGGGAAGCCTGCATCGCGAACGCCAGCGCCCCGTTTTGTATCTGCGCGCTGTTGGCAAGCGAGCTCCCCGTGCTGCCCGAGGAAGTTAGCCTTGAGGTCCGGGCGCATTTCCGCTCGCTGTCGGCTTGGCTGACATCCGTGATGGAGCGCGGTGCGCGGCACGGCCAATTTCGACTGATGAGTACCCCTCGTGCCGAGGCTGAAGCGTTCATGGCGACCGTTCACGGCGCGATGCTTTCAGCACGGGCCTATGGCGATCCGAAGATATTCGCCGTCGTGACCGGCCCGCTCCTGGAGCGGCTCCGCGCTTCCCCCCGGATACCAGCCTAGATCTCAACTAACCATACTAGCGATCACTCCGCGACGTTCGTCGAGAGCCCCTACCTAGTCGAAAGGACAATCCAATGACGGTTCACAGTGGCGATCTCTCCCGCGCCAGCCAGGAACAATGGCTTAAGCTCTATTACTTCGCTCGGACGACGTTCTCGGCTGTCTGGGTGGGGGCTGCCTTTACGGTGGGACAGCATTCCGGGGTGGTCGCGGCGGTTTTGCTCGTGGCTTATCCTGCATGGGATGCCCTGGCCAATTTTGTCGACGCATCGCGCAGCGGAGGATTGGGACAGAATCGCACCCAGGCCATCAACGTCGTGGTCAGTGTGGCGACAACGTTCGCGGTCGTTGTTGCGCAGAAGATGAGCATGAACTGGGTGCTGGGCGTGTTCGGCCTATGGGCGATCCTGTCCGGCCTGCTTCAACTCGGTACCGCTGTCCGCCGTTGGAAGAGCTCTGGTGCGCAGTGGGCGATGGTCCTGAGCGGAGGGCAGTCAGCACTGGCAGGCACGTTTTTCATCGCACAGGCGCGGATGCCGATGCCGCCATCGATCACCAACGTGGCCGGCTATGCCGCAGTAGGCGCCCTCTACTTCCTGGTTTCGGCGGTGTGGCTGAGCGTGAGCCAATTGCGGCGGAAGGCTGCATAGCGTGCCGTCTTAAGCCATTACCGGCGCGATGAGAGATGCTGTTACCTATGGGTCCGGAATGGACAATTCCGAAGTGGCGGAGAGGGAGGGATTCGAACCCCCGATGGGCTTGCACCCATGCCGCATTTCGAGTGCGGTGCATTCGACCACTCTGCCACCTCTCCGCGGTCATGGTCCGCCGTTGCCGGCGCGGCGCACTAGATAACGGCTGGACAGGCAGGTTACAAGGGCCAATCTGCCCCGGCGCCGCAGCTTCTGTCCGTGCTTCTTCGAGGCTCCGGTGGTCACTGCTCGATATTTGCAAGGTCTGGGCTCAACCCATTCGCAGCTTGCCCGCGGCGCTTGCCTTGACTCAAGCCGAACCTTCGGTTAGGGACAGCGCGCAATCGGCGTGGAGGGATCTTCCGCGCCGCTTGTTTTTTGAACCCGCAGACTGACAAAAAGACGGCCGAACCGCCTGAAGCGGTTCATCAAGGCCGACCGAACAGCGAAAGGCAAAAAATGTTCGCAGTCATCAAAACGGGCGGCAAGCAGTATCGCGTTGCCGCCAACGATCTCCTGAAGATCGAAAAACTCGAAGCCAATGTCGGCGACATCGTCGAGATCGGTAACGTGCTCGCGCATGGCGAAGGCGAGAACGTCACATTCGGTGCGCCGTTCGTCGATGGTGCGATGGTCACCGCCGAAGTCGTCGAGCAGGGCAAGAACCGTACCGTCATCGCCTTCAAGAAGCGCCGCCGGCAGAATTCGCGCCGCAAGATCGGCCATCGCCAGCTTTTGACCACCGTCAGGATCGCCGAGATCCTGCTGGGTGGCGCCAAGCCGGCGAAGAAGGCCGCCGCCAAGACCGAAGCGAAGGCTGAAGTTGCAGCCAAGACCGAGGCGAAGGCTGAAGCCGCGCCGAAGGCAGCAGTGAAGGCAGAGGCTGCGCCGAAGAAGGAAGCCAAGGCCGAGACGACCGAGGACAAGGCTGCCGAAGCCGCCGCACCGTTGTTCAAGGCGCCGAAGGGCGAGCCGGACGACCTGACCGTGATCAAGGGCATCGGCCCGGTCGCCGCCGGCCAGCTCAACGAACAGGGCATCACCACCTTTGCCCAGATCGCCAAGCTGTCCGACAAGGACGTCGCCAAGATCGACGAGCACATGCCGTTCAGCGCCGACCAGATCAAGGACTGGCGTGAGCAGGCCAAGGAATTGGCGAAGAAGTAGAACGAACCGACGCAATCGTCGCCGGATCGGACTTGAAACGGAACGCGAACGCGTTCATAAGATCGTTTAGGCGCCTCGCGGCGCATCGGAGTAGTTAGATGGCACACAAGAAAGCTGGCGGATCGTCGCGCAATGGTCGCGACTCCCATTCCAAGCGGCTCGGCGTGAAGAAGTTCGGCGGCGAAGCCGTGATTCCGGGCAACATCATCATTCGTCAGCGTGGCACGACGTGGCATCCCGGCACCAATGTCGGCATTGGCACGGACCACACGCTGTTTGCGCTCGAAGCTGGCGCAGTCACCTTCAACAAAAAAGCCAATGGCCGAACCTACGTATCGGTGAACCCGATGACGAAGGCAGCGGAGTAGCCGGTTCCGCACGAGAACACCGGCACCCATCTCGGGACCGGTGTCTGGCCAAGCCAGGAAATGGATCAGGGGAGATGGGTTTCCATCTCCCCTTTTTCTTGTGCCTGGAGGACTTTGATATGGTTGCCGAAGCGGAAGACTCAGACGACGAAAGTTACACGATAGATTGCCCGGTGCTCGCGACCGAGCGGCTGGTCATGCGTGCCCCGCGTGAAAGCGACATCGAGCAATTGGTGGCGCTCGCCGACAACCGCCATGTCGCGGAAATGCTGGCTCGCATGCCGCATCCCTATGGCGAGGCCGAGGCACGCGCTTTCCTGGCCATGACGGCATCGCGCCGGGCCGGAATCGCCTATGCGCTGACGCTGGCCGGCACCGAGACCTTCGTCGGCTGTGCCGGGCTCAACACCACGGATCGTGGGCTGGAGCTCGGCTACTGGATCGGCGAGCCGCACTGGAAACGCGGCTACGCGACGGAAGCAGCGCACGCACTGGTCGACCTTGCCTTCCAGAGAACCACGATCCAGGTGCTGCACGCCTCGACGCGGGTTATCAATCCGGCCTCGCGCCGGGTCATCCACAAATGCGGCTTCCAGTATGCCGGCCAGGGCATGCTGAACTCGATCGTTGCCGGTCAGGTGCCGGTCGAACGCTACCGCCTCGATCGCAAGACCTGGACCAGCCTGCGGAACTGGGTGCATTTTTGATGGGTGCGGCTCACGTCATCTCGAGCCAGACCGGCAAGTGATCCGAACCGGCCGCTTGCCGGTCGACCCACAGGCGCTTCAGCGACTTGGCAAGCGAGGCGCTGGTGAAGATGTAGTCGATGCGCTTGTAGCGGCTGGTATCGTCCGGCCGCTTGGGGTCGACCCAGGTGACGAGATCGGCGCCGCCAGCGCCGAGGCGGGTGGCAGCATCGATGGCGAGGTCGGCGGTCACCGGCATGCCGAATTCATGGTCAGCCTGACCGGCGAGTTCGACATGTTCCGGCGATCCGGCCAGCATGTTGAAGTCGCCCATGACGACGAAGGCTTCGGGACAAGGCAGGTCCGGCAAGCCGATCTCGGCGACGCCGGAGAGCCCGCCGCCCTCGAGCGGGTAGTTCAACAGGCGCTGGCGCAGAAAGCGGATCTGGCTCAGCCGTTCAACCGGGCTGCGATGGTCGAGATGGGTGGAATAGAAGCGGATCGGACCAAGCGGCGTTTCGATCAGCGCCTCCAGCGCGCCGCGCTGGAAGTTCATCGCTTCGACACTGCGGCTGCGCGGCAAAAGGAGATTGCGCGACAGATGGATCGGCGTCCTCGACAGCACCATGTTGCCGAGCTGGAAGGTGGTCGTGATGGCGCGGCCGTTCTCCAGGCGCGAGCCGGCGTCGGCTTCGAAATTGCTGCCGTAGACGGCAAAATAGTCGGGCAGCGCCTCGCCGAGGTCGGCCACCATGTCGCGGCCGCCATTCTTCGGGTTGGCGCGGGTGACCTCCTGCAGCGCGATCACGTCGGCGCCGCGCACGGCATCGGCGATACGGCCGACATCGTAGCGGGCGTCGAGACCGACGCCGTAGTGGATATTGTAAGTTACCAGTTTCATTCCGACATCTCGCGCTTGGAAAGCCGAAGATCGATTTTCGGCAAGGGTCAACCAAATGCTACGCGTCCAGAGCTACGCGCGACGTTACAGTAGCAAAAACGGCCCTCGCCCTTCGTCCCGCCTTGCTTTAGAGCAATCCCGCAAAGCCAATAACAGAAACCATACAATCCGATGAAATTTCTCGATCAAGCCAAGGTCTACATCCGCTCCGGCGACGGCGGCGCCGGTTCGGTGTCGTTCCGGCGCGAAAAGTTCATCGAGTTCGGCGGCCCCGACGGCGGCGACGGTGGCCGCGGCGGCGATGTCTGGGTCGAGGCGGTCGATGGGCTGAATACGCTGATCGACTATCGCTATCAGCAGCATTTCAAGGCCAAGACCGGCACGCACGGCATGGGCCGCAACATGACTGGCGCCAAGGGTGCCGACGTGACGCTGAAAGTGCCGGCCGGAACGCAGGTCTTTGCCGAGGACAATGAGACGCTGATCTGCGATCTCACGGTCGTCGGCCAGCGCTTTCTTTTGGCCAAGGGCGGCAATGGCGGCTTCGGCAACCAGCACTTCAAGACCTCGACCAACCAGGCGCCGCGCCGCGCCAATCCCGGACTGCCGGGCGAAGAGCTCAACATCTGGCTCAGGCTGAAGCTGATCGCCGATGCCGGCCTCGTCGGGCTGCCCAACGCCGGCAAGTCGACCTTCCTGGCGGCGGTCACCGCGGCCAAGCCGAAGATCGCCGACTATCCCTTCACCACGCTGCATCCCGGCCTTGGCGTGGCCCGCATCGACGGTCGCGAATTCGTCATTGCCGATATCCCGGGCCTGATCGAAGGCGCGCATGAAGGTGTCGGCATCGGCGACCGCTTCCTTGGCCATGTCGAGCGCACGCGTGTCCTTCTGCATCTTGTCTCGGCGCAGGAAGAAAATCCGGCCAATGCCTACAAGACCGTGCGTGCCGAGCTCGAAGCCTACGGCAATGGGCTGACCGACAAGGTCGAAATCGTCGCGCTTTCCCAGGTCGACATACTCGATGCCGACGCACGCAAGAAAAAGACCGCCTCGCTGAAACGTGCCGCCGGCCGCGCGCCGATGCTGCTTTCGGCGGTCACCGGCGAAGGCGTCGAGGCGGTGTTGCGCGCGCTGATCGCTGTGGTGGCCGATGCACGCGAGGCGGTCGCTGCGCCGGTCGAGACGCGCTGGAACACATAGCCATGGCCGCGCAATCGCTGAAAAATTATCGGCGCATTGCCGTCAAGATCGGCTCGGCGCTGCTTGTCGACCGCACGACGGGCCTGAAGCGCGACTGGCTGGCCTCGCTTGCCGACGACATCGCCATGCTGGCCAGTGGCGGCGCCGAAATTCTCGTCGTGTCTTCCGGGGCGATTGCACTTGGCCGCACCATCCTCGGTCTCGGCAAGCGGGCGCTGAAGCTCGAGGAGAGCCAGGCGGCGGCCGCCGTCGGGCAGATCGCATTGGCCGGCGCCTGGTCGGATGCGCTCGGCAAGAATGGCTTGAAATCGGGCCAGATCCTGCTGACGCTCGGCGACACCGAAGAGCGTCGCCGCTATCTCAACGCACGGGCGACGATCTCGACACTGCTCAAAATGAAGGCGGTGCCGGTCATCAACGAGAACGATACGGTGGCCACCTCCGAAATCCGCTATGGCGACAACGACCGCCTGGCGGCGCGCGTCGCCACCATGATGGGCGCCGATCTTTTGGTGCTGCTTTCCGACATTGACGGGCTCTACACGGCGCCGCCGGCGCGCGACCCGCAAGCCCGATTCATTCCGGTCGTCGACCGCATCACCCCTGACATCGAGGCGATGGCGGGTGCCGCTGCTTCGGAATTGTCGCGCGGCGGCATGCGCACCAAGCTCGACGCCGGCAAGATCGCGACCGCCGCCGGCACCGCCATGATCATCACATCAGGCACGCGGCTGTCGCCGTTGCTGGCAATCGAGCGCGGCGAGCGCGCCACCTTCTTCCGGCCGAGCGCCAATCCGGTCAAGGGCTACAAGACCTGGATCGCCGGGCAGCTCGAACCGGCCGGCCGGCTGACCGTCGATGCCGGCGCCATCGGCGCGCTGCTCTCGGGCAAGTCGCTGCTGCCGGCCGGCGTCAAACTGGTCAGCGGCAATTTTGCGCGTGGCGACACGGTGGCGATCCTGTCGCCCGAGGGCCGCGAGATCGCGCGCGGGCTGGTTGCCTATGATGCCGCCGATGCCGTAAGGATCGCTGGCCTGAAGACGACCGAGATCGAAACGGTGCTCGGCTACGAGGCGCGTTCGGCGATGATCCACCGCGACGATCTTGTGGTGAGCCATGCCGGTGGCGAGCAAGTAGTCGGTGACCAGGTTACATAGCGGAGGATGAGCCATGCTGACGCTGCATGAAAAATCCCGGGATGATACCGTGGCGCTGATGGCCGATATCGGCCGCCGCGCGCGTGCCGCGGCCCGCCCGCTGGCCATAGCTGCGGCCGAGCGCAAGCACGCGGCGCTGTTCGGCATGGCTCAGGCGATCCTTCGGCATGAGCAGGACATCCTCGACGCCAATGCCATCGACATCAGAAATGGCAGGGAGGCTGGCCTATCGGCAGCGTCGATGGATCGGCTGAAGCTCGATCCCGCCCGCATCCGCGCCATGGCAGACGGTATCAGCGAGATCGCCGGGTTACGCGATCCGGTCGGCGATGTCATTGCCGCATGGGACCGGCCGAACGGGTTGCATATCGAACGGGTGCGCACGCCGCTCGGCGTCGTCGGCGTCATCTATGAGAGCCGGCCTAACGTGACCGCCGATGCCGGCGCGCTCTGCCTCAAGGCGGGCAATCCGGTGATCCTGCGCGGCGGCTCGGATTCGGCGAATTCTTCCGCCGCTATCCATGCCTGCCTGGTCGAGGGGCTGAAGGCAGCCGGGCTGCCGGAGGATGCCATACAATTGGTGCCGACCACCGATCGCGCCGCCGTCGGCGAAATGCTGAAAGGACTTTCCGGCAATCTCGAGGTCATCATTCCGCGCGGCGGCCGCAGCCTGGTCGAGCGTGTGCAGAACGAGGCACGGGTGCCGGTCTTCGCGCATCTCGAGGGCATCTGCCATCTCTATATCGACCGATCGGCTGATCTCGACATGGCGGTCAAGATCGCGGTCAATGCCAAGATGCGGCGCACCGGGGTGTGCGGTGCTGCCGAGACGCTGCTGGTCGACCGTGCCGCCGCCGGCACGCACCTGGTGCCGATCCTCGAGGCCTTGCGGGCGGCAGGCTGCGAGATCCATGCCGATGCCGAGGCGCTGAGGCTTTATGCCGATGCCCAGCCCGCGACCGATGCAGACTGGGTGACCGAGTATCTCGATGCCATCATTGCGGTGAAGCTGGTCGACGGCATTGGCGGCGCCATCGAGCATATCGAGACGTTTTCCTCGCATCACACCGAGGCGATCATCGCCGAGGACGCCACAGCGGTCGACCGGTTCTTCAACGAGGTCGATTCGGCGATCCTTCTGCACAACGCCTCGACCCAGTTTGCCGATGGCGGCGAGTTCGGCATGGGCGCCGAGATCGGCATCGCCACCGGCAAGATGCATGCACGCGGGCCGGTCGGCGTCGAGCAACTGACCTCGTTCAAATACCGCGTACGCGGGTCGGGACAGGTGAGGCCTTGAGCGCCGGTCTTACCCTCCCCCTTGTGGGGAGGGTGGCGAGCATCGCGAGCCGGGTGGGGGTGCGACGCTGAACTCTGCAACACCCCCACCCCGCTCCGCTTCGCGGATCGACCCTCCCCACAAGGGGGAGGGTAAGGAATCCGTATCCTCCCACTATCTGCACATGCCGCATGCCGGGAAAGGCGTGGCGGTCGGGCTGTTCGGCGGTTCGTTCAACCCGCCGCATGCCGGCCATGCGCTGGTCGCCGAGATCGCACTCAGACGCCTTGCGCTCGATCAGCTGTGGTGGATGGTGACGCCCGGCAATCCGCTCAAGAATGCCGGAGACCTGGCGCCGCTGGCCGAGCGGCTGCAGCTATCCGAAAAGATCGCCAAGAACCCGAAGATCAAGGTCACCGCATTCGAGGCGGCCCACCGCGTCCGCTTCACCGCCGACACGCTGGCGCTGGTCAAGGCGCGTAACCCGGGCGTCGATTTTGTCTGGATCATGGGCGCCGACTCGCTTCGCGACTTCCACCGCTGGCAGCGCTGGCGCCGCATCGTCATGACGTTCCCGATCGCGGTGGTCGACCGGCCAGGTGCGACGCTGTCGTTCCTGTCGTCGGTGGTCGCCAAGACCTTCGACTATGCTCGCGTCGACGAGGGCGACGCACCGCGGCTCGCCCGCATGACGGCGCCGGCCTGGACCTTCATCCACGGCCCGCGTTCGTCGCTGTCGTCGAGCGCGATCCGCAAGGTGGCAAAGGGATAGGAGTCTCCTTCTCCCCCCTGTGGGACAAGGTGGCCGAGCGAAGCTCGGTCGGATGAGGGGTGCTGGAATGATCGCTAGCTTGAAGAACTAAGCACTTAAAATCCGTCGGTCTTTTTACGCTGCATTTCTTCCAGCACCCCTCATCCGTCTCGGCGCTGCGCGCCGATCCACCTTCTCCCACAAGGGGAGAAGGCAAGTCCGGTGATGTCGCTTTTGCCGCTGCCTTGACCTGCTTGATGGGCGATCCTCGGTCATGACGATTCTCGAGCGCGACCAGGACAAGAGCGGCCTAAGGCAGCTGGCGCCGTCGATCGCCATTGCCAGCATCCTTTTGTCGATGGCGCTGATCGCCGTCGGCAATGGGCTGATGTTCGCCTATATCCCAGTCCGGCTCGGCGCCGAGGGCTTCGATCCGACATGGGCGGGGCTGATCGTCACCGGCCTTTCGGCTGGCGGCCTTGCCGGTTGCATCCTGACCGGGCCGCTGGTGCGGCGTGTCGGCCATGCCCGCGTGTTCATGGTGCTGTCGGCACTGATCGTGCTGTCCAACGCCGCGGTCGGCGCCGGGCCGCACCCCTTGCCATGGATCGCTGCACGGGCACTCTACGGCTTTGCCATATGCGGCCTGTTCATCGTCGCGCAGAGCTGGCTGAACGATGTCGTCGCCAACGCCATCCGCGGCCGGGTCATGGCCATCTTCTACGTTGCCTATGTCGCCGGGCTCGGCGTCGGTTATTCGACGCTGGCGTTGATCGATATCCGCGCGGCCGATGCGCCGCTGATCGGCATTGCCTTTACCGCGCTGTCGATCCTTCCCGTCGGGCTGACGCGGCTCGCGCAGCCGCCGGCGCCGCAAGCGGCGTCCGTGGCGCTCGGCCGCGCCTGGCGGATCTCCCCGGTCGGCGTTGCCGGCATGCTTGCCGTCGGCGGCCTGTCGATGACGATCTCGGGTTTTGCGCCGATCCATGCCACGACCAAGGGCTACAGCCAGGCCGACGTCGCCTTGCTGCTTTCGGCAATGCCGGTCGGCACGCTGATCCTGCAGATTCCGCTCGGCTGGATTTCCGACCGCACCGACCGGCGCTTTGTGCTGATCGCGGCGTCGGCGCTTGCCGCCGCGGCGGGCCTGTTTGCCCTCGGTTTCGACGGCGGCGCGCTGGCGGCTCTGCTTGTCATCTATGTGGTCTGGGACGGCGCCTCGGAATCGATCTACTCGCTGGCCAGCGCCCATGCCGGTGACCGCGCCGGCAAGGACGACATGGTGGCGCTGTCGAGCTCGCTTTTGTTTGCCTGGTCGCTTTCCGGCTTCGTCGTACCCGGCATTGTGACCGGACTTTCCGCCGTCTACGGCACGCAGGCCTTCATCTATGTGGCAATCGTCATTGCCGCCGCCTACTGCCTGTTCGTTCTCTGGCGCGTCGTCATGGTGCGGCCGGTGCCCGCCACCGAGACCGGCAGTTTCGCGCCAATGACGGCGCAGGCGCCGTTGCCTGTCGATCTCGCCTTCGCGCCTGAAGATCAGCGCGGGCGCGGAGAGCTTTGAGGGGCATCCTGCCAGCTGGCTGCAACGCTCTATTGCTGCGTGGCTGAGGCCTCCGGCTGCGGCGCTTGCGGCGCCGGCGCCGGAATTGAAAGACCTTCGGCATCGAACGCCTGCTTGACCCCTTTGGTGAGGTCGATCTGGGCGGCGAAGAAATCGGCAGCCGCCGTCCAGTAGCGCAAGCTGATGGCGACGGTGCTGTCGCCGACGGTCGCGACAAAGGCGATCGGCGCAGGCTGCCGCCTGACGCGCCGGTCGGCGGCGGCAACGCCAAGCATGGTCTTCTGCGCAAAATCGATGTCGTTCCAGGAGCCGATGCTGAGCGTGATGTCGCCGCGCCGCACACCGTTGCGGGTGAAGTTGCGGACCGGCTGGTTCCACAGGGTCGAGTTGGGTGCAAGCACGTAGACGCCTTCGACCGTCCTCAGCGTTGTGGCAAACAGCCCGATCTCCTCGACGGTGCCGGATATCGCGCCGACTTCGACATATTCGCCGATGCGGAACGGCCGCAGCGCCAGGAGCATGATGCCGGCGGCAATGTTCTGCAGCGTGCCTTGCAGCGCCAGGCCGATGGCCAGGCCGGCGGCACCGATAGCGGCAATGATCGAAGCCGTCTGCACGCCGAACTGGCCGAGAACCATGATCACGACCAGTCCCAGGATGGCGTAGCGGACGACCTGCGAGAAGAAATGGCGGAGCGTTTCGTCGAAGCCGCTGATATGGCCGAGGCCGGCATAGATCGAACGCTCGGCGAGGCCGGCGACGATGTAGCCGATGACCAGCAGGATGACGGCGCCGACCGCCGAAAGCGAGTAGGAGACGATCAGCGTGCTGAGTTGCGCCAGGCCGGATTGCACGGTGAGGAGGGCGTTCTGGGGATCGATCGGCATGTCGGGATTCCGGTTCGTGGATGAGCCGATAACCGCTGCGGGGCGAGGCGGTTCCGATTTTCTGGCCCGAAAAGCCGGATATTCGGCCGCTGCCGGGTGCCTGCTTGCGAGCGGTGTCTTGAAACTGCAACCTAACTCTGCCTATCTAAGCAGTGTCACCTGATTTCAGAGGTGATTTGGTTGTTCTTGCTGCGAAAGGAAATACACTGAGAACAGCACTGCGGAAGAAGGCCGACATCGTGCCTTCGCCGGCCGGGATCAGCGTAAACGACGCCGTGTCCCGCGCCATCAAGACAGTCCTTGCCAGTCTGGAAGACTCCAAGGCCGAAAATATCGTCTCAATCGACATTCAGGGGAAATCGAGCCTCGGCGACTACATGGTCGTCGCGTCTGGCCGATCGCACCGTCATGTCTCGGCTGTTGCCGATCATCTCCTTAAGGCGCTCAAGGATGCCGGGCTCGGCACTGCGCGCGTCGAGGGGCTGGCTGGCGCCGACTGGGTCCTGATCGATTCGGGCGACATCATCGTCCATGTCTTCCGTCCCGAGGTCCGCGACTTCTACAATCTCGAAAAGATGTGGCAGGCGCCTGATCTCGAGGAGGAGACCCTCCACTGAGCCGTACTCGTCTTGATGCATGTCGTCGTCCGACATGCATCAGCGGCTCTTCGAGGCAGGGATGAAGATTACGGTTCATGCCGTGGGCCGAATGAAAGCCGGCCCCGAGAAGCAGTTGGCCGACCGCTATTTCGAGCGTTTTGCCAGGAGCGGTCCTGCCGTAGGCCTCGAATTCGCTGGGATCGTCGAGATTGCGGAAGGTCGCGCGCAGACGGCCGATGAGCGCCGGCGCGAGGAAGGCCAGAAGCTGCAGACGCACTTGCAACCGGGCACGGCGCTGATGCTGCTGGATGAGCGCGGCAAGAACCTTTCCTCCGAGGATTTCGCCGGCCGCATAGGTTCGCTGCGCGATGGCGGGCGCAAGGCGCTGGTGATCGCCATTGGCGGCGCCGACGGCCATGACCAGTCACTGCGCGACCTGGCTGATCTGACGGTGTCGCTCGGCGCGCTTACCTGGCCGCATCAGCTGGTCCGCGTGATGCTGGGCGAGCAGCTTTACCGGGCGGCCACGATCCTTTCCGGTCACCCCTACCATCGTTCATGAAGTCGGCTCCGTCGGCGAATTGATGCCAGCCGCCCGGATTTTTGCCCCAATGCTCATCGACAGTTTGGGCTCATGGGGTTTGCGGATGGCGGCCGGGGCTCGAACATGGTTGATGGTTCGTTAACGAAGCCGCGCATAGAGTTAGGCTTCAATGTCTGAAGACTGGAAATCACGAACGGGCTCCTGGCGCGTGCGCTACGGCATCGCCGTGGCGACGATCGCGCTTTCGCTCGGCGTCGCGCGGGCCGAGAACACGCTCGACCTGGCGCCCGACCCGGACCAGAGCCGCGCCGAATACGAAAAAGTATCGAAAGAGATCACGCTGTCGTCCGAGCGGCTGGCCAAGCTCGCAGCCGACATAGCGGCGGTCAAGAAGGACCACGCCTCGATCACCGCGGCGCTGATCCAGTCGGCGATGACCGAGCAGAAGCTCGGCCAGGACATCGAGGACATCGGCGGCAAGCTGGAAGGGCTGAAGGCGCAGGGGCAGAAGATCCGCGCCTCACTGGCCGCCAGACGCGACGTTCTGGCCGAAGTCCTCGGCGCGCTGCAGCGCATGGGGCTCAATCCGCCGCCGGCGATCCTGGTCAAGCCGGAGGACGCATTGTCGTCGGTGCGCAGCGCCATCCTGCTCGGTGCCGTGGTGCCGGAACTGCGCCAGCAGACCGACATGTTGCTGGCCGACCTCAAGGAGCAGTCGCGGGTGACGGCCTCGATCGAGGCCGAGCGGGCGCGGCTGACGGCAGCTGTCGGCGAGCAGGCGGCGGAAAAAAAGCGGCTCGGCATGCTGCTCGAAGCGAAGCAGAAGCTCGCCGCCGATACGCAAACCGCGCTGGCCGTCGAAAAGCAGCGGTCCGCGACGCTGGCGGCCAAGGCCGGCAGCCTGAAAGAACTGATCGCCTCGCTCGAGGCCGACAGAGCCCGCAAGGCGGCGGATGCGGCCAAGGCAGCCGAGCAAAAGACGGCCGACGCCGACAAGGGCCCGGTATCGGCTGCGGCGCCGACGGAATTGGCCTCGCTGCCGGTGCCGGAGAGCAACAGGCTCACCGCTGCCGCGCCGTTTTCCGCGCTTCAAGGGCAGATCGCGCTGCCGGTCACCGGCAGGATCAAGCGGCGCTTCGGGGCCGACGACGGTAACGGCGCGATGATGCTCGGTGACATGGTTGCGACACAATCGGGAGCCATCGTCACAGCGCCGGCGGATGGAAATGTGCTTTATGCGGGGCCTTTCCGCTCTTACGGTCAACTCTTGATCCTGAATGCGGGTGACGGCTATCATGTCGTCCTGGCGGGGATGAGCAGAATCAGCGTCGCGTCTGGCCAGTCGGTGCTCGCAGGTGAGCCGGTCGGCGCGATGGGAGAGGCCCGGGTGGCGAGCACCTCGGCATCGAAGAATGGAAATGCCACGCCGGAGCTCTATGTCGAGTTCCGCAAGGATGGAAAACCCGTCGATCCGGCCCCATGGTGGGCGGACCGTTTTTCTGGAAGGACGTGAATGATGCGGAAACTGTCGCTTCTGTTTGCCGGTGCGCTGATGGGTGCATCGGCGATGAGCCTGGTCTATGGCGCGCCCGGCTCGACAGCGAAAGCTGCGGGCTCCGAGACCTATAAGCAACTGGCGATCTTCGGCGATATCTTCGAACGGGTGCGGGCGAATTATGTGACGCCGCCCGACGACAAGTCGCTGGTTGAAAATGCCATCAACGGCATGCTGTCGTCGCTCGACCCGCACTCCTCCTACATGAATGCCGAAGAAGCGCAGGACATGCGCGTGCAGACCAAGGGCGAATTCGGCGGCCTCGGCATCGAGGTCACCATGGAGAACGACCTGGTCAAGGTGATCACGCCGATCGACGATACGCCGGCCGCCAAGGCAGGCGTGCTCGCCGGCGACTATATCGCCAAGATCGACGGCGAGGAGGTCCGCGGCCTGACGCTCAACGACGCCGTCGAGAAGATGCGCGGGCTGGTCAATACGCCGATCAAGCTCACCATCCTGCGCCAGGGCGCCGACAAGCCGATCGAACTGACGGTCGTGCGCGACATCATCAAGGTCAAGGCGGTCAAGTTCCGGGTCGAAAACGACATCGGCTACATGAAGATCACCTCCTTTACCGAAAAAACCTATGACGACCTCGAGAATGCCATCGACACCATCAAGAAGCAGGTGCCGAACGACAAGCTCAAGGGCTACGTGCTCGACCTGCGCCTCAATCCGGGCGGTTTGCTCGACCAGGCGGTGAGCGTGTCGGATGCCTTCCTCGACCGTGGCGAGATCGTCTCGACGCGCGGCCGCGACCCGAAGGACGTCACCCGCTTCGACGCGCGGGCCGGCGACGACATCGGCGGCAAGCCGCTGATCGTGCTCGTCAATGGCGGCTCGGCCAGTGCCTCGGAAATCGTCGCCGGCGCACTGCAGGATCTGCGCCGCGCCACGGTGGTCGGCACGCAATCCTTCGGCAAGGGTTCGGTGCAGACCATCATCCCGCTTGGCGAGAACGGGGCGCTGCGGCTGACGACGGCGCTCTATTACACGCCGTCCGGCAAGTCGATCCAGGGCAAGGGCATCACGCCCGACATCAAGGTCGACCAGCCGCTGCCGGCGGAACTGCAGGGCAGGGACCTGACGCGCGGCGAATCTGACCTCAAGGGCCATATCAAGGGCGCCGACGAAAGCACGACCGGTTCGGGTTCGGCAGCCTATGTGCCGCCGGAACCGAAGGACGATTTGCAGCTCATCTATGCCGAGCAGCTGCTGCGCGGCCAGAAGACGGATCCGGCGTTCCCGCCGAATCCGCAAAAGGCCGTGTTGAACCAGTAAGGGCAGGCAAGCCGGGCCAAACAGGTCTGGCTGCCTGGGCGAAGCGATGCGATGCTGCCGGGGCCGCGAGGCTCCGGCAGTTTGATTCGGGGGCCGCGGCCGGCATGCTGCGCGTCCAGTGAAGCAAGGGGACGCGCCGACATTTTGGATTTTGCGCCTCCGGAGAAGGTTTCACTTCGGGGATGCGCGCCGGGGATGCGGGCTTGGCTGATATCGGCAAGGACATAGAACGACCTCTCGGACAGGCGATCCGGCTGCCGCGCTCAGGCAGCGGGATCAGCGCCGGTACGGTCGCGGCCGCGCTTGTCGTGCTGTCCGTGGTCGGCGTCTCCAGCGCCATCGCCTTGCGAGACAAGCCGTTCCGGAAGCTGCAAGAAGCAGCCGTTTCGACGCCGAAGACGCCGGCGGCGGATACCGCCGCCGCGCCCGCCAAGGCGACACCCGAAATGGCTGCGCCAAGCAACGCAAGCGGGACCAACATAAGCGGGCCGAAGACGGGCGGTCCGCAGATCATCCATGTCCAGACCGAGGGGGGCGACGCTCCACCCGAGGCGGCCATAGTCATTCGCGACCCTTCGACGATCGGCCAGAACCTCAGGATCGCGCATATTCCCGACAAGGCGCTGGTCGAGGCCAGCGAAACCGGTCCGTTGCCGATCCGCGCCGCCGACGGCAGGCGCCCGTTCGATGTCTATGCGCGGCCGTGGTCCGGGGCTCGCGGTGCACGCGTCGCGCTCGTCATCGGCGGGCTTGCCGTGTCGCAGACCGGCACGCAGGCAGCCATCGCCAAGCTGCCGGCGGAAGTGACGCTGGCCTTCGCGCCGCAAGGCAACAGCATCGGCCGCTGGATGCAGGTGGCGCGGCAGAGCGGCCATGAGGTCATCATGCAGGTACCGCTTGAGCCGTTCGACTATCCGAACGTCAATCCCGGCCGTAACACGCTGACCGTGGCTGCAACGCCGGACGAGAATTTGAAGAATTTACGCTGGGCGCTGTCGCGAACGACCAACTACACCGGCGTCATGAACTATATGGGCGCCCGCTTTTCGGCCGACGCGACGGCGATGGGGCCGTTGATGGCCGAGCTTGGCAAGCGTGGTCTGGCCTATGTCGACGACGGTTCGTCGGCGCGCAGCCTGGCACCCGAACTGGCGCTGAAGGACGGCGTGCCGTTCGTCGGCGGCGATACGGCGATCGATGCGGTGCAGGACCGCGGCGCCATATTGAAGAAACTGGATGGGCTGGAAGCGACGGCACGGGCGAAAGGATTTGCCGTCGGCATCGGCTCGGCTTTCGACCTGACGGTGGATACCGTGTCTTCCTGGGTGACCGAGGCCAAGAAGCGCGGCATCGAGATCGTGCCGGTTTCGGCGGTGGCCATAGATCCGGAAAAAGGCTGAGATGACAAAGAACAAGCTCGTTGAGCCCGAGACGCTGCCCTACCGGCCCTGCATAGGGGTGATGGTCCTCAATGAGGCCGGCCTGGTCTGGGTCGGCCGTCGCATTGCCGAGCCGGACAGCGAATTCGCTGGAACGACGCAGCTCTGGCAGATGCCGCAGGGCGGCATCGATGATGGCGAGGAGCCGCTGCCCGCGGCGGCGCGTGAACTTTACGAAGAGACCGGCATGCGCTCGGTGTCGCTGCTGGCCGAGGCGCCGCACTGGATCAAATACGACCTGCCGGCGCATCTGGTCGGCGTCGCCTTCAAGGGACGATATCGCGGCCAGACGCAGAAATGGTTTGCCTTCCGTTTCCACGGCGACGAAAGCGAGATCGCGATCAATCCGCCGCCGGGTGGCCACAAGGCCGAGTTCGACCGGTGGGCGTGGCGGCCGATGCTGGAATTGCCGGGCCTGATCGTGCCGTTCAAGCGCAAGGTCTACGAAGACGTGGTGGCGGCGTTCCGGCACCTGGTGGCGTAGCCGCCGGCCTTCCGTTAAAACAGGTCGGCATGAACAACATCTCCAGCAAATCTCTTCCGCCGACCGTCACCCTGAGCGAACCGATCAGCGAAGCCGCGGCAGGGGCGATCCTGACCATCGATCTCGGCGCCGTCCGTGAGAACTACCGGCGGCTGAAGGCGCGGCTGGGCGGCGTCGGCTGTGCTGGAGTGGTCAAGGCCGACGGCTATGGGATTGGCGCGGCGCCGGTGGCGGCGGCGCTGATGGGTGAGGGCTGTAATACTTTCTTTGTTGCGCATTTGGCCGGCGGCATCTTGCTGCGCAAGGCGCTCGGCTCAGATCCGGCCATTTATGTGCTGAACGGCATTCCGCCGGGTGCGGAAACGGAAGCGGTTGTGGCAGGGCTTTGCACCGTACTCAACAGCGCCAGCCAACTCGCGGCATGGCGCGAGATGGCCGGGCGGGTGGGCCGTAAGTTGCCGGCCGCCCTCCAGGTCGACAGCGGCATGTCGCGGCTCGGCATGACGCCATCCGAGGTGAAGGCAGTTGCGCAGGATCCGCAGGCTTTCGACGGTGTCGAACTGACCTTCGTGATGAGCCATCTCGCCTGCGCCGATGAACCCGAGCAGCCGGCCAACGAGCGGCAGCGGCTGGAATTCGAACGGCTGCGCCGGATGCTGCCGGAAGCGCCGGCTTCCCTTGCCAATTCATCAGGCATTTTTCTCGGGCAGCGCTATCACTACGACCTCGTTCGTCCGGGTGCCGCTCTCTATGGTGTCAATCCGACGCCGGCGAAGGACAATCCGATGCTGCCGGTGGTGCGATTGCAGGCCAAGGTCATCCAGACGCGGATATTGGAGGCCGGCGCCGGTGTCGGCTACGGTCACACTTTCCACGCCAAGGCCCCGCTTGCCGCGGCGACGATTTCGCTCGGCTACGGCGATGGCTGGCATCGACGCGCCGCTTCCGCCGCCTGGCTCGAAAATGTGCGGCTGCCCTTCGTCGGCCGGGTTTCGATGGATTCGATCATCCTCGACATTTCCGCATTGCCGCCCGGCAGGCTGAAGGCCGGCGACCTCGTCGAACTCATCGGACCGTCGTCGCAGACGGTGGACCAGGTAGCCGGCCAGGCCGGCACCATCGGCTATGAGGTCTTGACCAGCCTCGGCCACCGTTTCCACCGGCGCTATGTGAATGGCTAGGACGCAAGGTTGTTGTCCTCACGCATGTCTTTTCCCTAAGCATCGGCACTTGGCTGACGCCACAGAATCCGGCAGACATGAGGCGGCGATGATCCCGGTCTCGAATCCCGACGAGATGCCGCCGCGGAGAACCAAACGATGAAGATCTTCGTGCTGGGCGGCGGCGTGATCGGGGTCACCACCGCCTATTTTCTTGCCGAGGCCGGTCATCAGGTGACGGTGATCGATCGCCAGAAAGGCCCGGCGCTGGAAACCAGCTTTGCCAATGCCGGCGAGATCTCGCCCGGCTATGCCTCGCCCTGGGCCGGGCCCGGCGTTCCGCTGAAAGCCATCAAATGGCTTTTGATGAAGCACGGTCCACTGGTGGTGCGACCGGCCCTCGATCCGCATATGTGGATATGGCTGGTCAAGATGCTGCGCAATTGCACGGCTGAACGCTACGCGCTGAACAAGGCGCGCATGGTGCCGCTGGCCGAGTACAGCCGCGACACGCTGAAGGCGCTGCGCGAGGCGACCGGCATCGCCTATGACGAGCGCGCCAAGGGCACGCTGCAGCTCTTCCGAACGCAAAAGCAGCTCGACGGCGTCGGCGGCGATGTCGAGGTGCTGAAGGCCTATGGCGTCCCCTACGAGGTCCTCGACCCCGACGGCTGCATTGCGGCCGAGCCTGGGCTGGCCGGCGTGCGCGAAAAATTCGTCGGTGGCCTGCGGTTGCCCGGCGACGAAACCGGCGACTGCAAGATGTTCACCGACAGGCTTGCCGAGCTTTGCGCAGCACGCGGCGTCACCTTCGAATACGACACGGAGATACGGCGCGTCGTCAAGAAGCGCGATCGCATCACCAACATCAGCACCAGCAAGGGCTGGATGGTCGCCGATGCCTATGTGATGGCGATGGGCAGCTATTCGGCACGGTTCATGCGCATGCTGAAGCGGCCCATCCCGGTCTACCCGGTCAAGGGCTATTCGATCACCCTGCCGATCAAGGACGCCGCCGCTGCACCGGTCTCGACCGTGATGGACGAGAGCTACAAAGTAGCGATCACCCGGCTCGGCGACCGTATCCGGGTCGGCGGCACGGCGGAGATTTCCGGCTTCGACCTGCGGCTGCATGAATCGCGGCGCCGCACGCTCGAACATTCGGTCGGCGACCTGTTTCCGGGCAGCGGCGACATGCGATCGGCGACCTTCTGGTGCGGGCTGCGGCCGATGACACCGGACGGGCCGCCGCTGATCGGCCGCACCGATTTCTCCAATCTCTATCTCAACACTGGCCATGGCACACTCGGCTGGACCATGGCCTGCGGCTCGGCCAAAGTTCTGGCCGACATCATCTCCAGCCGGGTGCCCGACATCGACGTCGGCGATCTCGGGCCCGGACGATACGCCAAGTAAGACGCCCACCAGCTAAGACAGCCAGCGGCCGGCAGGCTCACGCGAACAAACCCCTGTCCCGTTCGACGGCCTTGGTAATGAAGCTCGCGACGACCTGGACGCGGCGCAGCGGCCTGACCGATTCATGATAGACCAGCCAGTAGGCGCGGCGGATGGGTGCGACGATATCGAGAGGCACCAGCTCCGGCATCGAGCGGGCAACGAAGGTGTGCAGGATGCCGATGCCGGCGCCGGAACGCACCGCTTCGGCCTGGCCGAGCGCGGAGGAAATGGCGAAGCTGGTCCGCCAGTCGGGGCTGAATTCGGCCGCGTAGTCGAGCGAGGGACTGACGATCAGGTCCGGCACGTAGCCGATCAGCGTATGCTGGCCTAGCTCGGCGGCGGTTCCGGGCAGGCCATGGGTGTCGGCGTAGGCACGCGACGCGAACAGGCCGAGCGTGTAGTCGACCAGCTTTCCCGCCACCAGGCGGCCTTCCGTCGGCCGTTCGACGGTGATGGCAATGTCAGCCTCGCGCCGGGACAAAGAGAAGGAGCGTGGCACCGGCACCAGCTGGATGGTGAGCTCACGGTGCAGAGCGGTCAGCGCGCCGAGGCGCCTGGCCAGGAAGGCGACGCCAAAGCCGTCCGGCGCGCCGATGCGCACGGTGCCCGAGATGTCGTCGCCTTCGCCTGAAACGGTCGAGCGCGCGGCGATCATGTCGCCCTCCATGCGTTCGGCAATCTCGAGGAAACGCTCGCCCGCCGGCGTCAGCTCGCTGCCGGTGGTAAGCCGGCGAAACAGTTTTGTCCTGAGCGCTGCCTCGAGGGCGGCAATGCGGCGCGAGACGGTCGCGTGATTAAGCTCCAGCCGCCTGGCGGCGCCGAGGATCTGGCCGGCCCGCGCTACGGCAAGGAAGATACGGGCATCATCCCAGTTCATGAGGGTCCTGGCGATAACGATCAAAACCGCGTTCCTTCGCGCCCCCCTCTGTCCTGCCGGACATCTCCCCCTCAAGGGGGGAGATTGGCAGTTTCGCCGCAGGCGTCTTTCTTGCCGCGGTGAAGATTTCCGAAGGCGGGCGTGACAGCCAATCTCCCCCCTTGAGGGGGAGATGTCCGGCAGGACAGAGGGGGGCGGTGAAGGAACTCAATCTCAATCCTTGCTGCTGGGGACCTGCATTCTTCCTATTTGCGAGAATTGATGCTCTGCCGTCAACCGCTATCTATTTTCTGCACAACGGTTGCGTTTTCGCTCGCGTTGCCATCGCTCCCGCAAAGGCGGACAATGCCTCATCACGAACCAGGGAGAGAGACCATGATCGAATACGGTCATTTCATCGGCGGCAAGCGCGTCGCCGGAACCAGCGGCCGCAAGCAGGACGTCATGCAGCCGATGGACGGCACGGTGCGCGGCACGGTGGCGCTGGCTTCGCAGGCGGAATTGCGTGCGGCGGTCGAAAACGCCAAGGCCGCACAGCCCGGCTGGGCGGCGACCAATCCGCAGCGGCGCGTACGCGTCCTGATGCGGTTCCTCGAGCTGGTCGCCAAGGAGTATGACGCGCTGGCCGAGATATTGGCGCGCGAACACGGCAAGACCATCGCCGACGCCAAGGGCGACATCCAGCGCGGCCTCGAAGTGGTCGAGGTCTGCATCGGTGCGCCGCATATGATGAAGGGCGAGTTCACCGATGGCGCCGGCCCCGGCATCGACGTCTATTCGATGCGCCAGCCGCTCGGCGTCGTCGCCGGCATCACACCGTTCAATTTTCCGGCGATGATCCCGCTGTGGAAGATCGCGCCGGCCATCGCCTGTGGCAATGCCTTCATTCTCAAGCCGTCCGAACGCGACCCGGGCGTGCCGATGCGCATTGCCGAACTGTTCATCGAGGCCGGTCTGCCGGCGGGCATCCTCAATGTCGTCAATGGCGACAAGGAAGTGGTCGACGCCATCCTCGACGATGCTGACATCAAGGCCATCGGTTTCGTCGGCTCGACACCGATCGCCCAGTACATTTATTCGCGCGGCTGCGCTGCCGGCAAGCGCGTGCAGTGCTTCGGCGGTGCCAAGAATCACATGATCATCATGCCGGATGCCGACATGGACCAAACCGTCGACGCGCTGATCGGCGCCGGCTACGGCTCGGCCGGCGAGCGCTGCATGGCGATCTCGGTGGCCGTCCCGGTCGGCAACGACACCGCCAACCGGCTGATGGAAAGACTGGTGCCGCGCGTCGAGAGCCTGAAGGTCGGTCCGTCGACGGATTCTTCCGCCGATTTCGGCCCGCTGGTCACGGCGCAGGCGCTGGAGCGGGTCAAGTCCTATGTCGACACCGGCGTCAAGGAAGGCGCCAGGTTGGTCGTCGACGGCCGCGGCTTCTCCATGCAGGGCTACGAGAACGGCTACTATATGGGCGGCTGCCTGTTCGACAATGTGACCGCCGACATGCGCATCTACAAGGAAGAGATCTTCGGGCCGGTGCTCTCGGTCGTTCGCGCACCGACCTACGAGAACGCCATCAAGCTCGCCAACGAGCACGAGATGGGCAATGGCGTCGCCATCTTCACCCGCGACGGCGACGCGGCGCGCGACTTCGCCTCGCGGGTTCAGGTCGGCATGGTCGGCATCAACGTGCCGATCCCGGTGCCGATCGCCTACTACACCTTTGGCGGCTGGAAGGCGTCCTCCTTCGGCGACCTCAACCAGCACGGGCCGGACGCGTTCCGCTTCTACACCAAGACCAAGACGGTAACGTCGCGCTGGCCGTCCGGCGTGAAGGACGGTGCCGAGTTCGTCATCCCGACGATGAACTGACCGAACGGTTTCTGTCAGCGCGTCCTCGCCTTCGGCTTGGGGCGCGCTGGCCGGCGTGAAGGATGGCGCCGAATTCGTCACCCCGACGATGAACTGATCCAAATCGCAGAAAGCAAGAAAAGGCCCGGGCACCAAGCTCGGGCCTTTTTGCCGCGGTCTTCATCGGCATGAACACTAATGTGATGGAACCAAGAAGGCAGCAATCTTCTTAGGTTGCAGTCCTGCCGCGAAGGAGATGCTGGCAGATCAACCAACGGCGCTGGTGACGGCTCCGGGGGATATCGTCCGGCGCAAAGGAGGTGTCAGATGGCACGTCTCATGGCGACTATAGCTTGCGCTGCGATGGCCCTTTCCGCCGTCCCGGCAATGGCTGCCGAGCAATGTGCGGCACGCGCCGATATGGTCAAGGCGCTCGGCGAGAAGTTTCATGAAAACCCGAGCGCGGTCGGCGTCGTCAATCCGAATGTGGTGCTTGAAGTCTTCGTTTCCGACAAGGGCACATGGACCATCCTCGCCAGCGACACAAAAGGTCAAAGCTGCGTGATTTCAGTCGGCGAAGGCTGGGAGAGCGCGATGACGAAAGCGGCGCTGCCAGGCACCTGAACGATTTATCACGGGTCTGCGCGCCTCGGCATGGCCGCGCGGCCTGTGGCTCATTCTTTCGGCGACAGCCGTAAAACGGATCTGCAGGCGCCCGCTTGGGCGCCTGCTTGCGCTTTTCCATTATCGATACCATATATCGAGAACATAATGGGAACATCTTAAATCGTTCCCACCAATGGCAGACCGGAACACAGAAAGGAACGACGCGATGATGATGACGTCGGAACCGGCCTGGATCGCTCCGGCAAAATGAGGCCGTCAAACCCCTCCTTTGCCGGAACGTGATGGCAAAGGAGGTGCCCTATGGCACGCAAATCGCTGTTGAGATGGGTGAAAACCCTGGTTCTTGCTGGCGCATTGGCGGTGGGTACGAACACCGCAGGCGCGCAATATCAACACTGCGTTGAACATGGCGAGCTCGTCGCCCATTTGAGCGAGAAGTTCCAGGAAAGGCAGTTTGCTTTGGGGCTGATCGGTCATGAGGCGGTCATGGAAGTCTTTGTCGCCGAGACCGGAACCTGGACCATCGTCGTCACCGATATCGCCGGCAGAAGCTGCATCGTCGCGGCCGGCGACAATTGGGAAAACGTGATGGCCCTGCCCGGCCAGGGCGCATGACGAAATGGCAGGCTCAGCGTGTGGCAGCTGCCTCGGCATGGCCGCGCAAAAGCGCCATCAGGCGCTTGGCGTCCTTGGCCGCGGCATCTTCGTCGCCGGCGAGGATCGAACGGATCAGTGCGACATGGTGCTCGGCGGATTCGGCCAATCCGGTATCGGCCTTGTAGCGGAACCAGAAGCGACGGCTATGGGTTTGCAAGGGTGCCGCCAGGCGCGCGGCGAACGGGTTGTCGGCAGCCAGCGCCAGCGCCTCGTCAAGCGCCTTGTCGGCCTGGATAAAGTAGAACACATTTTCCGAAATCACCGCCTTTTGCATGGCAAGGGCAGCGTCATGGAACAGGTCGGCGGCCTCGCGGGTAACGAAGCGGGCGGCCGAGCGGGCAAGCACCACCTCGACGCCACGGCGGGCGTCGAGGACACGCAGCCAGTCGCCGGGGTGAAGCGGCGCGATGGCGATGCCGGCGCGCGGCCGGACCTCGAGCAGCCCCTCCCAGGCCAGCCGCTGGATTGCTTCGCGAACCGGGGTGCGGCCGAGGCCGAGCCTGTCAATCAGCGCCCCCTCGGTGATGAAGCTCGCCGGCGCCAGTTCGAGAGTTACGATCATGTGCTCGAGCCTGCGGTAGGCCTTCGCAGTTGCCGGCTCGGAGCCCGGGCTGTCATATACCAATGCGGCATCTCCTGATATATTGTTGATATATCATATCAGATTCAACGTTGACAGCCGGCTTCTTAAGAAATATACGACTGATATATCAGATGGAGCGATCGACATGTGGGCCGGAGTCTTCCCCGCCGTTACGACCAAATTCACCGAGGACGACGGCCTCGACCATGCCGAGATGGAGCGCTGCTTTGCGCTGCAGATGGAGGCCGGCTGTGACGGCATCATCGTCTGCGGGTCGCTCGGCGAAGGCCCGATGCTGTCGCACGACGAGAAGATCGCGGTGCTGAAGACCGCGCAGAAGATCGCCGGCAAGAAACCGGTGCTGTTGACGGTCAACGAGGCCGGTACACGCGAGGCGGCGGCGATCGCGCGCCGCGCCGCCAAGGAAGGCGCCAACGGTTTGATGGTGGTGCCGAGCCCGATCTACCATACCAATGCCGAGGAGACGGTCGCGGCACTCAGCGCCGTCGCCGCGGCCGGCGACCTGCCGGTGATGATCTACTCCAACCGGCTTGCCTACCGCGTCGACGTCACCGTCGACCAGATGGAGGAGTTGGCGAAGGACCAACGCTTCGTCGCCATAAAAGAGTCCTCCGACGACATCCGCCGCTCGACCGAGATCATCAACCGCCTCGGCGACCGCTACGACCTGTTCACCGGCGTAGACAATCTCGCCTTCGAGGCGCTGTCGGTCGGCGCCATCGGCTGGGTGGCGGGCCTGGTCACCGCGTTCCCGCGCGAGACCGTCGCCATCTACCAGCTGATGCGACAGGGCCGCCGCGAGGAGGCGTTGAAGATCTACCGCTGGTTCCGGCCGCTGCTCGACCTCGACGTTTCGACCTATCTGGTGCAGAACATCAAGCTTGCCGAAGTGCTGGCGATCAACACCAACGACCGCGTGCGCATGCCGCGCCAGCCATTGTCGGGCGAGCGGCGCAAGGCAGTCGAAAAGATCGTCAGGGATGCGCTGGCGGTGCGGCCAGAGCTGCCGACATTCTGATCCAGTCGCTTTGAAGGCATTTGCAGATGTGCAGCGCGGCGCATGGCAATGAATGATAATGCTACGCTCGATGTCGCCATCATTGGTGGCGGCATCATCGGCATCTGCGCCGCCGCCTTTCTGGCAGAGGCGGGGCGAAACGTGACGATCTTCGATCGGACGGGGATCTGTGAGGAAACCAGTTCCGGCAATGCCGCTGCCTTTGCCTTCTCCGATGTGCTGCCGCTCGCCCACAAGGGCATGATCAAGCAGTTGCCGAAATGGCTCGCCGACCCGCTCGGCCCGCTCAGCATCCCACCCGCGTATCTGCCGAAGCTGCTGCCCTGGCTGGTCCGCTTCTGGCGCGCCGGCCGAAGCGACCGCTATGAAGGCGGCCTTGCCGCGCAGGCCGGGATGATGAAGCTCGCCGAGGCGGAATGGATGGGCTTGCTCGACCGTTCCGGCACACGGCCGATGCTGCGTGAGGACGGCTCGCTCGAACTCTACGACAGCGAGGCCGAGTTCAAGGCTTCACTGCCCGGCTGGGCGGCAAGGCAGCGCTTCGGCATCGGCTTCAGCCATGTCGAGGGGAGCGCTCTCACAGCCCTGCAGCCCGGTCTGTCGCCGCGCTTCGTCAAGGGAACGTTCGTGCCGGGGTGGAAAACCGTTGCCGATCCCAAGCTGCTTGGAAAGGCCTTGTGGGCCTATGCCGAGAGGTTGGGCGCCGGGTTCGAAAGGGCCCGGATCGAGCGTGTCGAGGCGGGACAGGACGGCGCGATCCTGACCACGGCCGACGGCACGCGGCGACGGGCGAAGCACGTCGTCATCGCTGCCGGGGCCTGGTCGCATCTGCTGGCGAGACATCTCGGCGACGGAATCCCGCTGGAGACCGAGCGTGGCTACAACACGACGTTGCCGAAGACTGCCTTCGACGTAAAGCGGCAATTGATCTTCTCCGGACATGGCTTCGTCATCACGCCGCTCGAGACGGGCCTGCGCGTCGGCGGCGCGGTCGAACTCGGCGGCCTTGAGAGGCCGCCCAATTATGCGCGCTCGAAAGCGCTGCTCGAAAAGGCGCAGAAATTCCTGCCGGGACTGGATCCGGCCAATGGACGCGAATGGATGGGGTTCCGGCCGTCGCTGCCGGATTCGCTGCCGGTGATCGGGCGGTCGCAACAAACGCCGTCGGTGGTGTATGGTTTCGGCCACGGTCACCTCGGCCTGACCCAGGCCGCGGTGACCGGGCGCTTGATCCGCGAGCTCGTTCTCGGGCAGAATCCATCGCTCGATCTCGGCCCGTTCAGCCCGCAACGGTTTTGAGTTCGAAGACAGTCAGTTGGGAGCCGGCATGGCCAAGAATTCCTTCTTCTGCATAGACGGCCACACCTGCGGCAATCCGGTGCGGCTGGTCGCCGGCGGCGGGCCTTTGCTCAAGGGCTCGACGATGATGGAGCGGCGAGCGCATTTCCTGGCCGAATATGACTGGATCCGCACCGGGCTGATGTTCGAGCCGCGCGGCCATGACGTGATGTCCGGCTCGATCCTCTATCCGCCGACGCGTGAAGATTGCGACATCGCCATCCTGTTCATCGAAACCTCGGGCTGCTTGCCGATGTGCGGCCACGGCACCATCGGCACGGTAACTTTTGCCGTCGAGCATGGGCTGATCAAGCCGAAGACACCGGGCGTGCTCAGGCTGGATACGCCGGCGGGCTTGGTCGTAGCGGAGTACAGCCAAGTCGGCGACTATGTGGAGGAGGTGCGCATCACCAATGTGCCTTCCTTCCTCTATGCCGAGGCTCTGACGGTCGAATGCCCCGGGCTCGGCGAGATCAGCGTCGATGTCGCCTATGGCGGCAATTTCTACGCCATCGTCGAACCGCAAAAAACCTATCGCGACATGGCCGACCATTCGGCCGGCGAACTGATCGCCTGGAGCCCGGTGATGCGGCAGCGGCTCAACGAGAAATATTCCTTCGTCCACCCGGAGAATCCCGGCATCGATAAGCTGTCGCACATATTGTGGACCGGGGCGCCGACCAACCCGCAAGCCGATGCCCGCAACGCCGTCTTCTACGGCGACAAGGCAATCGACCGCTCGCCCTGCGGCACCGGCACCTCGGCGCGGATGGCGCAGCTTCACGCCAAGGGCAAGCTTGGGGTCGGCGACGACTTCGTCCACGAATCGATCATCGGGTCGCTGTTCAAGGGCAGGGTGGAGAAAGAGGTCACCGTCGCCGGCAAGCCGGCAATCATTCCGTCGATCGGCGGGTGGGCGCGGATGACCGGATTGAACACGATCTTCATCGACGACCGCGACCCGTTCGCGCACGGCTTCGTCGTCAAATAGAGAAAACGCAGACGCAAGCGAAAGAAAGAGAGCGCAAACGGATTGCCTTCGACGGCGCAACGATCCCGCTCATCAACTTATTTTGACGGCGATTTCTTCGAAATGGGTCGCATGCTGCGATTGAATCGTCAAAGACATTGCGTTAGGCCAATGGTAGGGTCCGCGATGGTCCAGGGGGCGCACCGGAACAAAACGGGCAATCGGACGACGTGCGGCGAAAACACGCGTAATGATCGAAAAATCACGTTGCAATCCGGGCTCGAAACTTTACGACTAGGGAAAATACGAAAAGGAATGCGTCTGCATGGGCGACATTCCAGGGGAGCCACGACAGCATGCAGTATTTTGTCCAGCAGCTTATCAACGGGCTGACGCTGGGATCGATCTATGGGCTGATAGCGATCGGCTATACGATGGTCTACGGCATCATCGGCATGATCAATTTCGCCCATGGCGACATTTTCATGATCGGCGCTTTCACCGCGCTCATCGTTTTCCTTATCCTCGGTGCGTTGTTCTATTCGCTGCCGATCGTCGTTGCGCTGCTGATCATGATGATCGTCGCGATGCTGCTGACCAGCCTGTATAACTGGACGATCGAGAAGGTGGCCTACCGGCCTTTGCGTGGTTCATTCCGGCTGGCGCCGCTGATCACCGCGATTGGCATGTCGATTGCGCTGTCCAATTTCGTCCAGGTGACGCAAGGGCCGCGCAACAAGCCGGTCCCGCCAATGGTGTCCAAGGTCTACAACATCGAAGGCATCAGCGTCTCGCTGAAGCAGATCATCATTGTCCTGGTCACCATAGTCCTGCTCGCGCTGTTCTGGTACCTGGTCAACAAGACCTCGCTCGGCCGGGCGCAGCGCGCCTGCGAGCAGGACCGCAAGATGGCCGCGCTGCTCGGCGTCGACGTCGATCGCACCATCTCGATCACCTTCATTATGGGCGCCGCCCTTGCCGCTGTCGCCGGCACGTTGTTCCTGATGTATTACGGCGTTGTTGTGTTTTCCGACGGCTTTACGCCCGGTGTGAAGGCGTTTACTGCCGCGGTGCTCGGCGGCATCGGCTCACTGCCCGGCGCCGTGCTCGGCGGGCTGATGATTGGCTTCATCGAAAGCATGTGGTCGGCTTATTTCTCGATCGACTACAAGGACGTCGCCGCCTTCTCCATCCTGGCGATCGTGCTGATCTTCCTGCCTTCCGGCATTCTCGGCCGGCCAGAAGTCGAAAAGGTCTGAGATCATGGCGGTTACCGTGTCTCCGGAAAGCACCGTCGTCGCCACCCCGGTCCAGCGCGCTTTTCGCGAAGCGCTCTATGCCGGCGCCATCTCGCTTGGCCTGTTCGTGCTGTTTATCGGCCTGAAAACCGACCAGAATATCTCCAACGAACTGATCCTGGTGCAACGCTGGGGCTTGCTCGCCGGCGTCGTGATCGCCACCATGGCAGGACGCTTCCTCTATGTCGCCTATGGCCAGCCCTTCCTGGCGAACCAGAAGATCGTCGACGTCGCCACCGGCCTGCTGCCGGTCAGCTTGGCTTCGCGATTCTTCCGCCTTCCCGCGTTCATCGTGGCGCTCGCCGTCGCCGTTATTCTGCTCGCGCTCAGCAGCTTTCTGACCGAGGCCTTAGGGCCGGAACTTTCCGATTTTGTGCGGTTCCTGCGGGCGCTCGCAATCATCTATGCGCTGGCTTGGCTGATATATCGGTTCCGGGCCTTCATTCACGCTCATTTCTCGGCATTGGGCATAACCGCACTGGCGCTCTACCCGATTATCGTGGTGTTGGTGCTGGCTCTATATGCCGGGTCGATGGCCGCCGGTTTCCAGGGCTCGCTGAAATATGTCGACAATTACGGCATCCAGATCCTGATCTACGTGATGCTGGCTTGGGGGCTGAATATCGTTATCGGCTTGGCCGGCTTGCTCGATCTCGGCTATGTCGCCTTCTACGCCGTCGGTGCCTACGCCTATGCGCTGCTCGGCACGCATTTCGGCCTCTCCTTCTGGATCCTGCTGCCCGCCGCTGGCCTGATGGCTGCGTTCTGGGGCGTGATGCTCGGCTTCCCGGTGCTGCGCCTGCGCGGTGACTATCTGGCGATCGTGACGCTCGCCTTCGGCGAAATCATAAGGCTGGTGATCATCAACTGGCGCGAGGTGACCAACGGCTCGGCCGGCATTTCCGGCATCCCGAAGGTGTCTTTCTTCGGCCTGATGTCGTTCAACGTCTCCGATCCGAACTACATCTCGAAGGTGCTCGGCATCGCCCAATCGGGTGCCTACTACAAGATATTCCTCTACTATTTGATCCTTGGGCTCTGTCTGCTGACGGCCTTCGTCACCGTGAGGCTCAGGCGTCTGCCGGTCGGCCGCGCCTGGGAAGCGCTGCGCGAGGACGAGATCGCCTGCCGCTCGCTCGGTATCAACACCACCACCACCAAGCTCACGGCCTTTGCCACGGGCGCGATGTTTGGCGGCTTCGCCGGCTCGTTCTTTGCCGCGCGGCAAGGCTTCGTCAGCCCGGAATCCTTCGTCTTCCTGGAATCCGCGATCATCCTTGCCATCGTCGTGCTTGGCGGCATGGGCTCGCTGGTCGGCATTGCCGTCGCCGCGATGGTGATGATCGGCGGCACCGAAATCCTGCGCGAACTGGATTTCCTCAAGACCGGCCTGAGTTGGGGCAACATCAAGGTTATACCCGGGTTCGGCCCCGACTTCACGCCGGAGCTTTATCGCATGCTGTTGTTCGGCATGGCCATGGTCATCGTCATGCTGTGGAAGCCGCGCGGCTTCGTCGGCAGCCGCGAGCCGACAGCCTTCCTCAAGGTGCGCAGGGCGGTGTCGGGGTCCTTCACCAAGGAGGGACACGGCTGATGAACGCGAGTCCCTCCGTGAACGATGCCATCCTGCAGGTCGATCATTTGTCGATGAAGTTCGGCGGTCTCGTCGCCATCGGCGACCTGTCGTTCCAGGCCAAACGCGGCGAGATCACCGCGCTGATCGGTCCCAACGGCGCCGGCAAGACCACCGTGTTCAATTGCATCACCGGTTTCTACAAACCGTCGGAAGGCATGATCACGCTCAATCGGCGCGACGGCTCGACCTTCCTGCTCGAACGTTTGCCGAACCATGAAATCCCGGCGCGGGCCAAGGTGGCGCGCACCTTCCAGAACATCCGCCTGTTCTCGGGCATGACGCTGCTGGAGAACCTGCTGGTGGCCCAGCACAACAAGCTGATGAAAGCGTCCGGCTATACCATTCTCGGCCTGTTCGGTTATAGCGGATACAGACAGGCTTCGGCGGAATCGGTTGAACTGGCCGAGCACTGGCTGGAAAAGGCCGATCTCGTCGACCGCGCCGACGATCCTGCCGGCGATCTGCCATATGGCGCGCAGCGACGGCTCGAAATTGCTCGCGCCATGTGCACCGGCCCTGAGCTTCTGTGCCTCGACGAGCCGGCCGCCGGCCTTAATCCGAAGGAATCGGCGGCGCTCAATGCACTGCTGATGGACATCAAGGACAACACCGGCACGTCGATCCTTTTGATCGAGCATGATATGGCGGTGGTTATGCAGATTTCAGACCATGTCGTCGTGCTCGAATACGGGCGCAAGATCTCCGACGGCAACCCGCAATCGGTGCGGACCGACCCGCGCGTCATCGCTGCCTACCTCGGCGTCGAAGACGAGGACGTCGAGACGGTGCTGACCGAAGTCGGCGACGAAGACGTCATCGAGCAATTGGATACGGGTCCGGATGCGGCCCACGGCCCAGGCACGTCGTCTTCGTATCTCGCCGGACCGGTTGCCGACACGGTTGGCCACAGCGAGGGCGAACGCGTCACCGTGTCAAAGGGCGCTTCGAAAGCCGGGCAGATCGATGCAAGGTCGAGTGCCGCGGCAAAGTCCGGATCGCCGGCCAAAGCCAAATCGGCCGCGAAATCTTCTGCCGCAAAATCTTCCACTGCAAAGCCGGCCTCCAAGGCTCCGGTGAAGTCAAAAACTCCCGGCACCTCTAATCGGCGTGGAGGGCGGAAATAATGGCCGGCACAACGCTGCTCGATATCAAGGGCGTCCAGACCTACTACGGCAACATCAGGGCGCTGAACGGCGTCGATGTCACGGTCAAGCAAGGTGAGATCGTAGCGCTGATCGGTGCCAACGGCGCCGGCAAGTCGACGCTGATGATGACCATCTTCGGTGCTCCCCGCGCCCGCGCGGGTACCATCACATTCGCCGGTACCGACATCACCCAGATGCCGACCCACGAGATCGCGCGCATGCGCATCGCCCAGTCGCCGGAAGGGCGCCGCATTTTCCCGCGCATGACGGTGATGGAAAACCTGCAAATGGGCGCCAGCCTCGACAACCTCGAGCATTATGACGAGGACGTCGAGAAGGTGTTCACGCTGTTTCCACGCCTGAAGGAACGCATTGCCCAGCGTGGTGGCACGCTGTCCGGCGGCGAGCAGCAGATGCTGTCGATCGGGCGCGCGCTGATGGCGCGGCCGAAGCTGCTTTTGCTCGACGAGCCGTCGCTTGGCCTGGCGCCGCTGATCGTCAAGCAGATATTCGACGCTATCCGGGAGCTGAACCGCACGCAGGGACTGACCGTGTTCCTGGTCGAGCAAAACGCCTTCGGCGCTCTGAAGCTCGCCACGCGCGGCTATGTCATGGTCAACGGCAACGTGACGATGAGCGGCACCGGCAAGGAGTTGCTCGCCAATCCGGAGGTGCGCGCCGCCTATCTCGAAGGCGGCCATCACTGAGTTTCAGGAGACATCAATCATGCAGGGCATTGTCTATGAGGAACCCTCGATCTGGCAGTTCTTCTTCGTCACCTGCCTGCTCGGCGGCTGGGCGGCGTGGATGACGGGCAAGGCATGTGCGCAGACGTGGCGCAGCTTCGCCCAGTTGTTCGCCTACATGCTGGGGCTCGGCATCGGCGTAAGATTCATCCATCATGCGCTGTTCGGCGGAACGATGTTTTCGCTGCATTACTACGTGGTCGACACCATCGTGCTGATGATATTGGGCTTCATTGGCTACCAATACACGCGCACCAACCAGATGGTAACGCAGTATAATTGGCTTTACGAAAGAGCCTCTCTTTTGAGCTGGAAACCAAAAGGTTGACATTTATCATTAACGGCGCTTCAGGGATGAATCGGCGTGACAAGTGCCTGAAAATCGGCAAAGTACTCTTTCTGCGAGCAAGAGTGGGCATCGCATGAAAGCAACATCCACGCCCACTCGGTAAATGGGAGCGTTTCAATGAAAAAGTCACTTTTGTCCGCCGTCGCCCTGACCGCGCTTGTCGCGTTCAGCGGCAGCGCGTGGGCTGACATCCTGATCGGCGTTGCCGGTCCGATCACTGGCCCGAACGCAGCATTCGGCGCGCAGTTGCAGAAGGGCGCCGAACAGGCTGCCGCCGATATCAACGCGGCTGGCGGCATTAACGGCGAGCAGATCAAGATCGAGGTCGGCGACGACGTGTCGGATCCGAAGCAGGGCATCTCGGTCGCCAACAAGTTTGTCGCCGATGGCGTCAAATATGTCGTCGGCCACTTCAATTCGGGCGTCACCATTCCGGCGTCAGAGGTCTATGCCGAGAACGGCATTCTCGTCATCACGCCTTCCGCGACCAACCCGAAGCTGACCGAGCGGGGCCTGTGGAACACGTTCCGTACCTGCGGACGCGACGATCAGCAGGGCAAGGTTGCCGGCGACTACCTCGCCGCGCACTTTAAGGACGGCAAGATCGCCGTCGTCCACGACAAGACGCCTTACGGCCAGGGTCTCGCCGACGAAACCAAGAAGGCACTCAATGCTGATGGCGTGACCGAAGCCATGTATGAGGGCATCAATGTCGGCGACAAGGACTTCTCGGCGTTGATCGCCAAGATGAAGGATGCCGGCGTCAACGTCGTCTACTATGGCGGCCTGCACACCGAGGCCGGCCTGATTATGCGCCAGCTCGCCGATCAGGGTCTCAAGGCCCAGTTCATGTCCGGCGACGGCATCGTGTCGAACGAATTGGCCTCCATCGCCGGCGATGCCGTCGACGGCACGCTGATGACGTTCGCTCCCGATCCGCGCAAGAACCCGAACGCCAAGGAACTCGTGGAGAAGTTCCGCGCCGCCGGTTTCGAGCCTGAAGCCTATACGCTCTACTCCTATGCCGCGCTGCAGATCGTCGCCGCCGCCGCCAACAAGGTCGGCTCTTCCGATGACGCGCAGAAGGTTGCGGAAGAGATCAAGAAGAGTGGCCCGTGGAAGACCGCCATCGGCGACATCGGCTATGACGCAAAGGGCGACATCACCCGTCCCGACTACGTCATCTACACTTGGAAGAAGGGTGACGACGGCAAGTACACCTACTTCGAACAATAAGCCGGCAAACGCCTGCAGCCCAAAAAATGCCCGGCGCCTCGCGCCGGGCATTTTTCATTTGTCTTTTGCTTCATCGCATAGCCGCAAGGATTTAAATCGGTTTAGCCGACGTCTCCATTTTTGTTTGCACTGCAGCATTTTCGCGCTAATCATGTCCAGCAGTTCCCTTTCCCGCGTCCGGAGCCCTGTCCTTGGCAATCTCGAAGATCCTTGTCGCCAACCGCTCCGAAATAGCCATCCGCGTCTTCCGCGCGGCCAATGAGCTCGGCCTCAAAACCGTGGCGATCTGGGCAGAGGAGGACAAATACTCCCTGCATCGCTTCAAGGCCGACGAAAGCTACCAGGTCGGGCGCGGGCCGCATTTGGCCAGGGACATGGGGCCGATAGAAAGCTATCTGTCGATCGAGGAGGTTATCCGCGTCGCCAGGCTATCGGGCGCCGATGCCATCCATCCAGGCTACGGCCTGCTGTCGGAAAGCCCGGAATTCGCCGAGGCCTGCGCCACGGCCGGCATCATCTTCATCGGGCCAAAGCCGGATACGATGCGCAGGCTAGGCAACAAGGTCGCCGCTCGCAACCTCGCGATCGAAGTCGGCGTGCCGGTAATTCCCGCCACCGATCCCTTGCCGGACGACATGGAGGCGGTAAAGGAACTCGCCAAGACGATCGGCTACCCGGTGATGCTCAAGGCATCCTGGGGCGGCGGCGGCCGCGGCATGCGCGCCATCCGCTCCGAGGCAGATCTCGCGCGCGAGGTCATGGAAGGCAAGCGTGAGGCGAAGGCGGCTTTCGGCAAGGACGAGGTCTATCTCGAAAAGCTGATCGAGCGCGCACGCCATGTCGAGGTGCAGGTGCTGGGCGACACTCATGGCAACGCCGTGCACCTGTTCGAGCGCGATTGTTCGATCCAGCGCCGCAACCAGAAAGTGGTCGAGCGGGCGCCGGCGCCCTACCTCGAAATGTCACAGCGCGAGGAGCTTTGCGGCTACGCGCTGAGGATCGCGCGCGAAACCAGCTATATCGGCGCCGGCACGGTCGAGTTCCTGCAGGATGCCGATACCGGAAAATTCTACTTCATCGAGGTCAATCCGCGTATCCAGGTCGAGCACACGGTCACCGAACAGGTGACCGGCATCGACATCGTCAAGGCGCAGATCCATATCCTCGACGGCTTTGCCATCGGCACGGCGGAATCGGGCGTTCCGGCGCAGAAGGACATCAGGCTCAACGGCCACGCGCTGCAGTGCCGCATCACCACGGAAGATCCCGAGCATAATTTCATCCCCGACTATGGCCGCATCACCGCCTATCGCGGTGCCACCGGCTTCGGTATCCGCCTTGATGGCGGCACCGCCTATTCGGGCGCGGTCATCACCCGCTTCTACGATCCGCTGCTGGAAAAGGTAACGGCGTGGGCGCCGACGCCGGCCGAGACCATCGCCCGCATGAACCGGGCGCTGCGCGAATTCCGCATCCGCGGCGTGGCGACCAACCTCACGTTCCTCGAGGCGATCATCAATCACCCGAGCTTCGCCGACAATTCCTACACCACCAAGTTCATCGACACGACGCCGGAACTGTTCGCCAGTGTGAAGCGGCAGGACCGCGCGACCAAGCTGCTCAACTACCTTGCCGACGTTTCGGTCAATGGTCATCCCGAGACGCGCGGCCGGCCGCAGCCAAAGGCCGATGCGGCGCCACCGGTAGTGCCATATCTCAACGGCAATGTGCCTCAAGGCAGCAAGCAGAAGCTCGACGTGCTCGGGCCGGAGAAATTCGCCGCGTGGATGCGCGAGCAAAAAGAGGTGCTGGTCACCGACACGACAATGCGCGACGGGCATCAATCCTTGCTCGCGACGCGTGTGCGCACCTATGACATTGCCGGAATTGCCGGCACCTATGCGCGTGCTCTGCCGCAGCTTTTGTCGCTCGAATGCTGGGGCGGCGCCACATTCGACGTCGCCATGCGCTTTCTCACCGAAGACCCATGGGAGCGGCTGTCGCTGGTGCGCGAGGCAGCACCCAACCTTCTGCTGCAGATGCTCCTGCGCGGTGCCAACGGCGTCGGCTATACCAACTATCCCGACAATGTCGTCCAGCATTTCGTCCGCCAGGCCGCTGCCGGCGGCATCGACCTGTTCCGGGTCTTCGACTGCCTGAACTGGGTCGAGAACATGCGCGTGGCCATGGATGCGGTCGGCGCCGAGGGCAGACTGATCGAAGCGGCGATCTGTTATACCGGCGACATACTCGATCCGGCGCGGGCGAAATACGATCTGAAATACTATGTCGGCCTGGCCAGGGAATTGCAGGCGGCAGGCGCCCACATCATCGCCGTCAAGGACATGGCTGGGCTTCTAAAGCCGAGCGCTGCCCGCGCGCTGTTCAAGGCACTGCGCGAGGCGACGGACCTGCCGATCCACTTCCACACCCACGACACATCCGGCCTGTCGGCGGCAACCGTGCTGGCGGCGGTGGAGAGCGGCGTCGACGCCATCGACGCGGCGATGGATTCGCTATCGGGCAACACCTCGCAGCCGTGCCTGGGTTCGATCGTGGAGGCGCTGAAGGGCACCGAGCGCGATCCGGGCCTCGACCCGCAGTGGATCAGGAACATCTCGTTCTACTGGGAGGCGGTGCGCAACCAGTATTCAGCCTTCGAAAGCGACCTGAAGGGGCCGGCATCGGAGGTCTATCTGCACGAAATGCCGGGCGGTCAGTTCACCAACCTCAAGGAACAGGCGCGCTCGCTCGGGCTGGAGACACGCTGGCACGAAGTGGCGCAGACCTATCACGACGTCAATCTGATGTTCGGCGACATCGTCAAGGTGACGCCGTCGTCCAAGGTCGTCGGCGACATGGCGCTGATGATGGTGAGCCAGGACCTGACCGTCGCCGACGTCGAGAATCCGGCGAGGGACATCGCCTTCCCGGATTCGGTGGTGTCGATGTTGCGCGGCGATCTCGGCCAGTCGCCGGGCGGCTGGCCAAAGCCATTGCAGAAGAAGGTGCTGAAGGGCGAAAAGCCGATCACGGTGCGGCCGGGTTCGCTGCTCAAACCGGCGGACCTCAAGGCCAGTCGCGCGGAGGTCGAGGAAAAGCTCGAGCGCAAGCTCAGCGGGTTCGAATTCGCGTCGTGGCTGATGTATCCGAAGGTGTTTTCCGATTTTGCCGCCGCGCAGGAGACCTACGGGCCGGTCAGCGTGCTGCCGACGCCGACCTATTTCTACGGCATGAAGCCGGAAGACGAGATTTTCGTCGACATCGAAAAAGGCAAGACGCTGGTGGTGCGCTGCCTTGCCATCGGCGATGTCGACGAAAAGGGCATGGTCACCGTGTTCTTCGAGCTCAACGGGCAGCCGCGCCGGGTGAAGGTGCCGGACCGGGCCCATGGCGCGTCCGCTGCCAAGGCACGGCGCAAGGCGGAGCCGGGCAATGAGGCGCATGTCGGCGCGCCGATGCCTGGCGTCGTCTCGGCGCTTGCGGTCGCTGCCGGCCAGGCGGTGAAGGCCGGCGACGTGCTGCTGTCGATCGAAGCGATGAAGATGGAAACGGCGTTGCATGCCGAACGCGACGGCACCATAGCCGAGGTGCTGGTCAAGGCCGGCGACCAGATCGATGCCAAGGATCTGCTGATCGCGTTCGGGTGAAACAGGCCGGCATCAGAGAGACTTGTCGGCGCCTGGCAGCAGCCCTTCATGCCGCATCGATAGTACCTTGACCCGCCGCGCCCGGTCGGGCATCGAACCGCTGCAATTCGCCGCTCGGGTCACCCCGAGTCGCGGCGAGAAACGACGCGGAGAGAAGAATATGGCCGACGACATCACCGAGACCAGCCAGACTGTTGCCGCCGGCCAGCTGCGCGCCTTCATCGAACGAATCGAGCGGCTCGAGGAAGAGAAGAAGACGATTGCCGACGACATCAAGGAAGTGTTCGCCGAGGCCAAGGGCACCGGATTCGACACCAAGGCGATGCGGTCGATCATCCGGCTGCGCAAGAAGGACCAGGCCGAGCGGCAGGAAGAGGAGTCCATCCTCGATCTGTACAAGGCTGCGCTCGGCATGGTGTAAAGGCCGGCCTCGGCGCCGGAGACGATCGCGGGAGAAGCGGTTCTGACCATGGATTCCAGCCATGAGCGAATTCGATTTTGGCGCCCGCCGCGCCTCTGAATTCCGCCAACGCAGCTTCTGGACGCTGTTCGCGGAACGGCATCCGGATGAAAGGGCTCTGTTGGCGAGGCGCGGACCGTGGTTCTGGCAGCGTGGGCTGCCCGATTTCGCATTGGTCCTTTCCATGTATGTCGCGCCTGCGCACAATCATGTCGGCGTCTTCTTCGGCCGCAACGAGAAGTTCGGTGCCACGCAAGCCTGGTCGCGGTTGAAGCCGTTCCAGCCGGCCATCGAAGACAGGCTGAAGCTCAGGCCAGAACAAAGTTGCGACGGCCTCGGCATCAATTCGATGTGGCGGGTGAATTGTTTTGCCGAGGACAATTGGCCGGCGATGACCGACTGGCTGGTGACGGAAGCCTCACGTTTCGAGCGCGCGATTGCCGACGTTCTGGGTCAGGAATAAAGCAGGGTTTCCAGACGCAATCCTTGTGGAAGGGTTGCTCTGGTGAGCAGCCAGGGAGCCGGTCGATCGATGACGATCATGTCGCGCGTTGCCGCTTTCTTCCGCTCACGCTGGTTCGGCGGCGTGCCGCTCGATCGGCTGTTCTGGCGCGACCTGGTCGTTGTCGGCACAGCGATCAACGTCGCGTCGTCGGTGGCGGCGCTCATTCTGCTAGGATTGAAGCTGCCGCTTGCGCTCGTCCTGGCGGTGCATTTCGCGCCGGTTCCCTACAATATCTTCCTGACCTTTGCCGTTTGGCGAACTGCCGGAAAATCGAGTGGCGTCATGGCCTCGCTGATGACTCTTGGCGCCACGTTGTGGCTGATCCTGGTGGTTGTGGCCTGACGATCAGGCGGCCGGCTCGAATTTGAGCGCCACGCCGTTGATGCAATAGCGCAGACCGGTCGGTGGCGGGCCGTCCTCGAAGACATGGCCGAGATGGCTGCCGCAGCGGGCGCAATGGCATTCGGTGCGGACCATGCCGTAGCTGCGGTCGACGGTGGTCTCGACCGAACCCGGCACTGGGTCGTTGAAGCTCGGCCAGCCGGTGCCGCTCTCGAATTTCAGCTTGGATTCAAACAAGGGCTGGTCGCAGCCGACGCAGGAGAAGGTGCCGGCGCGCTTCTCGTGCAGCAGGGCGCAGCTTCCCGGCCGCTCGGTGCCGTGGTTGCGCATCACCGCATATTGCTCAGGCGTCAGCCGGGCGCGCCATTCGGCATCGGTGCGGGTAACGGGGTAGGTGTGGCTGTCCATTTTTTCCTCTTAGCTTATGTCGCTATTTGGGTTGCCTTCGCAACTTCGCCTGAAATAGGCATTTGTTACGGCGTTTGCTCGTATTTCCTGTCCTGCTGCGAAGAATCCCTCAGGCGATGGCCGCGAGATAGCGCGCAACCGATGCTGAAAATGCTGCCTTTGCATCTCCGATGACGTTCTGGTTCCACCATGCGCCGTAGATATGGTCGAACGCGAAAGGCTCCAGCGCGGCCTTGATGCCGAGCACTTTCGTCGCGTTGAGCGGGATATAGTTCGGATAGCTGTACATGAAGCTGACATGACGGCGGGTCGGCGTCACCTGCAGGATGTCGCCGGCCAGGATGGCATTGCCGCGGTCGCGCTTCCAGTGCAGTACCTGGCCACCGGCAAAGTGGCCGCCGCAGCGGATGAGCGTCAGCGACGGGTTTATGGCGCGCATCTCGCCTTCCCAACTGATGATTGCCGGATGCGGCCGCATGATCCACTGACGATCATCGGCGTGCAGATAAATCGGCACGCCGCCAAACGCCCCGCTCCATTCGACCATTGCCGAATAATAATGGCAGTGCGAAATGGCGATGGCGGTCAGGCCGCCCCGGCGGTTGATCTCGGCCACCGCCTCGTCGCTGACCATCGAGATGCAGTCCCACAGCACATTGCCGTGCGGCGTTTGCGCCAGCAATGCGCGCTGGCCGATAGCGAAGCGTGGCTCGATGCCGAAGGCGAGCACGCCGGCATCATCCTTGATCACGACCCGATGGCCGGCGGCGAGCTCTTCCGGCGTGGTCCAGGCCTGACCTTCCCAGCGCACATATTGCCGCTCGTCCTCGCAGATCGGGCAATGTCGCGGCGGCGTCGCTGTCGCCGCGAACTGGACACCGCATTGCAGGCAAAGGAAACAGGTCGACCGTCCTGTTTTGCGTGGATCCATTCAGTGCTTCCTTGAAAGTTGCTTCGTCGCGGCTTCGAGGCCGGCGAGCGTCAGCGGAAACATGCGGCCGCCAAAAATATCGCGGATCATGGCAATCGAATGGGTAAAACCCCAGTTCTTCGCGTCTTCCGGATTGAGCCAAATGGCGTTCGGCCATTGCTGCAGCAGCCTGCCGAGCCAGACGGCGCCGGCCTCCTTGTTCCAATGCTCGACCGAGCCGCCGGGTTGAGCGATCTCATAGGGGCTCATCGAGGCGTCGCCGACGACGATCACCTTGTAGTCGGGGCCATATTTATGGAGGAGATCGAAGGTCGGAATCACCTCGGCATGGCGGCGGCGATTGTCCTTCCACACGCCCTCGTAGAGGCAGTTGTGGAAATAGAAATATTCGAGCTGGCGGAACTCGGCGCGGGCGGCCGAAAACAGCTCCTCGACACTCCTGACATGGTCGTCCATCGAGCCGCCGACATCGAAGAACATCAGCAGCTTCACGGCATTGCGACGTTCGGGTTGTGTCTTAACGTCAAGATAACCGTGCTCGGCGGTGGCGTGGATGGTGCCGGGCAGGTCGAATTCCTGTTCGGCGCCTTCGCGCACCCAGCGGCGCAAGCGCTTCAGCGCGACCTTGATGTTGCGGGTGCCGAGTTCGACGGCGTCATCGAAATTCCTGAACTCGCGTTTGTCCCAGACTTTTACCGCGCGGCGGTTGCGGCTTTCGTGCTGGCCGATGCGCACGCCTTCGGGATTGTAGCCATAGGCGCCGAAGGGCGAGGTGCCGCCGGTGCCGATCCATTTCGAACCGCCCTGATGCCGGCCGTTTTGCTCCTCCAACCGCTTCTTCAGCGTCTCCATCAGCTTTCCGAAGCCGCCCAGCGCCTCGATCAGCTTCCTCTCCTCGTCGGTCAGGTGCTTTTCGGCGAGCCTCCGCAGCCATTCCTCCGGGATGTTTGCGACATCGACCGCGTTTTCGCCAGCTTGCGCCTCGACACCTTTGAAGATGTGCGAAAAGACCTGGTCGAAGCGGTCGATGTGGCGCTCGTCCTTCACCAGAGCGGCGCGGGCGAGATAGTAAAAGCCCTCGACATCATAGTCGACCAGCCCGGCCTCCAGCCCCTCCAGCAGCGACAGATATTCGCGGAGCGAGACCGGAACCCGCGCTGCCTTCAGTTCGAGGAAGAAGGGGATGAACATGGTCCGACTTTATCTGTGTCCCTCGATCTTCTCCCGTGCGGCGCTGGCGATAAAGGCGGAACGCGTCAGACCACGCCGACCCGCTTCTTCGTCGATTGCCGCCAAAAGACCTGCGTCGAGCGACAGATTGGCCCGGACAGGCCGTCCGGAATCGATCAGCACAGGGATCATCACGGCGGATTCACCGGCAGCGCTATCGACTTCGCCCAGTCGGAGCAGATCTGCCACAGTGCGCGCCGCGGGCAAGGGCAAGTTCTTCGCCATTCGTGTCTCTGCCCATTCGCGAACGGCAGAAGTCGCATCGGCTATCGCCTCTTCGGGACTTGCGCCACCGCCGTGACATCCGGGAAGATCAGGCACCCGCACTCCCCAGACTTCATCTGCGCCGTCAAGAATTCCGACATAGTGCGTCATGATTCGTCCTTAAATCCATCCAGCAAGCCGGGCGATCGACCGCGCAACACCCAGAGATTGTTCGCGATGCCGCGGCACGATAATCATGATCTCCGGCCTTTCCGGATGCTCGTACTTCTCGTGTTTGCCGCCGCCTACGTTCACCCAGCCGTCACGTAAAAGCCTCGTGACAATCTTGCGCGTGTTGGTCTCGATCAGCGGCACTGTCGCCCCTGATCATGTGCAATATATTGCGCACAGGTGATTATTTCAATCGTTGGCCTCATCATAGCAGATCGTATTCGATGAAGCCGGTCCTGCGCGCCACGTGGTCGTAGAGCTTGCGCGCGGTGGTGTTGGTTTCGTGGGTCATCCAGTAGACGTTCTTGACGCCGATCTTGCCGGCTTCCTGCTTGACCGCTTCGATCAGGGCGGCGCCGACGCCCTTGCCGCGTACATCGGGGTCGGCGAACAGGTCCTGCAGGTAACAGTTGTTTATCTGCGACCAGCAGGAGCGATGGTAGAGATAGTGCGTCAGGCCGACGGCCTTGCCGTCGAGGGTGGCGATGAAGCCTTTCGGCTCGAACTCGCCCGCCGTGAACAGCCGCTTCCAGGTGACGGCGTAAACCTCTTCCGGCAGCTTGGTTTCGTAGAAGGTGAGATAGGCGGTCCAAAGACGCCGCCAATCGGCGTGGTCGGATTGCACAAGCGGGCGGACGGTGATCTCGGTCATTTCATTTCCCTCTGAAGTCGGCAACCCGAAGCTGCCTTCACGCCTCGCTGGCTGCAACGGTCCAGCGAAGGGAAAGCGCTGTCCGGCGGCTTCCGGCCGACCGCCCCTCACCCCTGCCGTCTCGCCATAAAGGCCAGGCGCTCGAACAGATGCACGTCCTGTTCGTTCTTCAGCAACGCGCCATGCAGCTTGGGCAGCACGTTCTTCGGGTCGGCGCGCAGGTCCTCGGGCGCGATCTCGTCGGCGACCAGCAGGCGGATCCAGTCGAGTGCCTCGGAGGTCGACGGCTTCTTCTTGAGGCCCGGCACGTCACGGATTTCATAGAATTGCGTGAGTGCGGCGCGCACCAGGTTCTGCTTGATGCCGGGATAGTGCACGTCGACGATTTTGTGCAGCGTCTCGACGTCGGGAAAGCGGATGTAGTGGAAGAAGCAGCGGCGCAGGAAGGCGTCCGGCAGCTCTTTTTCGTTGTTGGAGGTGATGATGACGATCGGCCGGACTGTGGCACGGATGGTCTCGCCGGTCTCGTAGACGAAGAACTCCATCCGATCCAGTTCCTGCAACAGATCGTTGGGGAACTCGATATCGGCCTTGTCGATCTCGTCGATCAGAAGCACGACTTTCTTGCCGGCAGCAAAGGCGTCCCACAGCTTGCCGCGCTTGATGTAATTGCGGATGTCGTTGAAGCGCTCGTCGCCGAGCTGGCTGTCGCGCAGCCGCGAGACGGCATCATATTCATAGAGGCCCTGCTGCGCCCGCGTGGTCGATTTGACATGCCATTCGATCAGATCGATGCCGAGCGCCGCCGCCACCTGGCGGGCAAGTTCGGTCTTGCCGGTACCGGGCTCGCCCTTGACCAGCAACGGCCGCTCGAGCGCGATCGCCGCGTTGACCGCCACCATCAGATCCTTGTCGGCGACATAGGCTGCCGTGCCTTCAAAACGCATTTTTGCTCCCGGGTTCATCGCGCGACCCTAAGGAGGCGGCCTTCGCTGTGCAAGGCGCTGCTGGCAAAGCGGGGATCTTGCCGGCGCGACCCTCGTCGAGCGGTTCTGCGTCGATTTAAGACTCGAAACATGTCGTCTCTCTGGCGCTTGGTCTGCCGTCTGCCTATATTGGCGGAGACGGTCTGCGCTTCCCGGCAGGAGAACATTTTCCCCGGGGCCTTAATGATCCCTAGGGAGCTGTCCCTGGGAAGACCCGTGGGTTTTCTCATACGGCGCCCACCTACTTTGTAGGTTCCCGGGATCGCTCTCTCCACCGGTTGTGTGGATCGTCACCTGTCGAAAAGGCAATGTCTGGCGGATCTTGTCGTCGCGCCGCTTTGTGCGGTGCTCTCACGAACGAAAGCTCGCCCCGCTCCTCCAAAACGTCGCTCGTAAAACTCCATCCAAATCTGACCTTTTCTAACGTCGGCGCATGACATCCCCAAAAGACCTGAAAAAAACTCTCCGCAACCAAGCCCTCGGGCGCCGCGACGCGCTCGATCCTTTCTGGCGGGTGGAGGCAGCACTCGAAATGGCCGAGACGGCGCGCGACCGGATCACGGTCGAGCCGGCCCAGATCGTCTCAGGCTTCTGGCCGATGCGCTCGGAAGTCGACGTCCGGCCGCTGATGTTTGCCTTGCGCGAAAAGGGGGCAAGGCTCTGCCTGCCGGCCATCCTCAACAAGACCACCATCGTTTTTCGCGAACTGGTGCGCGGCGCGCCGATGATCGACATGGGCTTCGGCACCGTCGGGCCGCATGAGGAAGCCGAGGTGCTCGATCCCCAAATGATGCTGGTGCCGCTTGCCGCCTTCGATGCGCGCGGCCACCGCATCGGTTACGGCGCCGGCTATTATGACCGGGCGATCGCGCGGCTGGCCGACAAGGGGCAGCAGCCGCGGCTGATCGGCATTGCCTTCGACTGCCAGGAGGTGGCCTTGGTGCCGGACGAGCCGCATGACGTGATCATTCCGGAAATACTCACCGAGAGCGGGTTGCGCCGGTTCGCGCCGAAATTGTAGATAAGTTCCTGGACGCATGGTCTTTTCCGAAAGTCATGCAGCTTTTTGCTTCGCTGACCTTCGGTTCGGGATCACGCTTATATGAGACTTCTCTTCCTCGGCGACATGGTCGGCAAGACAGGACGTACGGCGGTGTGGGAACAACTGCCCGGCCTGATCTCGGATTTCAAACTCGACTTCGTCATCGTCAATGGCGAGAACGCCGCCGGCGGCTTCGGCATCACCGAGGAAATTTTTCGCGAGACGATCTCGGCCGGCGCCGATGTCGTCACCACCGGCAACCATGTCTGGGACCAGCGCGATGCGCTGATTTTCGCGCCGCGCGAAGAGCGCTTCCTGCGTCCGTCCAATTTCCCCAAGGGTACGCCGGGGCGCGGCTCAGGCGTCTACGTCGCCAGGAACGGCGCGCGCGTGCTGGTCGCCAACATCATGGGCCGGGTGTTCATGCATCCCGAGCTCGACGATCCGTTCCAGGCCGGCGAGCGCGAACTTGCCGCTTGTCCGCTTGGTGAGCAGGCCGATGCGATCGTCATCGATTTCCATGCCGAGGCGACCTCGGAAAAAATGTGTTTCGCCCACTTTGTCGACGGCCGTGCCAGCCTTGTTGTCGGCACCCACACGCATCAGCCGACCGGCGATCACCAGATCCTCAATGGCGGCACCGGTTATATTTCCGATGCCGGCATGTGCGGCGATTACGATTCCTCGCTCGGCATGGACAAGGAGGAGCCGCTCAACCGGTTCCTGTCCAAGGTGCCGAAAGGCCGCTTCGAGGCGTCGAGCGGACCGGCGACATTGTGCGGCGTCGGCGTCGACATTTCCGACCGTAGCGGCCTGACCGAACGGATCGCGCCGTTTCGCCGCGGCCCGCGGCTGGAGGAAACGGCGCCATCCTTCTGGTCGTGACATTGATATGGACGCTTGCAGTACCCAATTGCCGGCGAAACTGCTCTAGATCGTAGAGGGGACGACCTCCATGCAGCTAGTCGAATTCCTGGCGCCGCATTTCGCCTTTGTCTCCGACCCGACGGCATGGGTCGCGCTGCTGACGCTGGTCGTGCTGGAGGTCGTGCTCGGCATCGACAATCTGATCTTCATCTCGATCCTGACCAACAAATTGCCGGTAGCGCAGCGGGCCCGCGCCCGGCGGCTCGGCATATCCGCCGCGCTGGTGATGCGGCTGATCCTGCTGGCCACCATCTCGATCATCGTCCAACTGACGACGCCGATATTCACCGCCTTCGGCCACGGCTTTTCATGGCGCGACCTGATCCTGATCGCCGGCGGCCTGTTTCTCGTCTGGAAGGCGACCAAGGAGATCCACCACACGGTTGATCTCGATGATCACCAGGACACCATGATGGGCGAGACGCTGCAGCTTTCGCTGGCCGGCGCGATTTTCCAGATATTGCTGCTCGACCTCGTCTTCTCGATCGACTCGATCATCACCGCCGTCGGCATGACCGACGAAATCGCGATCATGTACATCGCGGTGATCGTGGCGGTGAGCGTGATGATGCTGGCGGCCGGGCCGCTGGCCGATTTCATCGCCAGGAACCCCAGCATCGTCATGCTGGCCCTCGGCTTCCTGCTGATGATCGGCATGACGCTGATCGCCGACGGCATGGGTTACCACGTGCCGAAAGGCTACATCTACGCCGCCATGGGTTTTTCGGCCTTGGTCGAAGGGCTCAACATGCTGGCTCGGCGGCGGAAGAAGGCAAAGGGCGGGGGCGGGCATTGACTTGACTCTTACAGAATTGTGCGTACAATTTTGTAAATAACGGTGCCGCCATATTGCGATTTGGATGGGATCCCGAGAAGGCCAAGCGCAACCGTGCGAAGCATGGTGTTGCGTTCGATCTCGCCAAAGATGTCTTCAAGGATCCGCTTCATCTGATTGTGCCTGACCGGTTTGAAGATGGCGAGCAAAGGTGGCATGCGATCGGGATGAGGGCTGGTGGTACTGCTCGTTGTTCACACTTATCCCGATCTCGAAGATGAGGAACGAATTCGGATTGTCGGTGTCCGGAAAGCAACGCCGCATGAATGGAGGCGCTATGAGCAGGAAGGAACTTAGCCAAGATCAGCGCAACCAGCTCGCCAATTTGGCAGATTTGCCTGACAGCGAAATTGACACGTCCGACATTCCGGAAACTTCGGCCGAGAATTGGGTTCATGCTCGCCGAGGGCACCTCTACCGGCCACTAAAGCAGCCGGTGACCATTCGGCTTGACGCTGATGTGCTGTCCTGGTTCAAGGAGCATGTCGAAGGCGGTGGCTATCAAACGGAGATCAACCGCGTGCTCCGCCGTCATGTGCTAGAGCAGGAAAAGCGGCGTTCCTGAGCATTCGCGGTCTGTTGCCAGCCGATCTTGGCTCGCCGTTACTTAATTTGCTGGAACGTCCTTCGGGTGGCGGTCGCCGATCAGGCCGAGCATCACGCCTTGCTCCAGCCACGCCTTGGCGCCGGCGAGCACCAGCGCAAAACCGCCGGTCGAGCCGATCGCCTGCTTGACCTGCTCGTCAGGGCTGCCGGCAAAGCCGAAATTGCGGACCTCGACAAAGGTCGTGTTGCCCGGCATCTCCTCGAAAGTCCAGACCACCGTAGTCGGCGGATCGCTCCATTGCATGACGATCTTCTTGTTATCGACGATCTCACTGACATTGATCGTCGTCGAGACGCCATACATGCGCCATTCCCAGCGAACTTTGTTGCCGCTGTCCAGCCTGTTGCTGCCATGGGTGAACCAGAACTTCGTCGTGATCGCCGGATCGACGAAGGCTTCGAATACGTCGGCGACCGGCCGCCTTATCAGCATGCCGGCTTCGGCGGTCGGTGTTTCACGGATTTTCATAGCGTCCTCCTTTCCACGGCGCCGCCCTGTTCACCAGGCATCGGGTTCGCGTACGAGGTGAATGATGTTGGCCGGATTGGTGATCCAGCCGCCGCGAAAGCCTTCACCCAGTGCCTCGATGGCATCGCAGCGCACGACGCCGGCCTCGGCGAGATGCTCCGCCGCGCCTGGAAAATCATCGGTGAACAGTTCCAGCCAGATCTCGGCCTGGCTCATCATCGGCGCCTCGTCGATCCACAGTCGATTGGGACCGAGTTCGAACCCGATGGCCGGCGATTTGGCCGTGAATGGCTTCAGGCCGATGACGTCGCGATAGAAGGCGATCGTTGCCTGGTATTGATGTGGCGGGACCTTCATCGCGATGTTGATGCCGCCGGTGATCTTCGCGGTCATTCTTACTCCATTTGCTCTCAGATGTTGTTCTCGTTGGCCGGCTCGCCCTTCATCTCGCTGCGGTAATAGCCGTCGCGCAGATTGATGCCGTATTCGACATAGGCCTTCATGCAGGCCAGCATCTGCGACCAGCCCTCGCAATTGAGGTAGGATTTCTTCAGGCCGACCGCGTTCTCGTGCCAGCCGGTTTCGGCGATGGTGACGAAGGTGCCGCCATCGTCGAGCGGCTCGAAATTCATCTCGATGCGGGTCTTGTAGGCTGGCTTGCCGTCGGCGTCGGTGGCATCCCAGCGCAGCACGATGCGGCTGTCTTTCTTCACCTCGTCGACCTCGACGGGAACCTTGCCCCACCAGATGACGGTGGCGCCCGCCACCAGCAGTGCGCTGGCGCCGCCGATCGTGGTGAAGTAGCCGCTAAGTTTCTTCGGATTGACGACCGCATCGAAGACTTCGGCGACGGGTTTGCCGATGCGGCCAGAAACCCTGAATCCAAGAGACATATCCACAGCTCCTTCCTTGAATGGCACAAAGATATGTTATAGAAATATAACATGTCAAGCCAATCGCGGGACGACAATGTTTTCAAGGCGCTGGCGCATCCGCGCCGGCGTGCGTTGCTCGACCGGCTGAAGGATGCGCCGCAGACCACCGGCATGTTGTGCGATGCCTTCCCCGACATGGACCGTTGCACGGTCATGCTGCACCTGAAGGTGCTGGAGGAGGCCGACCTGGTCGTGGCGCGGCGCGAGGGGCGCGAACGCTGGAACCATCTCAACGCGCTGCCGATCAAGCACATCCACGACCGCTGGATCAGTCAATATGCCACGCACGCGATCGGCATCCTCGACCGGCTGAAATCCGATCTTGAGGGATGAAAGGTTTGCCGAAGCCTGCCGATTTTCGGATCTTGAAAGCCTTGCGTGCCGGCAGCAATGGCGCGGCTGGACGAATTGAGCCGATTTATCTATAAGCCGGCCATTCCGACAGCGAGCGCCGTCCGTCCGTCAGGGACGCAGCAGGACGTTCTGAAATTTTGAATTCGAGCATTTTTGCAAGATGCCGGGTGGTTCACCAGGCGGCAGATGCTCTAGCCGAGAAGATGACAGGGGTGCCATGGCTGGCCATTCACAGTTCAAGAACATCATGCACCGCAAGGGCCGCCAGGATGCGGTGCGGTCGAAAATGTTTTCCAAGCTGGCGCGCGAAATCACCGTCGCCGCCAAGAGCGGCACGCCCGATCCATCGATGAACCCGCGCCTGCGCCTTGCGGTGCAGAACGCCAAGGCGGTGTCGATGCCGAAGGACAATATCCAGCGCGCCATCAACAAGGCGTCGATGGGCGATGCCGAGACCTACGAAGCCGTGCGCTACGAGGGTTACGGGCCAGGCGGCGTCGCGCTGATCGTCGAGGCGCTGACCGACAACCGCAACCGCTCGGCGTCGAATGTACGCGCTGCCTTCACCAAGGCGGGCGGGGCGATGGGCGAGACCGGCTCGGTATCGTTCATGTGGGACCGCGTCGGCGAGATCTACTATCCGGCATCGGCCGGCAGCGCCGAGAAGGTGATGGACGCGGCGATCGAGGCCGGCGCCGACGACGTCCAGTCGGACGAGGACGGGCACACGATCTACTGCGCCTTCGAGAATCTCGGCGAGGTGTCGAAGGCACTGGAAGGCGCGCTTGGCGAGGCTGAATCGGTGAAGCCGATCTGGAAGCCGCAGACCAATATCGCGGTCGACGAGGAGCGGGCACAATCACTGATGAAGCTGGTCGCGACGCTCGAGGACGACGACGACGTGCAGAGCGTCTACGCCAATTTCGAGGTCGACGAGGAGACCTTGGCAAAGCTCAGCGCGGCATGATCCAACACGCGCTGCCCACAGTCCGTATCACCTATTGCATCCAGTGCCAGTGGCTGCTCAGGGCCGGCTGGATGGCGCAGGAGCTGCTGTCCACCTTCGGCACCGATCTGGGCGAAGTGACGCTGGTGCCCGGCACCGGCGGCATCTTCACCATTTCCTGCAATGACACGCTGGTCTGGGACCGCAAGCGTGACGGCGGTTTTCCCGACGCCGCAAAGCTCAAGCAACTGGTTCGCGACGTCATCGATCCGGATCGCGATCTGGGCCATGCCGACCGCAAGGGCCATAAGTCAAAAGACCCTGCCTGACGGCCTTTTAGGACTTCCGTCCTGCATTCACCGCCATGCGAAGATGAAGCAGCCCAGCGCCACGATGGCGGTGATGGTGCGGACATGGTTCCACATCACCCAGTCCCTGAGATAGGTGGCCCATACCGCGGCGCCGTTGGCGCTTGCCGGATCGACCGCGGCCAGGGCGTTGTTGAGCGGCACGTTGAACATCATCGTCACGATCGGGTTGCCGACGAGGTAGATCAGGGCGCCGGCGAGGAGCCAGAACGAACCCGGTTGGCTCCAGCCGATAAGAGCGCCGGCGGCAAGGACAAGACAGACCAGCCCGGTGGCGAAAAGCGCGGTCATGAATGCCGGCGTAATCACGGTGATGTTGATCGAATTCATGGCGGCGATGCCGCCTCCGGCAGGCAAGCGGGCGAGCGCCGGCATGATAAAGTTGGAGAAGGCGAAGAAAACGCCGCCGACAACGCCTGACCCAATGGCAGCGACGAAGGTGAGGGTGGGAAGCAGTTTCATGATCATGTCAGTTCCTCCGGCTTCAGATTCGAGCAGTTCGATTGGTGTGTCGTCTAAAAATATGAATGATCCTCACATTTGCAAAACGTGATAAACCCTCGTATTTTCTCAGTCAAGCCATTTTTCTGGAGACAGTCATGGAAGGCACCGCTGCACCGGGTTCCCGCAACGAGCAGATCGCATCGCCGCGCCGGGCACCGAGCCAGCAGCGCAGCCGCGAGCGGGTCGAGCGGATGTTGGCCGCCGCCTCGGCGCTGATCGCCGAGCAAGGCAGCGACGCCATGCGCATGGGCGAGGTGGCCGAGAGGGCCGGTGTGTCGATCGGCTCGCTCTATCAGTTCTTCCCCGACAAGAGGGCGATCATCTGGGCGCTGGCCGAACGCTACACCGCCGAAAGCCAGGCCTGCATTGCGGCAGCGCTAGCCGAGGTCAATGACGCCGAAGGCCTGCGCCGGGCATTTTCGGAACTGGTGGATATCTACTACGGAATGTTCCTGGCGGAGCCGGTGATGCGCGACATCTGGTCGGGCACGCAGGCCGACAAGGCGCTGCGCGAACTCGAGCTCGCCGACAGCCGGGCCAACGCCGAATTCCTTACGGCCGTGCTGAAACGGCTGCGGCCGTCCGCCGATCCGGAAGCGCTCGAAACGACGGCGTTTCTCATCTGGCAGATGGGCGAGGCCGCAATGCGGCTGGCGATCTCGGTCGGGCGGCAAGAAGGCGACCGGCTGGTTGCTGCCTACAAGCGGATGGCCCTGCGCGAGTTGCTCGGCGGGTAGGGCCGTATTTTCCCAACAAAAAACCCGCCACGAAGGCGGGTTTCTCGATCTGCGAAATGCCAATGCGGCTTAGAGGCCGAAGCCTTCGAAACGCTTCTTGAACTTCGACAGGCGGCCACCGCGGTCGAGCAGGGTCTGCTGGCCGCCGGTCCAGGCCGGATGGGTGGTGGGGTCGATATCGAGGTTCATCGTATCGCCTTCCTTGCCCCAGGTCGAACGGGTCATGTATTCGGTGCCGTCGGTCATGACGACCTTGATGGTGTGGTAGTCGGGATGGATATCGGTCTTCATGGGTCTGTTCCTGGCTTGCCGGGTGCTGCCGACGGGCTGAAGCATGCGTCGATGCGCCCCTTTTTAAAACTCGAAGCCGCAGCTATTGAGGAGCCACGGCTTCTAAAACGGTCGGCGAGCCTATACATCAGCCGGAATTGAATCACAAGGCCGCGGCAAGCGCATATTGATGGCGCAAGCCTCAAAGGGCCAAAGGAAACGGTCATGGCGAACATCAGCGGCGATGCAGACGAGCGCAGGCGCTCGCTGAAGCCGCTGCAGCGCCTGTTTCCCTACATCACCCATTACCGCAAAATGGTCATCGGCGCGATCGTCTCACTGGCCGTCGCGGCGGCGACGACGCTGGCGCTGCCGCTGGCCGTGCGGCGGATGATAGATCACGGCTTTTCCGCTTCCGATTCCAGCTTCATTGCCGAATATTTCGCCATGCTGGTGGTGATGGCCGCCGTGCTGGCGGCGGCATCGGCCAGCCGCTACTATTTCGTCATCACGCTCGGCGAGCGCGTCGTTGCCGATATCCGCCGCGATGTCTTTGCCCACGTCACCACGCTGTCGCCCTCGTTCTTCGATACAGCCCAGTCGGGCGAGATCGTCTCGCGGCTCGCCGCCGACACGACACAGGTCAAATCGGCCGTCGGTGCTACCGCCTCGGTGGCTTTGCGCAACGTCATCCTCGGCCTTGGCGCCGTGGCGATGATGGTCTTCACCAGCCCAAAACTGTCCGGCCTGGTCATCGCGGCCATTCCGCTAATCGTGCTGCCGCTGGTCGCCTTCGGCCGCTCGGTGCGGCGCAAGTCACGGCTGGCGCAGGATACGCTTGCCAATGCCACCGCCTATGCCAGCGAGCAGATCGGCGCGGTGCGCACCCTGCAGGCCTTCACCAACGAGAAGCTTGTAACCAGATATTTTTCGTCCGCCGTGGAAGCAGCGTTCGAAGCGGCGCGGGCCTCGATCTTTGCCCGCTCCTTTCTCACCTTCTTTGCCATCTTCATGATCTTTTCCTCAGTCGTGGCGGTGCTGTGGTTCGGTTCGCGCGACGTGCTCGACGGCACGCTGTCGCCGGGCACGCTCGGTCAATTCCTGCTCTATTCGGTGTTCGCCGCCGGCGCGCTCGGCGCCCTGTCGGAGGTCTGGGGCGAACTGTCCCAGGCAGCGGGCGCTGCCGAACGGCTGACCGAGATCCTGGCCGAGAAACCCGCGATCCAGGCGCCCGCCGATCCGAAGCCGCTGCCGGCAAAGGCGAGAGGTGCGATCAGCTTCGACGATGTCTCCTTCTCCTATCCGGCCCGGCCCGACCGCGCCGCCGTCCATGGCCTGAGCTTTCAGGTCAAACCCGGCGAGACGGTGGCGATCGTCGGACCCTCGGGCGCCGGCAAGAGCACCGTGTTTTCGCTGCTTCTGCGCTTCTACGATCCGGAGTCCGGCGGGATCATCATCGACGGGGTCGATCTGCGCGAGGCCGATCCGGCGGCGATCCGCGCGCGCATCGCCATCGTGCCGCAGGACGTCACCATCTTTGCCGCAAGCGCGCGCGACAATATCGGCTTTGGCCGGCCTGGCGCCAGCCAGGCCGAGATCGAGGCGGCGGCGAAGGACGCGCTTGCCGACGAGTTCATCCTGAAACTCGAAAAGGGCTATGACAGCCAGGTCGGCGAGCGCGGCGTGACGCTGTCGGGCGGCCAGCGCCAGCGCGTGGCGATCGCCCGCGCCATTTTGCGCGATGCGCCCATCCTGCTGCTCGACGAGGCGACCTCGGCGCTAGATGCCGAAAGCGAGACGCTGGTGCAGACGGCGCTGGACCGGCTGATGCAGGGCCGCACCACGATCGTCATCGCCCATCGGCTGGCAACCGTGCTGAAGGCCGATCGCATCCTGGTCATGGATGGCGGCCGCATCGTCGAGGAAGGCACGCATCAGAGCCTGGTCGCCAAGGGCGGCATCTATGCGCGGCTGGCCAAGCTGCAGTTCGATACCGGGGCGAATGCTTTCAGGGGCGCGGCAGAGTAGCATCGCTCATCCCGATGAAATCGAGATGAGGCTCCATCTTCTTGTTTGACCATGATCTCTTCCGAAAACCGGCAGCCACTTTTCGGGGTCATGGTGCCCAGCGGCCGCCGAGATTCTTCAGCTACCGAAAGCTCGGCGTTTGCCACGTCGATAGGCGATGAACAGGGGAACGCCGACAAGCAACGACAACAAAAGCATGCTGGCGACGGTCTGTCGCTGCTCCTTTGCCGGATCGCTGAGCTGCACATCGGCAGGCGGCTCTTCATAGGTAAAATCGTACTGCCAGCGAACCTGGTCTGCGAGGTCATCGACGGTTTTCAGATAATCGGCAATCGCCTTGGCCGGTACTTCAGTCGCCAGCGTCTGAAAATTCCATTCAACTTGAAATTCGGTGGGCGTGTTGGACCAGGATGCCTTGAGAGACAGATAGGGTGTCACGACGTTTTTCATCGACTCGCCGGAAAACCTCGCCTTGAGGTTGCGCACGGTCACCTTGTGGCGGCGATAGAACTGGGGGCCGAGGGAGACGGGCCCGGTTCGGTCGACAATTGTCGGGGTTGGAAGAGAGTTGTTGCCGAGATCGGCCGCGCGGATCGGGAAATTCTTTGCCAGATCGTTGGCCGCCAGCGCCTCCGCCGGCAAGCGATAACTTTCCTTCACGCTCACTATGTTGCCGTCGCGGCGATCCACGATTTCCGGCTTGGCGATGGTTTGGATGCCCGGATATTGCTTGTTGTAGTATTTCAGGTAGGCGTCCGACACCTCGCTCAGCGACCGGCTGGCGAAATTGCCGCGCATCCAATCGGCATCGGCGTCCTCATATGTCGAGAAGACCGTCAGCACGAGGGGATCGCCCGGTTTCCGCGGAAAGTCGAATTCCTCGGCGATCTGGATCGATGGGCTGGTAAGCACAGGGCTCGGCATCTTCTCCAACCCGCCGGTGCTGGAAAGCGGCAGCGCGAAGCCGTAGTCGGGCTGTGCGAGATTGTGCGCCCTGCCGCCCTGAAGATAGTTCGTGGCGTCCAGCCAATATGTCTTTGCTCCGATCCTTGCCTTGACGATGGCATGGTCGAAATCGCGGAGCGCCGGCAGATGCTGGTCCAGGGCCCGTCCCTCGTCGAGATCGGCCAAGGCGACCTCGGCAGCAATGCCAAGCCGCACAAGCGACGAAACCAGCAGCAGGGCCTTGTCCTTGCAGTCACCGAACCCGCTCAGGATGACCGTCGCGGGATCACGCGGAACGTAGGAACCGGCACCCATCGACAGGCTTACATAGCGGATCTGGTCCTGCACCAGCCGCATTGCCTCGACCATCCGGTCTTCGGGCACCGGATGCCGCAGAGCGATGTCGTCGAGCTTTGCGGCAAAAGCCGGGGGAAAAACGGTCGCTGGCTTGTAATAGGGCGCAACGGCATCGACCACACTTTGCCAATTCGCGGTAGACGCGACATCGATGGAGCCCCAGCCTGGATAGGTCACGGGCAGGTTGTCCTCGACATTGACCGGTTTCGGGTTTGGAATCTCCCACAGATAGGTGGTGTCCGGTCCAGTCGGGGAGATTGAGGGCTTGAGTCGGGTTCCCCGTGTCTTGATCTGGAGCGGCTGGTCCGAAGGCCAAATGATGCTTGTGCGGATAAGCGCTACCGGCTCTTCCCATTCGGTGGAGAAATTCTTGAAGAAAAGGTCCTTGCCGACCAGCGGCGTTATCTCATAGGTCGACCCGTAGTCGACGATGTCGCCGGTGCGCACATCATCGATGTTGACATGTGCTGTCAGCCAGCCGTCGAAGACACCCTTCTCGGCGTCTCTTTCCCTGCGGAAGATGTCGAATTCGACACCTTCCAGCCGGTCCAAAACGGCGCCATCGCGGATGATGTGAAGATGGTTGAGCGTGACCTTGTGCCGGGACGGATCGAACTGCAGATCGATACTCGCGCCACGATCCAGGCCGGGACGGTCGACGATTTTATAGACGGTGCGCGAGTACTCGACATAGCCGCCGGCGCGATGCTTGATCTGGTCGTCCGAGAGCAGCCATGAAACGCCATTCTTGATTTGATCCGATCGGGTGGGATCGGCAGCCGGAATATCAAGCTGCTTTACCCAGCTTTCTGCCGGACCCTTGAGAACCATGTCGTCGGCCATGGCCGGAGAACTCAGGCCGATCAATAAGATGAAAAATACCAAGCGGGGCCAGAAAGACTTCATCCTATGAAAACTGTAACAGACAGACATCTACGCTCGCCCAACTTGGAAGAACTCCTTTTTCAGAGGCTTTCCCACCAAAGTAAAGGCCAGTTTCGCGGATTTCTGCAGTCACCGCGGCAAGAACCTGGAATAGACGAAGCGGCTCAGTTCCCGTACCGCTTCTTCAGGTGATCGGTGAAATGCACGGCATTGAGCTTTTCGCCGGTGGCGCGTTCGAGCAGTTCCGGTGTCGACCAGCGCGAGCCTTGCGACCAGATCCTTTTGCGGCGCCAGTCGTTGATCGCGGCGAAATCTCCCTTGGCGAGGTCTTCGTCGGCTGAAGGATGATCCCTGGTCAGCGCCGCCCATTGCTGCGCCGCCATCATGGCGCCCAGCGTGTAGGAGGGGAAATAGCCGAAAGCGGCACCCGGCCAGTGGACGTCCTGCATCGGACCGTCAGCCGGATTGTCTGATGTCGACAGGCCGAGATAATCGCGCATCTTGGCATCCCAGGCTTCGGGCAGGTCGGCTGCTTCCAGCCGTCCCGAGACAAGCTCCTGCTCCAGCTCGTAGCGCAGGATGACGTGCAGCGGATAGGTGACCTCGTCGGCATCGACGCGGATCAGGCCGCGCTCGACCCGGTGCACATGCGGCAGGATATCGTCGATTGTCGAGCGCTCGCCGAGGTGTCTTTCGACCACCGGCAGCGCCCAGCGCCAGAATTCTGGATTGCGGCCGATCTGCTTTTCGACGAACAGGCTCTGGCTTTCATGCACCGCCATGCCGCGCGCTCTGCCCAGCGGCCAGTGCGCCCACGCCTTCGGCAGATTCTGCTCGTACAGCGCATGGCCGGTCTCGTGCAGCACGCCCATCAGCGCCGACAGGAAATCCGAGGTCTTGTAGCGGGTGGTGATGCGCACGTCGCTCGGCACGCCGCCGCAGAACGGATGGTGCGAAACCGCCAGCGAGCCGTGGGTGAGGTCGAAGCCGACTGCCGCCATCATGGCGAGGCCGAGCTCGCGCTGCTTGTCCAAGGGGTAGCTGCCGGAAAGCGGCTTCAGCGGATGTTTCGCCAGCCGCTCTTCCTGCACGGCCAGTGCCTCCGGCACGAAACCTTTCAGGAAGGTCTTCAACTCGACAAACACAGGCGTGACGTCGGCGGTGCGATTGCCCGGATCATATTGCTCCATCAGCGCGTCGTAAGGCTCGAGCCCGAGCACCTCGGCGCGAAGGGCCGCCTCCTCGCGGACCAGCGCCACGACGCCTTCCAGCGCCGGCAGGAAGCCGGCCCAGTCGTTCTTGGCCCGCAGGTCGCGCCAGAGCTGCTCGGAGCGCATGCGCGCGGTCGTCTGGCGCTCGACGAACTCGACCGGCAGGCAGGTCAGGTTGGTATATTGCCGGCGGAATTCCCTGACCGCGGCCTGCTGCTCTTCGTTCAGCGCCTCCTGCTCGGCCGCCGCGATCCAGTCGGCAATCTCCGGCGCAGTCGCCCGGGCATGGTGCATGCCGGCAAGCACCGACATTGCCTCTGCGCGCTTCTCGCCGCCGCCGACCGCCATATGGGTCGCCTCGTCGGCGCCGAGGATGGCGAGGGCGTGTTCCAGTGCTTCGAGCTTGTGGCCGAGGTCGTCGAGTTTTTGAAAGGACATTGTGGGTTCCGCTGATTTGACGGCGGGAAAAGATACCAATGCAAAACTGTTGGCAACCCCTGAAGACCGTCCGCGACCGATGCATCGACTGCCGGCCGCAACGGTCGAAAGGCACCTCGCGGAAGCGGTGGCGTGCGTGATCAATGTCGTCCGGCGGCGGCAGACCGCGATGGGGGAGACGAAAAATGATCGCCAATGTGCTGGTCGGGCTGGTGGCCGTGATCCACCTCTGCATCGCCTATCTGGAGATGGTGCTGTGGGACACGCCGCGCGGCCACATGGTGTTCAGGCTGACGCCGGAATTCGCCAGGGCCTCGAAAGTGCTTGCGGCCAATCAGGGCTTTACGACGGCTTTCTCGCAGCCGGCCTGACCTGGGGCTTTACCTCGGCGAAGCCGGTTTTCAGTAGTCTTCTTCTTGCTCTGCGTCGCCGTCGCCGGCCTTTACGGCGGCAACGGCGGGCGCAAAATCCCTGTTCATCGAGACAGTGCCGGCAGTACTGGCGCTGATTTGCGCTGGCGTTGGACTAGCGCATGATCCCTGAACCGAAAGCTGGAAAAGGATCATGGGCAAAATCAATTACCACAGCGCCGGGCATTGCGGCCGATTTCAGCCGCCTGGATAAGTTGGGCCATAGCCGTTGGGATAGTATCCGCCATCGGCGCCGTTGCCGATGAGGAAGGCACTGCCGGTGTCAGCGCGCAGCTTTTGGCTGACATCGTCGAGCTGCGCCATCAACTGCTGATATTGCGTGCTCGGCATCGTTCCACGGCGAGCGGCCCTCTGGGCGGCCCGATCGAGTTGAGCGACCTGCGTGCGCAAGTCGCGCGCCTCGCCCGGCTCGAGCTTGTTCGCCCGGATGGCGCCCTGGATACCCGTCTCCACGCTCTGGATCTGATTGATCAAGGCCGTCGCACGCGGGCCGGCGTAAGCGCCAGCAAACGGAACGGCGAGGAAAAGTGTGGCGAGCGTAGCAGTCCTGAGATTCCTGGGAGCGAAGAAGCGCATGGTTGCGTCTCCTTTACTGGGGAAGGCGGTGGTTGGGAGGGTCCTGCCTTCCGGCCGCGGGCCGTCAGGTTCCGTCGCGTCGCGATGAGCGGTTCCACCGCCGGCGGTTCTCGGCCCATGACCAAGGCTAAAGGCCACGGCGGCAAAGTGTAATTAAAAAATGGTAATTTTTTCAGCTCTTGCCGCTGCCGCACCAGTGCCCTAAATGCCGCCGACTTGAGCCGGCTCGAGCCGGCCCGACCTGGCGCATGATACAAGCCAAAGGCTTGCAGATCACCGCTCGGTCAGCTTCAACTCGATGCGGCGGTTCTTGTTGCGCGCCTCTTCGGTATCGGCGGGGTCGAGCGGCTGGAATTCGCCGAAGCCGGCCGCGACCAGCCGGTTGGCCGGCACGCCGTTCTCGATCAGGAACTTGACCACCGATGTCGAGCGCGCCGTCGACAATTCCCAATTGTCGCGGTAGCGGCCGGTGCCGGAGAGCGGCTTGTTGTCGGTGTGGCCATCGACGCGCAGCACCCAGTTGATCTCCGGCGGGATTTCCTTTTGCAATTCGATGATGGCATCGGCAAGCTTCTTCATCTCGACCTTGCCGGCATCGTTGATCACCTCGGAGCCGGTCGGGAAAAGCACTTCCGACTGGAAGACGAAGCGGTCGCCGACGATGCGGATGTTCTCGCGGTCGGCAAGAATTTCACGTAAGCGGCCGAAGAAATCGGAGCGGTAGCGGTTCAGCTCCTGCACGCGTTGCGCCAGTGCGACGTTGAGGCGGCGGCCGAGATCGGCGATCTTGGTGTTGGATTCGCGGTCGCGCGTTTCGGACACGTCGAGCGCTTGTTCGAGCGCTGCGATCTGCCTGCGCAGCGCCGAAATCTGCTGGTTGAGGATCTCGACCTGGCTCAACGCCTGCTGGCTGATCTGGCGCTGGCTGTCGAGCTCGCCGGAAAGTGCCGTCGCGCGCTGGTTGGCGGCATCGCCGGCACCGGCGCCTTGCGCCAGCAATTGCTCGAGCCGGCTCTTTTCCGCCTCCGATGCAGACAGCGATGCCTGCAAATTGGCAAGGGTGTCCTCCTTGTCCTGCGTCGTCGAGCGTTCCAGCGCCAGAAGCTGGGTCAACTCGTTGATCTGCGAATTGAGGCGGTTGAGCACCGTGTCCTTGCCGGAGATCTCGCGGCCGAGCAGGAACTGCGCCAGCACGAAAACAGTCAGCAGGAACATGATCGCCAACAGCAGCGTCGACAGCGCATCGACGAACCCCGGCCAGTAATCGATGCGGCGGTCGGAGCGCCGGCCTCGTGCCAACGCCACGTCAATGCACTCCAGGCTTCTTCAAGGCGTCGGCGATCTTCTCCAGGGTGTTGCGCATCGCCTTCTGCTCGTCCGACTGGGCCTCGACCCAGTCGCGCATGATCTGCTGTTCCGAGCGCATGTTCTTGACCAGGCCGGAAATGCCGTCGGCGAGATTGGCCATGGCGGTGGCGACGCGCGGATTGGAGCCGCCGCCATTCTCCTGCAGGGTGCGCAGCTTTTCCGACAACAGCCGGATTTCCTCGGAGGGTTCGGTCTTGGCCGAGTCGGCAACGACGATGTCGGAGGACAGGTCGGTGACCGAGGATAGCCAGTTTTCGAGTTCGGTATAGAAGCGCGTCTGGGCGCGGCCGGCCTGCAGGTCGAGGAAGCCGAGCACCAGCGAGCCGGAGAGGCCGAACAGAGAGGACGAGAAGGCGGTGCCCATGCCGGCCAACGGAGCGGAAAGCCCCTGCTTCAGGGATTCGAGCACGGCCGCCGCATCGCCGGTGCCGGGGTCGAGCGACTCGATGGTTTCGCGGATCGAGCCGATCGTGTTGAGCAGGCCCCAGAAAGTGCCGAGCAGGCCGAGGAACACCAGCAGTCCGACAAGGTAGCGCGACGTGTCGCGGCTTTCGTCGAGCCGGGTGGCGATCGAATCCAGCATGGTGCGCATCGAACTGGTCGAGAAGGCAATCGTCGAGGAGCGGCCGATCATCGCCTTCATCGGCGCCAGCAGCACCGGTTCGGTGGTTTCGGAACCGGCGCGGAACGAGTTGACCCAGCGCACCTCGCGGAACAGCCGGCCGACCTGGACGAAGGCCAGCAGGATGCCGACCGCCAGCACGCCGATGATCAGGCCGTTGAGGCCGGGATTGGTGACGAAGGCGGTCGAGATCTGGCGGGTCAGGATGGCGGCGATGAAGGCCACGATGAACAGAAAGATCACCATGGTCAGCAGAAACACCTGAGGGCTCGACAATTTGTGCGGGTCGTAGATCAGAACGTCGGAGCGCCTGCCCATGCCGAAGGATCTGAGAAGAGTCATCCGTGCCCCGTTTCCGATGCCGTCGCCGCCGATCAATTTGTGTTTGCGACTCTAAACGGAATTGTGACGAAATTGAATGGCGCTTGGCAATATTGCCACTGTCCGCGACCGGAGGTCAAAGCCGGTTGATGACCAGGCAGTCGACCATTGCGGCCAGATGCAGGCCGGCGCCGGTGACGACAAAGCCATGCCACAGCGCATTGTGGAAGCGCAGGCCCTTCCAGGCGAAGAAGATCACGCCACAGGAGTAGACGATGCCGCCGGCAACGATGAGCGCGATCGATGTCGCCGGCAGCGTCCGCACGAGCGGCTCCACCAGAACGATACCGCTCCAGCCGATGGCTAGGTAGAAGACGATAGCCAGCCGGTCGAAACGGCCGGGAAGAAAGACCTTGATGGCGATGCCGACCGCCGCGGCGGTCCAGACCAGGACGATCATGGAAACGGCCAGCGGCGCGCCGCCGAGCTGCGCCAGGAAAGGCGTGTAGGTGGCAGCGATCAGCAGATAGATCGCGGCATGGTCGAAGCGCCGCAATATCCATTTTGCCGGCGACGACACCGGCCAGACATTGTAGGCCAGCGAAACCGACAGCACGGTGAGCAGCGAGACTACATAGAAGGCGGCGGCGATGTATTCGCCGGGGCCGGTTCGATAGGCGGCCAGTGCCAGCAGCGTCGAGCCGGCAGCGATCGCCAGCACGATGCCCACGGCGTGGACAATGCCGTCGGCGATGATCTCGGCGCGCGAGTAATGCCAGCGCCCCATGAAGGGAATGTCGAGCTGGGAGAGTTCGCTCTGGGGTTGGGGCCGGCTGTTCGTCATCGATGATCCTGCGCCACCTTATCTGGGCGGCAGCGGGACAGTATTTCAAGCTTTGGTTGCGGTTTTGCGACTGCGGCGGTTCAGCGCGGCGTGCCTCTATCAGCCGGCTGAGAGTGGCCTTTTGATAGTCTTCAACAGCGCGCGCTGGATGAGTTCGTTGCCGGCGACCAGTGAACCGGCGTTCAGCACATCCTGTCCCCCGGCGAAATCGGAGACGAAACCGCCTGCCTCGCGGATCAGCAAAATGCCGGCGGCGACATCCCAGGCCGACAGGCCGGTTTCCCAGAACCCGTCCATGCGGCCAGCGGCGACGTAGGCGAGATCGAGCGAGGCGGAGCCGAGACGGCGGACGCCAGAGACCTCGGCCATGACATTGCGCAACTCGATGAGGAAATTGCCGTGCTGGCCACGCCCGAGATGCGGCATGCCGCAGCCGATCACCGCATCGACCAGCTTGGTGCGGCCGGCGACGCGCAGCCGGCGGTCGTTCATGAAAGCGCCGCCGCCGCGCTCGGCGGTATAGAGCTCATCCATCGCCGGATTGTAGACGACGCCGGCGACGATCTGGCCCTGGCGCTCCAGCGCGATCGAAACGGCAAAGAGCGGAATGCCGTGCAGGAAATTGGTGGTGCCGTCGAGCGGGTCGACGATCCAGCGGTGCTGGCCGTCGTCGCCCTCGATCACGCCGCGTTCCTCCATCAGGAAGGCGTAGCCGGGCCGCGCCTTGGAGAGTTCGGCAAAGACGATGTCTTCGGCCTTGCGGTCGGCCTGGCTGACATAGTCGCCCGGCCCCTTCATCGAGACCTGCAGGTTCTGCACTTCGCCGAAGTCACGCGACAGCGAGCGGCCGGCCTTCATTGCGGCCTGGACCATGACATTGAGGATCGCGGAACGCGCCATTGCTGTTCTTCCTGTCGCTGCGCCTATTTGCCTTGACGCATGATCTTATCCAAAAAGTCTGCAACTCTTTGGGATCACGCCTTAGTCGGCGCGGCGCACGTAAGTGATTTCGTTGGTATCGACGATGATGCGCTCGCCCGAGCCGATGAACGGCGGCACCAGCACGCGGATGCCGTTTTCGAGTATCGCCGGCTTGTAGGACGAGGCTGCCGTCTGGCCCCTCACCACCGGGTCGGCCTCGGTGATGGTCAGCGTCACCTGGTCGGGCAGCGAAATGCCGATCGGCCTTTCGTCATAGAGCTGGACCGTCACCATCATGCCGTCCTGCAGGAAGGCGGCGCGATCGCCGACGAACTCCTTTTGCAATTCGAGCTGCTCGTAGCTTTCGGTGTCCATGAACACCAGCGCGTCGCCCTGCTCGTAGAGGAAGGAAAAATCCTTCAGATCGAGCCGGATCTGCTCGACCGTCTCGGCCGAACGGAAGCGCTCGTTGAGCTTGGTGCCGTTGATCAGGTTCTTGAGTTCGACCTGGTTGTAGGCGCCGCCCTTGCCGGGTTTGACGGTGTTGGTCCTGACCGCCACCCAAAGGCCGCCATCATGCTCGATGACGTTGCCGGGACGGATTTCGTTGCCATTGATCTTGGCCATGGTGAGGTGATCCGGAAATGAGATGATCGCCGCAAAGGGCAATTTGGCGCCTCCAAGACCACAAATCGCCAGCAGAGGCAAGGAGCGCCTTCCGATGAAGCGGGAACGAAGCTGGCCCGGCAGCGCGGCGTGGCGGCCTCAGTCCGTCCTGACAGTCGCGGTGACGGCCTCGGTCACTGCGTCGGCGACCTCTCTCAAAAGATGCAGGTGCGGCGAACGCAGGACGACAATTCGCAGCGACAGCTCGAGGCCGGGAGCGTCGACCAGGGCAATGCCCTGCGGCAGCTTTTCCCGCAGCAGCCGCCTGGGCAGCAGGCCAAGGCCTTGGCCTCGACGAACCCAGTCGATCTGCAGCGCGCTGTCCTGAATCTCGGCGCCGACCATCAACCTGTGGCCGCCCTCGGCCAGGGCAGCCGCCAGCCGCCGGCGCGCGTCGCAAGGCTCAGGGCTGAGGATCCAGGGCATGGTCTTGACGTCGGCTTGCCGGACAGTGCTTTCGGCAGCGATGACGCCGAGGGCCTCGGTTCCGACAACGCCGTCGCCAGCTTTGGAATTGCTGCCGTCCAGGATGACGGCGAGGTCAAGCTGTCCGCGCTTGTGCTGGTCGGCCAGCTCAAGGCTCCAGCCGCTCTTCAGACGCAGCGAGACCTTCGGAAACCGCGCCACGGCATCACCAATGGCGGCGGCCACGGCTTTGTCGCAAAGTCCATGCGCGAGGCCGAGCCGCAGCAGGCCCCCCGGCTCGTCGCCCTTGGCGAATGATCTCAGCGCGTCGACGGCGGCGAGAATGTCCTTGCCGCGTGCCAGCACCTCTACGCCGGCCGGGGTCAGTCGCGACGGCTTTAGCCGGCGGTCGAGCAATTCCGTGCCGAGCATCTCCTCCAGCCGCTGGATCTGGCGGGTGACGGCCGGCTGCGTCAATGGCAGGCGTTGCGCCACCTTCTGAATCGAACCCTCCTCGGCAAAGAGCGCCAGTGTTTTCAGTTCTTCAAGCACGACACACCCGAACATGTCAGAGAAGCATAATTATCCTGAACATTATGAATTTGAAATCCGATGGATGGCAAGCGATTTTCCTCTGGCAGGACCCAGCTGGAAAGGAACGACGATGAAGGCGATCGAATTGCAGAGCCCGGGCGGCCTCGAGAACCTTAGAATGGTCGAGCGGCCGATGCCTGAGCCAGGGCGCCAGGAGATGATTGTGAAGGTCAAGGCGACGGCGCTGAACTACCGCGATGCCGAGATCGTCCGCGGCAGCTATCACACGAAGTTTGCATTGCCGCTGGTGCCGCTGTCGGACGGCGTCGGCGAAGTCGTTGCCATCGGCGCCGAGGTCAGCCGGTTCAAGATCGGCGACCGGGTCTGCGGCACGTTCTGGCAACGCTGGGTCGGCGGCAGTTTCGCGATGGCCGAGCCCTCCTATCAACGCGGCGGCCCGATCGACGGGCTGCTCAGCGAATTTGCCCGGCTCGACGAACAGGCGGCGGTGCTGGCGCCGGCCAATCTGAGCGACCCCGAAGCGGCGACGCTGCCATGCGCCGGCGTGACGGCATGGCACGCGCTGTTTACGGAGGGCAGCGTCAAACCCGGCGACACCGTGCTTTGCCTCGGCACCGGCGGCGTTTCGCTGTTTGCGGTGCAGTTCGCCGCCGCTGCCGGCGCGCGCGTCATCGTGACGTCGAGCAGCGACGAGAAACTTGCGCGGGCGAGGCAACTTGGCGCGCAGGACGGCGTGAACTATCGCAGCGTCCCCGACTGGGCATCGGCCGTGCTGGGATTGACGGATGGCCGCGGGGCCGACCATATCATCGAGGTTGGCGGACCGCAGAGTTTTGCACAATCGCTGAGGGCAGCGGCGCGCGGCGCCCAGATCAACGTCATCGGCTATCTCGGCGGCAGTGACGGCGCCATCAACCCGCTCGACATCTTCCGCCGGCAGGTCCGGGCGCGAGGCATACCGGTGGGCTCACGCGAATCCTTCGAGGCGATGAACCGAGCCATTGTCGTCAACCGGTTGAGACCGGTGATCGACCGGGTCGTGCCATGGAGCCGGGCCGCCGAAGCCTTTCGGTACCTTGAACACGGCTCGCCCTTCGGCAAGGTCGTGCTCGATCATACCCAATGAGCCCGCCTGACGAGCCCGGTGCGATGAGTCTCGAGACCGCGGTCAGGGCAGGCGGTTGGCCCGTTGCAGCGCCTGCTGCGTCTGGTCGTCGGTCAGGCCCTGCAGGAAATCGTCCATCTCTTGGTCGATGAGCCCGGCGCGGCGGGCGACAACATACCAGGCGCCAGCGAGGATCAGATCCGGGTCGGTGCCGATGCCGTTCATGTAGAGCTTGGCGAGACGGTTCTGGGCGGCGACATTGCCGCCCTCGGCGGCCTGCTTCATCCAGTTGAAGCCGGATTTCAGGTCGCGGGCGCCGCCGCGCCCCTCGATCATCCAGGTTGCGAGATCGATCTGTGCCGTGTCGTAGTTCTGCCGCGCGGCCTGTGCCAGCAGGCTGCGGGCGCGGACATCGTCGCGCGGCTTGCCGCCGGCGCCATTGGCGTAGACCTGTGCCATCGCATATTGTGCGTCGGCAAGCCCGGTCGCGGCAGCGCGCTCGTAATAGGATACGGCTTTGGCAATACCGGCATCGCCGGGCTCTTGTTCGACCATCAGCTGCGCAAAATTGAACTGCGCCAGGCGGTTGCCGGCCTCGGCGGCGGCCTGCATCAGCGCATAGGCCTCCTTCTCGTCCTTTTTGACGTAGCGGCCGTCGAGCAGCATCAGCGCATACTGGAATTGCGATTCCGGGACGCCCTGCTCGGCGGCAAGCGCATACCACTTCGCCGCCCCTGCCGCGTCGACCGGCACGCCGAGGCCGCGCGACAATATCTCGGCCACCAGCGTCTGTGCCGCCGGATCGCCGTTTTGAGCGCGCGAAAGCGCAAGGTTGTAGGCCGTCTTGTAGAGTCCGCGCTGAAAGGCGCCATAGGCAGCGTCGGACGGCTTTGCGCCGAAGCGGTCGGGGTTGATGGTGTCGGCCGACGGCAACGGGGTGGTGGTGGCGGGCTGCGGCAATTGTGCGGCGATCGGCTTGTCGGCAGGTTCGCTGGAATCCGGCCTGGGCTGCGGCAGCGGAACGGGTTCCGCCGCTATCGCCTGCGTCACGGCCGTTGCAAGAAAGGCGCTGAAAAGGATTTTCCGCGAGAGCACGTCAGTCCTCGAAGCGCGGCGCGGTTTCGTCGAGCAGCGCGTTGGCGGCGGCGACCGCCATCTTCGGATCGACGTCGTCGGCGAAGACGGCGCTGGACAGCGCCACGAATTCAGCGCCGGTGGCGGCGACCGCTTCCACCGAGGCAAGATCGGATCCGGCCATGACGATGCAGGGGATCTGGATGACGTCCGCCCACCATTGCCCGAGCGACAGGTTGCGCGGGTGCGGCTCAGGCTTGTTGTCGTAGCCGAAACGGCCGAAGAAAATGTAATCAGGCCTGACTTCGCCGAGTTCCAGCGCATCGTCGCGGGTCTTGGCGCCGCCGGTGCCGACCATCATCCTGGCCTGGAAGTGTTGGATCGTTTCGGCGAGCTCGTCCTTGCCGACCTCGACATGAATGCCGTCGGCCTGGACGCGGCCGGCGATGCGGGTGTCGCCGGCAATGATGACGGCAATGCCGGCCGCTTGCGCCACCGGCACGATCTGCTCGGCAAAGGCTTGGAAAGAGGCCTCGTCCATACCGTTTTCCGGCAGGATAAGCGAGGCGACGTCACCGCCCTCGAAGGCCGCGGCGATGCGCTCGGCCGGCACGTTCGGCGGCGCGATCAGCACGATACGGCAGCGGTTGGGCGGCGTTGCGTCATTCATTGGTGTTCGATCCCGGTTATCGCCTATGCCGGGCGAAGATGGTTGCATTGCGGCATAGAGCAAAGTGCGGGGATTGAACAGGCGGCAGGGGGATCACGATTGCCGTCAACGATTCCATAGGGCTCGGCGCATGACTGCCGTTGGCCGAAATTCTCCTCGCCTGGTCGCCTGCGGCCCTACGCAGGCACCTTCGATTTCCACAGCGACCAGCCGAGATTCATGCCGGCCGCGGCGACCAGGATGGCGGCGGCGCCGACGATCTGCGCCGGATGCAGCCGATGGCCGAAGGCGACGACATCGACGAGGATGGCGACGACGGGATAGATGAAGGACAGCGATCCCTGCAGATGCGTCGGCAGCTTCTGGATGGCGCCGTACATGAGGATGTACATCAGGCCGGTATGGACGATGCCGAGTGTCGCCAGCATGACCCAGCTCCGCGCATCGGCGGGAAGGTGGGTGAGATTGGCGACGGGTGCCAGCATGAGAACGCCGACGCAGACCTGGATCAGGGCGATCAGGTGCGGCGGCGTGCCTTTGAGCTTCTTGGTGACGATAGCCGCAACGGCCCAGAAGAAAGCCGCGGCCAGCGCCATCGCAATGCCGGTAAAGTAATCCGTACCATGATCGCCTGCATCGGGCGCGGCCTGCACGATCAGCAGCATGCCGGCGAAGGCGATGCCGAGCCAGGTCAGCTTGGTCACCGTCAGCCGTTCGGAGAAGAAGAGCGCGCCAAAACCCACCAGCATGAAGGGCTGCGTGTTGTAAACGGCCGTGGCGATCGAGATCGACGCGCGGGAAAACGCGCTGAACAGCAACAGCCAGTTGATAACGATGGCAGCACCGCCGAGAGCCGCGATCGCGACGATGCGAAGCGACAGCCTGCCACGCAGCAGTCCCAGCGCCGCGCAGATGATCAGCAGCGTTACCGCCCCGAAAGCACAGCGCCAGAACACCACGTCCATGATGGGCTGGCCGGAAAGGACGACGAACCAGCCGATCGTGCCGAGGATCGCCATCGCCGCCGTCATTTCGATCGTGCCGCGTACCGTGTTGTCCATGGATGCTCCTGAAACCCGTTGAGATTTTATAATCCCACGGCGGATCGGGTATTTCCATGACTTGCAGCTGGTGATATGCAGGACGAACCTCATTTAATTAGGTAGACATCGGCTTTTTTCTTGGAATTGTAAAATGCTGGACGAGCTCGACAGAAAGCTCCTCGATATCCTGGTCAAGGATTCACGGACCTCGCTGAAGGAACTGGCGCTGCAGGTCGGGCTGTCGTCGCCAAGCGTTTCGGAGCGGCTTCGGCGGCTTGAGGATCGCGGCGTCATCCGCGCGTTCACCATCGACATCGATCCGCAGGCGCTCGGCTACGCCTTGCAGGCGATCGTTCGCATCCGGCCATTGCCGGGCAAGCTGCACATCGTCCAGAAGCTGATCGAGGAAATCCCGGAATTCGGCGAATGCGACAAGGTGACGGGCGATGACTGCTTCGTTGCCCGGCTGTTCGTCCGCTCGATCGGCGAGCTCGACGGGATTCTCGACCGCATCGCCGACAAGGCCGAAACCAGCACCGCCATTATCAAGGCGCAGCCGATCCGGAGACGCCCGCCGCCGCTCGACATGCCAAACATGTGACGGGTTTCGGTGGCGTGGCCCACATATTTGCGGTCGCGGTCTGGCCATTTCTGGTCTATTCCAGAGTTCAACTTTCCCTCCAGCGTCCCTTCCCCATGTCAGGCCTGCTCGTCGATCCCTGGTTCTATGCCGCGGCCATTCCGGCCGTCATCCTCGTCGGCCTGTCGAAAGGCGGCTTCGGCGGCGCCGTCGGCTTTGTCGGCGTGCCGTTGATGGCGCTGACCATGCCGCCGGTTCAGGCTGCCGCAATCCTTCTGCCAATTCTGTGCCTGATGGACATTGTCTCGGTATGGACGTGGTGGGGCATCTTCGACCGCAAGATGCTGGCCGACATGATGCCGGGCGCCGTGATCGGCATCGCCCTTGGCTGGCTGACGGCGGCACTTGTAACCGAAGAGATGGTGCGGCTGATCGTCGGCGCGGTTGCCCTGATCTTCGTGCTGCGCTGGCTCTATTTGCAACTCCGCCACGGTGCCGGCCACGCGGCGGAGCCCAACCGCGTCGCCGCCGGCTTCTGGGGTACTGTTGCCGGGTTCACCAGCTTCGTCGCCCATGTCGGCGGGCCGCCTTTTCAGGTCTATGCGCTGCCGATCAGGCTCGATCCGAAGGTGCTGTCGGGCACCGCGGCGATCTTTTTCGCCGTCACCAACGCGCTGAAGCTCATCCCCTATTTCGCGCTCGGCCAGTTCGACACCACCAATTTGACCGCATCGGCGGTGCTGATGCCGCTGGCGCCGCTGTCGACCATCGCCGGCGCCTGGCTGGTGCGGCGGATGCGGCCGGAGCTGTTCTATCCCTTCACCTATGCGACCGTAGCGGTCGTCGCGGTCAAGCTTCTGTGGGACGGCATCGCCGGCCTCCTGTAAGACGGCGGCCCCATTCGGCCGCCGCCGGATATCCTTACACCTCAGGCGGCACTCGGCAGCAACTGCCGCGTCCTGCCAAGCGCCAGGGCAATGCCGGTTGCCAGTACGAGCGCCATGCAGCCCAGAATGGTGATGTCGTGCAGCGTCGGCTTCAGCACCATGTCCGCGATGATCACCAGCATCACCGAATAGTCGAAGCGCGCGGCGCTGAGGACGCGCTGGCCCTGGGCAAGCACTGCCGGCGTCACACCCTCCTTGGCGATCATGCCTGCCATGCGGTCGGCAGTCGGCTTGAAGATGAACATGCCGATGCAGAAGGTCGTCGCATAACCGGCAAGGCCGATCAGCACCCACAGATCGGAAAAGCCGACCCAGAGGCCGCACATGATGAGGCCGAAAAGCAATGTCAGCATCGACATCGGCGCGAAGAACCGGTTGCCGAGCTCGCCGGTGGCGCGCATCGCCTGCAGCATGCCTTCGACGTTCCCGGCGCGGTCGGCGCGTACTGCGAGCAGCATCAGCGTGAAGCCGCCGCCGACCCAGAGGATCGCCGAGACGATATGCAGAAATTTAACGGCCGAGTACCAGTCCATTATTCGCTCCTTGAGAGATTTGATGATTTGCCGGAGCGCAAGGTTTGCTCCGCCTCGTTGCGAGGAGCGGGCGTTTAGCGCGGCGCCTGTTTCGGAACGATGTCGCGCGCAGTGCCGTTTTGTTTCGGTAAGCCGGTCACCATTTGGAGGAAACCATGGCGCAAGCGCGTCGCCCCGACTTTCCAGGCGGTGGTGTGAACGGCGCCGTGGCCAGTCAGCTGTGTTGTTACGGCACAGATGCTGGGTTCTTGATCGAAAAATATGCCCCGCGTTAAGGCTTCGTTAAGCTTTACAGGCGTTTACTATGTCCATCCAGTGATCTGGATTCTTACCGAGTGGTTGGAGCCACTTTGTTTGACGCCTCCCTGTTAAACTCCTGAGAGCCGCCTTATCCGCGGCTCTTTTTTTGTCCGCCGGCATGGGCGTCCTTCCGGCTAAATGCGGCCGTTAACCGTTTGTTAAACATGTGCTTGCCTTCGCTGGCAGCGAAGCGCATTTTCAAGCTTCAGTCGTTTAGGCTGCCGGATATGGCGGCCAAGAGCCGAATCGGCCGGCTGTCAGGCAAGTGCAGGGGCGTAGCGATGAACGAGCCTTCGAAGGCGAGCGCGAAAACCATCAAGCTGGCGGAGCGCCGGGTTTTCTCCCAATCCTTCAAGCCGCTCTATCAGGAAGGCATGGGCCTGGTCGAGCAGGCGGCCGAATATCTCGACGGCAAGGGCCGCGCCGAGGCCAAGAAGCTGTCGAGGCTGGCGGCGACGCTTTATGCGGCCGAATCGATGCGGCTGACCACCAGGCTGATGCAGGTCGCCTCGTGGCTGCTTTTGCAGCGGGCGGCGAATTCCGGCGAGATGACCCGCGATCAGGTGGCCTCAGAAAAATCCAAGGTGCGTCTCGACACTGCCTCGGCGCATGACGAGGCGCCCGGCTGGGCCGAGCTGCCGAAGGATTTCATCGACCTCGTCAACCGTTCGCTGCGGCTGCAGGCGTTGGTGCGCCGGATGGACGAGGAGATCTATGGCGGCCTTGCCGAGGTGCCGCCGTCGAGCCGTCGCCTCAATCCGGTCTCCGACCAGATCACGCTGCTCAACACGGCTTTCGCCCGCGGCTGAGAGACCGTTTCATAATTCTACTCCGGCGGCCATCTAGACTAACCGCGAAGGGATGGGCTCGCGATCATCAGGCGGGGAGAATCACGCAGCAGCAGGCGCGATCCGACCTCCACGATAGACCTGATCGCTGGGAGCAGCTCCTGCCCCAATGACGTCAGATCATACTCCACGGTCGGCGGCGATGTCGGCATCACGTGGCGTGCGAGGACGCCACGCTCCTCGAGATCGCGCAACCTGCCGGTCAGCACCTTCGCCGAAATGGCTGGGATATCGCGGCGCAATTCGGAGAACCGGCGCGGGCCGTCGCTCAAGGACCAGAGCACCTCGGGTGTCCAGCACCCGCCAAGCAGCGCCATGCACCTCGACATGGGGCAGCCGGGAAGCGCCTTCACCTTCGTTCGCATCCTGAGGACCATCGCGCATCTTCCATGAGAGTTTCCAGTTGGTTACCGGAAAATGATGGTAACTACAAGATACGTGGTTTCCGCGGGTAACGAGAGCCGCTATCTGAGGCTCTCAATCCATCCAACCACGAAATGGACAGAACGATGTACGCAATAACTGGAGCAACAGGACAGCTTGGCCGTCTCGTGATCGACGCACTGCTGAAGACAGTTCCGGCCAGCCGGATCGTTGCGGCGGTTCGTGATCCGGCAAACGCCAGCGATCTTGTCCAACGCGGCGTAGTCGTGCGGGAGGCGGACTATGATCGTCCCGACACGCTCCCGATGGCGCTGGCCGGCGTCGATAGACTGCTGCTGATTTCCTCGACCGAAGTCAGCGGCCGCTTGCCGCAGCATCGGTCAGTGATCACGGCCGCCCAACGGGTGGGGGTTTCGCTGATCGCTTACACAAGCATGCTGCATGCGGACACGTCTCCCGCGAGGCTCGCGGTCGAACATCGGCAGACGGAGGAGGTCATCGCGGCCTCCGGCCTACCCGCCGTCATCCTGCGCAACGGCTGGTACACCGAGAACCATCTGATGGCGCTCCCGGCGGCTCTGGAGCACGGCGCCTTCATCGGCGCCGCAAATGAGGGGCGCTTCTCGTCCGCGGCGCGGCAGGATTATGCCGAGGCCGCGGCCGTGGTGCTGACGAGCGAGGATCAAGCAGGGAGGATTTACGAGCTCGCGGCGGACCAAGCGTTCACGCTCGCCGAGCTTGCGGCGAAGGTCTCGCGGCAATCGGGCAAGGCGATCGCCTACAACGATCTTGCCGGGGTGGCCTATGAGGGCGTGTTGACAGGCGCCGGGCTGCCCGCCGATCTCGCCGCTATCCTGGCCGATGCCGACATTGCAGCCTCACGCGGAGCGTTGTTCGATGACGGCGGCGCCATGAGCCGGCTAATCGGTCGACCGACAACGCCACTGGAGAGCGTCGTTGCGGCAGCATTGCGCGGTTGAAACCGAGATGGCTGTCACATCCGCCAAAGGATCAGAGGACCGTCTGTCGCTCGCGCCAACAGTTATTCAAACGACGAGACTAGCGCCGCTTTCCGCGCTTCCGGTGCTCGCGTACTTATGTACGCTCCGCTCCGGTTCTCGAAAACCAAGCCATCTGTCTCGCCAGAGCGACTCTCAAACATTCTCTAAACAGACTCGGCTTGCTGTTTCTGGTTTGTTCACATTTCGCTGGCATCGCTGTCCCCCCGAAGGTAGACTTGACGGATGGGGGAAGCGATTCGCATCATCGGCATCGATCCGGGGCTGAGGCGCACCGGCTGGGGCATCGTCGAGAGCCTCGGCAATTCGCTGCGCTTCGTCGCTTCCGGCACGGTGCGGTCCGACGACAAGGCCGCGCTGGCGGTGCGTCTTTGCCAACTGCATGACGGGCTCGCCGAGGTCCTGCATGCCGCGATGCCGCACGAGGCGGCGGTCGAGCAAACTTTCGTCAACAAGGACGCGGCGGCGACGTTGAAACTTGGCCAGGCACGCGGCATCGCCATGCTGGTGCCGGCGCGTGCCGGCCTTGTCGTTGCCGAATATGCGCCAAACGCCGTCAAAAAGGCGGTGATCGGCGTCGGCCATGGCGACAAAAAGCAGATCCACATGATGGTCAAGGTGCTGATGCCGAAGGCGACGTTCGACAGCGATGACGCCGCCGACGCGCTGGCCATCGCCATCTGTCACGCGCATCACCGGCAGAGCATCGCCTACAGGATGGCGGCGCTGGCCGGATAAGTATGTTCTTGACTTGTTCTCCATCGGCAATAAGTAATACCAACGAGGTATTACCATGCGCGTTACCACCAAGGGCCAAGTGACCATCCCGAAGGAAATACGGGATCATCTGGGTATCGGCCCGGGCTCGGAGGTGGAGTTCGTCCCCACCGAGGACGGGGCTCGTGTTATTGCGGTCGACGAAAACATGTCGGAGGAGGAAGCCTCGCGCAGATTCAGCCAGATGCTCGGCCGTATGGCCGGTACGCTGGATCTGGGAGGCATGACGGCGAACGAATATATGGAATGGCTGAGGGGCCCACGTGAAGATCTCGACATTGATTGACACAAATGTCCTGATCGACGTTTGGGGTCCTGCCGGACGGGAGACGAAATGGTCGGCATCCGCGATTACCGCATGCCGGCGCGACGGCGCACTCGTAATCAATGCAATCGTCTGGTCCGAGCTCGCGCCGTTGATTGCGACCGAACAGGCCCTTCGCCAAGCAGTCGACATGCTCAAGATGGATCGCGAATTCCTGCCGTGGGAGGCAGCCTTCCTCGCTGGTGTCACGCATTCCCGCTATCGCCGCGCCGGCGGCATTGGCGAACGAACGCTGCCGGATTTCTTTATCGGCGCCCATGCGGTTGTCGCCGGGCATCGGCTGCTGACGCGCGATGCCGCGCGCTATCGCAGCTACTTCCCGGACCTCGATATCATCTCTCCGGAAACCCACCCGGCATGATCGGCACGCTCAAATGATCGGCAAGCTAAAAGGCACGCTGGACGAGATCGACGAGGATTTCTGCATCATCGACGTACATGGCGTCGGCTACGTTGCCTATTGCTCGGCGCGCACGCTGGCGGCATTGCCGCCGCCCGGCGAGGCGGTGGTGCTGTTCATCGAGACCTATGTGCGCGAGGACATGCTGCGGCTCTATGGGTTCCAGTCGGTGCTGGAGCGCGAATGGTTCCGGCTGTTGATGAACAATGTGCAAGGCGTCGGCGCCAAGGTGGCGCTGGCCATCCTGTCGACGCTGGCGCCGGCCGACCTCGCCAATGCGATTGCGCTGCGCGATATCGCCATGGTCAGCCGTGCTCCCGGCGTCGGCAAGAAGGTCGCCGAGCGCATCGTCACCGAATTGAGGAACAAGGCGCCGGCCTATGCGGGCACTGCCTCCGGCACCATCGGCCTGAAGCAGGAGCTCGGCGAGGGCGTCGCCTCGGCGCCGATCACCGACGCCGTCTCGGCGCTGGTCAATCTCGGCTATTCGCGCGACACCGCGGCCAATGCGGTGGCGGCAGCGCTGAAGACGGCAGGCGAGGAGGCGGACGCCTCGAAGCTGATCCGCTTCGGGCTGAAGGAGCTGGCACGGTGAGACGTTGCTTGTCCGGTCCCTTGCCATATGCAAGGAAGGCGGCATGAGCCTTTCGCCACGCCTCATTGCTCCCGACAGACGCGGCGAGGACGCCGAGCAGACCTTGCGGCCGCAGACGCTTGGCGACTTCGTCGGCCAGGCGGCGGTGCGGGCCAATCTCAAAGTGTTCATCGAGGCCGCCAAGGGGCGCAGCGAAGCGCTCGACCATGTGCTGTTCGTCGGCCCGCCCGGCCTCGGCAAGACGACGCTGGCGCAGATCATGGCGCGCGAGCTTGGCGTCAATTTCCGCTCGACCTCGGGTCCGGTCATCGCCAAGGCCGGCGATCTCGCGGCGCTGCTCACCAACCTCGAAGACCGCGACGTGCTGTTCATCGACGAGATCCACCGGCTCAACCCGGCGGTCGAGGAAATCCTCTATCCGGCGATGGAGGATTTCCAGCTCGACCTGATCATCGGCGAGGGGCCGGCGGCGCGCTCGGTCAAGATCGACCTTGCCCGCTTCACGCTTGTCGCCGCCACCACCCGGCTCGGCCTGTTGACCAACCCGCTGCGCGACCGGTTCGGCATTCCGGTGCGGCTCAATTTCTACTCGGTCGAGGAACTCGAGCAGATCGTGCGGCGCGGCGCCCGCATCCTTGCCATGCCGCTCGGCGACGACGGTGCTTTGGAGATCGCCCGGAGGGCGCGCGGCACGCCGCGCATCGCCGGCCGGCTGTTGCGCCGGGTGCGCGACTTCGCCAGCGTTGCCGGCGACGGCCATGTCGACCGCAAGATCGCCGACGAGGCGCTGACGCGGCTGGAGGTCGACGGGCTCGGCCTCGACGCGCTCGACCGCCGTTATCTGTCGATGATCGCCCGGAATTTCGGCGGCGGGCCGGTCGGCATCGAGACAATCGCCGCCGGGCTTTCCGAGCCACGCGATGCCATCGAGGACATCATCGAACCCTTTCTGATCCAGCAAGGCTTCATCATGCGTACCCCGCGCGGCCGCGTGCTGGCGGCCAATGCCTGGCGGCATCTCGGCCTCGACGCGCCAAAGGACCTGGCGCAGCAGCAGATCAGCCTGTTCCAGGAAGAACCCTAAGTTCCGCTGTTTATGGCTTCGGTGCTGGCAGTCCCCGGCCCAGCCCTCCAGGTCTTGATCATCGCCGGTCTATGCGCAAAACAGGTGTTGCTTGAAACAGGGCCTGTCGGGCCAAAAGGACAGCGCAATGGACGATCACGGTGAATCGGCATTGTCCGCCGGACTTTCCGGCGCGCTCACGGAATTCGGCCATCGATTGATGGCGCGGGTCTATTATGCAGACACCGATTTTTCCGGCGTCGTCTACCACGCGCGCTATCTCGAATTCTTCGAGCGCGGCCGGTCCGACTATCTGCGGCTGGCCGGCGTCCACCACACCGAGCTTGCCGACGGCAAGCATGGCGAGAAAATAGTCTGGGTGGTGCGGCGCATGGAGATCGATTTCCGCGGTTCGGCCCGCATGGATGACATCCTGACCATCGATACGCGCACCGAAGACATTTCCGGCGCCCGCATCGTCATGGCGCAGCAGTTGAAACGCGGCAGCGAAGTGCTGGTCGAGGCGCGGGTCGAAGCGGCGATCGTCGGCGAGAACGGCCGGCCGCGGCGCTTTCCCAAGGATTGGGTGGCAGCCTTCATGCCCGGAACGCGCAAATAAGAGTTCAGAGGCGGAAGATCCGGAGCTCCCGGTCGAGGCGAGGATCGCCGGGCTGGTCGTCGGGGCGCGGCAATGCGCCGCGCTGTACGTCCTAACCCATCCTTAACCATAACGGTCCATGAAGGGATTGGTTAAGATTGGAAGAATCCAAGCGCCTTCCTTTCACCAATATTTGCCCCGAAAAGGCCGCCAACGGTGCATTTGGGGTTATTCCGCAAGCTTAACGCGAACGGACCACAAGGGATGCCCATGGGCCAGCCGCCAGCCACGCCCGGAAAATCTTTAAGGACGTAACATGGAAAACATCGCTCTCGCCGAACCGGGCGCGCATTTATCGATTTGGGCCTTGTTCATGCAGGCCGGTTGGGTGGTCAAGCTGGTCATGATCGGGCTGCTTGGTGCCTCGATCTGGACCTGGGCGATCATCGTCGACAAGCTCGTCGCCTATGCCCGCATGCGGCTGGCGCTCAACCGCTTCGAACAGGTGTTCTGGTCGGGGCAGTCGCTGGAAGAGCTTTACCGCACGCTCGCCGACCGCAAGACGACCGGCATGAGCGCGATCTTCGTCGCCGCCATGCGCGAATGGAAGAAGAGCTTCGAGAAGGGCGCAAAATCGCCGCTCGGCCTGCAGACCCGCATCGACAAGGCTATGGATCTGGCGCTGACCCGCGAGATGGAAAAGCTGGAAGGGCGGCTCGGCTTCCTCGCCACCACCGGCTCGGCGGCGCCCTTCATCGGCCTGTTCGGCACCGTGATCGGCATCATGACCTCGTTCCAGGCGATCGCCGCTTCGAAGAACACCAGCCTGTCGGTGGTCGCGCCCGGTATCGCCGAAGCGCTGCTGGCGACGGCCATCGGCCTGCTCGCCGCCATCCCCGCCGTCATCGCCTACAACAAGCTGTCGTCCGACGCGAGCAAGATCGCCGTCCGCATGGAAGGGTTCGCGGATGAGTTCTCCGCCATACTCTCGCGCCAAATCGATGAAAAAGTCGCGCAGAAGGCCTGAGGAACGATCATGGGAATGTCTGTAGGCGCGGGTGGCGGAGGACGCGGTGGTCGAGGCCACAGGCGGCGCGGCCGCCATCACGCCTTGATATCGGAGATCAACGTCACGCCGATGGTCGACGTGATGCTGGTGCTGCTGATCATCTTCATGGTCGCGGCGCCGTTGCTGACGGTCGGCGTGCCGATCGACCTGCCGGATACCCAGGCCAAAGCGATGAACGCCGATACGCAGCCTATAACCGTGTCCATCAACTCGGCCGGTCAGATCTACCTCCAGGAAACCGAGATCCCGATCGAGGAGCTGGTGGCAAAGCTGCAGGCGATCTCGAAGACCGGCTATGACGAGCGCATTTTCATCAGGGGTGACAAGTCCACCGACTATGGCACTGCCATGAAGGTGATGGCCCGCATCTCGGCTGCTGGCTACAAGAATATCGGCCTGGTTTCACTGCAGGAACAGGATCAGTAGACGCAAGATGAGGACCGGCCTCACCACATCGGTGATCTTGCATACGGTGGCGATCGCCTTCGGGCTGTTCACGTTGTCCTCGCCGCCTGCGATGCCTGCGTCCGATGCGGAATCGGTGTCGGTCGAGATCGTGCCGATGGAAGCGACGGCACAGGTCCTGCAAGGCGACAAGAAAGCTGTAATGCACGACAAGCCGGCGCCGGTACCGACGCAGCGTCCCGACATCGTTCCCGATGCCCAGAAAGTCGGCGATAACAGCGTCGACACCGACAAGCCGCCGACACCTGAGCCCAAGCCCCAGCCAGTCGACATGACGGCGGCTCCGCCACCCGCGCCGACGCCGGTCGAAAAGCCCAAGCCCGAGGACGTGCCGAAGCCGAAGGAAGAGCCGAAGCCTATTCCTGCTACGGAGGTGGCGCCGGTGCCGCAGCCGAAGGAAGAGGTCAAGCCCGAACCTGTCAAGCAGACCGAGCCCAAGCCGACGCCGGCCAAGGAGCCGACGCCCACGCCGCCGCAGGACAAGACTGCCGCGATCGATCCGCAGCCCGAGGTCAAGCCGGATGCCGTCGCCGAGGCGATTGCCAAGCAACCGCCAACCGAGGAGGCGCAGCTTCCCGACTCGGCGCCGGCACCCGAGGCTCGGCCAAAGCCGCAGCCGGCCCAGGCCGAGAGCGCGAAGGCACCGGAGCGCAAGGACGCCGACAAGCCGGTCAAGGAAGCCTCATCCAGGCCGAAATCGGACGACAAGCAATTCAACGCCGACGAGATTTCGGCTCTGCTTGACAAGCGGAAGCCGTCCGGCGGCGGCGCCAAGCGCTCGACCCAGCAGGCATCGCTCGGCGGCGAGAAGGATCAGGGCCAGAAGCTTTCGAAATCGGAGCAGGGGGCATTGGAGGCCCAGCTTGGTGGTTGCTGGACGCTTCCGGCAGGGCTCGAGGGTTCGGAGAATTTCGTCGTCGTGGTCCGGTTTAATCTGGACGCCTCCGGCAAGCTGGATGGCCGGCCGAGCGTTGAAAAGTCGAGCGGAAACCGCCCGTTTGACGAAAGTGCAGTGCGCGCGGTTCAGAAATGCGATGTGGCCGGCTTGCAGGTTCCGGCGGGCAAGCAAGACATCTGGTCCGACGTTCGGGTCACTTTTGACCCCAGGGAGATGCTCGGTCTTTAGGCCTGGCGCTCACAGAATCAGCGAAAGAAGCGAGAAGACATGAAATCCATCCTCAAGCCGCTCCTGACGATCGCAGCGATGGCGCTGGGTATGACCGTTGCTGTCACCCTGCCGGCGCGGGCGCTCGTTGAGCTCAACGTCAATAAGGGCAATGTCGAGCCGTTGCCGATCGCCATCACGGACTTCCAGGGCGGCGATGCGCTCGGCGCCGAGATTTCTGGCATCGTCAGTGCCGACCTGAAACGCTCCGGCCTGTTCGCGCCGATCGACAAAAGCGCTTTCATCGAAAAGATCTCGAACCCGGATGCCACGCCGCGCTTCGAAGACTGGAAGGTGATCAATGCGCAGGCGCTGGTCACCGGCAGTGTCGGCAAGGAGGCTGACGGCCGCATTCGCGCCCAGTATCGGTTGTGGGACACGTTTGCCGGCCAGCAGATGTCGGGCGAGCAGTTCTTCGCCAACGACGCCAATACCAGGCGCGTCGCCCATATCATCGCCGATGCGATCTACGAGCGGCTGACCGGCGAGAAGGGCTATTTCGACACGCGCGTCGTCTTCATCGACGAGTCCGGTGCCAAGAATGCGCGCAAGAAGCGGCTAGCCATCATGGACCAGGACGGCGCCAACGTCCGCTATCTCTCGAACGGCAAATCGATCGTGCTGACGCCGCGCTTCTCGCCGAACCGGCAGGAAATCACCTACATGTCCTATGAAAGCGGTCAGCCGCGGGTGTACCTGCTGCAGATCGAGACGGGGCAGCGCGAGCTGGTCGGCAATTTCCCCGGCATGACGTTTGCGCCGCGCTTTTCGCCGGACGGCCAGAAGGTGATCATGAGCCTGCTGCGCGATGACGGCAATTCCAACATCTTCGCCATGGATCTGAGAAGCCGCTCGACGACCAGGCTCACCAATTCGACCGCCATCGACACCTCACCGTCCTACTCGCCTGACGGCAGCAAGGTGGTGTTCACCTCGGATCGCGGCGGCCGCGCGCAGATCTATGTGATGGGCGCCGACGGCTCGGGCCAGACCCGCATCTCGTTTGGCGACGGCGTCTATTCGACGCCGGTGTGGTCGCCGCGCGGCGATCTCATCGCCTTCACCAAGCAGACCGGCGGCGAATTCCAGATCGGCGTCATGCGCACCGACGGTTCGGGTGAGCGCATCCTGTCCACCGGCTTTCAGCAGGAAGGGCCGACCTGGGCGCCCAACGGCCGGGTGCTGATGTTCTTCCGCGATTCCAATGGTGGACCAAAACTTGTTTCGGTCGATCTCACCGGCCGCAACGAACAGTCGATCCCCACGGCGAACTTCGCCTCGGATCCGGCCTGGTCGCCGCTGCTGGAGTGATGGAAGAAGAACTGAGGAGTTGAAGAACTGAGGAGTTGAAGAGTTGAAGAACTGAAGAATGGAGAAGGCAGAGGGGTCTACATCGAGCACGCGAGGGATTTAGAAGTCTATAAGCGTGCCTGTGCGGTTTCCCTTGGGGTACACAGAGCCACGCTTGCTTTTCCGAAAATGGAGCAATACGCGCTCGCCGATCAACTACGTCGTTCCAGCAAGGCGATCTGCGCCAATTTGGCCGAAGGCTTTGCCAAACAGGCTCACTCCAAGCCCGAATTCGCACGCTTCATTTCAATGGCCATAGGATCATGCAGTGAGGTGGAGACCTGGAGTTCGTATGCGTTCGACCTCGAGTACATCACACAGGCGCAACGCGACCATTGGTTGCAATCCTATGCCCGTATCTACGGAGTGCTGGTCAATCTCAGAGAGAAGCTGAGGTGATCTCTTTGCTCAATTCCTCGATTCCTCAATTCCTCGGTTCTTCAGTTCCTCAATTCCCTCTTTTTCATGTTTTAGCCGCATTTCCGCCTACGGTCCGCGCTCATTGTCGCCCCTCGGCAGAACGGTTGCGGACGGCAGCCGAAAACCAAATTTTAACCGTGTTTCTTGAGCGCCGGTTAACCCAAACGTGGTTACTGGACGATCAATGAAATCACTCGAATTGCGAAGGAGAGGCGGCATGGGCCGTATCGCAGCACTTACCACAAACCCGGTCATGATCGCGCTGGTCGCGATGCTCGCGATCACCGGTTGCGCCTCGAAGAAGACGCCGAACAGCGCCGCCGATCTCGGCCTCAACGGCGCCGGCGCGGCAACGCCCGGATCGGCCCAGGACTTTACCGTCAACATCGGCGACCGCATCTTCTTCGACACCGATTCGTCCTCGATCCGCGCCGATGCGCAGACGACGCTGTCGCGCCAGGCGCAGTGGCTGAACCAGTACAAGCAGTATGCCATCGTCATCGAAGGCCATGCCGACGAGCGCGGCACGCGCGAATACAATCTGGCGCTCGGCGCCCGCCGTGCTGCCGCCACACGCGACTTCCTGGTCGCCAAAGGCGTTTCGGCGCAGCGCCTGAAGACCATTTCCTACGGCAAGGAGCGTCCGGTCGCGGTTTGCGACGACATCTCCTGCTGGTCGCAGAACCGCCGCGCCGTAACCACGCTGGGCGGCGCCGGTTCTTGATCGGCATAAATGCAACACTTGGTGCGAAAGGCGGCCAAAAGGCCGCCTTTTTCATATCTGCCCGCTCCAAACAAAATTTGGCCGAAGTCTCACGTCCTGTTAAGAGCCGAGGGCGCCTGGCCACTTCGGTTGGCAAGGGCGCGCAACAGGCTAACGGTTTCACGGCGAGAGGCACATGCATTTCAGATCGGTCTTGAGCGGCACGCTTGCGCTGCTGCTCGTATCAAGTATCGCGGCACTTGCTGACGGGGCAAACGGCACCGGGCAGTCATCGGAAAGCGGTTTTTCCTTCCACCTGCCGACGATCAAACTGCCCGGCATTTTCGGCGAAAAGAAAAAGCCGGATCAGGTTCAATTCGCGCAGCAGGATGGTACCGGCACTCCGGCGCTGGAGGAACAGCTCCGGCAGATGAATGGCAAGATCGAGGAACTCAATTTCCAGGTCCTGCAGATGCAGGAGCAGATCCGCAAGCAGCAGGAAGACAACGAATTCCGCTTCCAGCAGCTGGAAGGCGGTCCGCAAGGCGCGCAGCAGCCGGCCGAGCAGAAGAAGTCCGAGGCCGCGCCCAGCAGCGACAGCCCCAACGGCGACAGTAACGTGGCGGAGGCGCCGGGGACGCCGGCTCCGGCCGATGCGGGCAAGGCGGCAGACGGCGACAAGAGCGTCGAGGACGTCATCGTCGAATCGCCCAACGGCGATCCCGGCAAGCTGATCCCCGGCGCGCCGCCCAAGACGTTCGGCACCATCACCGTCGACAAAAACGGCAATGTCGTCGAAGCCGATGGCAATGCGCAAGCGAATGCGCCGCAGCAGAATACGGCCCCAGCCAACGGCGCCAGCGCAGCCGGCAACAAGGCCGGTAAATCCGACGATACGGTGGTTGCGGCACTCCCGTCGACCAACGATCCGGAGGAGCTTTACCGCAACTCTTACCAGTTCATCCTGTCGGGCGACTACAGCACCGCCGAACAGGGCTTCCGCGACCATATCGCCCGTTTTCCCAAGGACGCCAAAGCAGCGGACGCGCATTACTGGCTCGGTGAATCGCTGCTCGGCCAGCAGAAATACCGCGATGCGGCCGAGATTTTCCTCGCAGCCAGCAAGGACTATCCCAAGGCCAAGAAGGCGCCCGACATGCTGCTGAAGCTCGGCGTTTCACTGGTCGGGCTGAAGCAGCGCGACGTGGCCTGTGCCACTTTCAGCGAGATCGGCAAGCGCTACCCCGATATTTCCGGCGCGCTCAAGGAGCGGGTCAAGCAGGAAAGGGCACTCGCGGCGTGCTAGTTTTTCCGTTGCGTGTCGTTGCCGCAAAACCGGGCCCACGCTTGGGCGACATGCATGACGCTCGACAGCGAGCCTGACCTTTCGGATTTTTCGCGGATCGACTTTTCCAACGGCGCTGTTGCGGCCGTGTCCGGCGGCAGCGACTCGACCGCCCTTCTCCTCCTCCTCAAAGCCCATCTCGATCGTAACGCCCCGGCAACGAAATTGCTGGCGGTAACGATCGATCATCAATTGCGGCCGCAAGCGGCAGCGGAAGCGCAAGCCGTGGCCAGGCTGTGCGCGGCGCGCGGCATTGCCCATCGCATCCTCGCCTGGTCGGGGCACAAACCATCGACCGGCCTGCCCGCCGCCGCGCGCGAAGCCCGCTACCGGCTGCTCGCCGAGGCCGCCGAAGCGGCAGGCATCGGCCTGATCCTGACCGGCCACACCGCCGACGACCAGGCCGAGACCGTGCTGATGCGGCAAGCACGTGACGACGGGCCAGGTGAGGAGAGGCCGCGCGACGAAGCGCGGGGCCTTGCCGGCATGGCGCCGGCAACCCTCTACGAGTGGCGGCACTGGATCGTGCGGCCGCTGCTCCGCGTGCGGCGTGCTGAGCTGCGCGAATTCCTGCGGCGTGAACAGGTTGCCTGGATCGAAGATCCGACCAATGCCGACACCGCTTTCGAGCGGCCGCGCGTCCGCGCAGCACTTGCCGAAGGCGATGGTACGCCTAGCGTGGCTGAAGCGATAGCGCTGGCCAGCAAGGCGGCGGTCGAGCGTGAGCAGCTGGGACATCGCGCGGCCATGCTGATCCACAGCTTGGCCTCCAGGCCGGCCGCCGGCCTCGTCCGGCTCGATCGGGATTTTGCGACGGCCGCCGACAGCCGGTCGGCCATTTATGCGCTGCGCATCCTGCTGGCGGCGACCGGCGGCACCGCCTTTCTTCCCGACCAGGCCCGCAGCGAAGCCCTTTTCGGCCGGTTCCGCACCGGGCCGCTTTGTGCCACATTGTCGCGGACCGTGATCGATGCCCGGCGTACCGGCATCTTTCTGCACCGCGAATTGCGCGATCTGCCGCCCGCTGTTGCGGTTTCCGGCAATGCCCTGTGGGACGGCCGCAGACGGATCACATTGGGCGACAGTCCAGGTGCATTGTTGATGATCGCGCCGCTGTTGATAGCACCGCTCGGGGCGGCTCTTGCCGCAAAGCGGGCAATTGCCGGGCATGGCACGCCGGCAAGCCTTGTGCGTGCCGCCTTGGCCGCCGAGCCGGCGCTCTGGCGGGATGGCGAATGCCTTGGTTTGCTGGGGGAAGGCCCGGGTTTGCCCGGGGAAGGCCCGATGCCGGCGGCTGTCGCCGCATATCCGGCAGTCGCGCCCTTCGCCCGTTTCCTGCCGTCCTTCGATCTGGCGCCGGCCGATGCCGTCGCCGCGTTGCTTGGCGCGGCGCCCGTTCCAGCCGTGCCGTTCGGCGGCCACAATGCCGGCCTACCACGGGCGAAAGCTTAACCGAGACCTGCTGTTATGCTTGGCAATGGGAGACGCTCTCCCTATGTTAGGGCCAAGTTTCCTCTCACGACGCGTGTCCGCCCAGCGGGCGCCAACGGGACAATTGATGAATCCGAATTATCGCAACCTCGCGCTCTGGGCGATCATAGCGGTCCTGCTCATCGCTCTCTTCAATCTTTTCCAGACGCCGCAGACGCGTGGAGCCTCGAGCGATGTTCCCTATTCGCAGTTCCTGCAGGAAGTCGCGGCGGGACGGATCAAGTCGGTGACCATCGCCGGCGCCCGTATCTCCGGCAATTACACGGACAGTTCCAACGGCTTCCAGACCTATTCGCCTGGGGACCCGTCACTGGTTTCGCGGCTGCAGGACAAGAACGTCACCATCAACGCGCGTCCTGAATCCGACGGCTCCAATTCGCTGTTCGGCACCCTGATCTCCTGGCTGCCGATGATCCTCATCCTCGGCGTCTGGATATTCTTCATGCGCCAGATGCAGTCCGGTTCCGGCCGCGCCATGGGCTTCGGCAAGTCGAAGGCCAAGCTTTTGACCGAAGCACATGGCCGCGTCACCTTCCAGGACGTCGCCGGCGTCGACGAAGCCAAGGAAGATCTGGAAGAGATCGTCGAGTTCCTGCGCGACCCGCAGAAATTCCAGCGGCTCGGCGGCAAGATCCCGCGCGGTGTGCTGCTCGTCGGTCCTCCTGGAACCGGCAAGACGCTGCTCGCCCGCTCGGTCGCGGGTGAAGCCAACGTGCCGTTCTTCACCATTTCGGGCTCGGACTTCGTCGAGATGTTCGTCGGCGTCGGCGCAAGCCGCGTTCGCGACATGTTCGACCAGGCCAAGAAGAACGCGCCTTGCATCATCTTCATCGACGAAATCGACGCGGTCGGCCGCCATCGCGGCGCCGGCCTGGGCGGCGGCAATGATGAACGCGAGCAGACGCTGAACCAGCTGCTGGTCGAGATGGATGGCTTCGAATCCAACGAAAGCATCATCCTGATCGCCGCCACCAACCGGCCAGACGTGCTCGATCCGGCGCTGCTGAGGCCGGGCCGCTTCGACCGCCAGGTGGTGGTGCCGAACCCCGACATCGTCGGCCGCGAGAAGATCCTGAAGGTGCATGTGCGCAACGTGCCGCTGGCGCCCAATGTCGACCTCAAGGTGATCGCGCGCGGCACGCCGGGCTTTTCCGGCGCCGATCTGATGAACCTGGTCAACGAGTCCGCCCTGATGGCGGCGCGGCGCAACAAGCGCCTCGTCACCATGGCCGAATTCGAGGACGCCAAGGACAAGATCATGATGGGCGCCGAGCGCCGCTCGTCGGCGATGACACAGGCCGAGAAGGAGCTGACCGCCTATCACGAGGCTGGTCATGCCATCCTGGCGCTCAACGTGCCGTCGGCCGATCCGCTGCACAAGGCGACCATCATTCCGCGCGGCCGGGCACTCGGCATGGTCATGCAGCTGCCGGAAGGCGACCGCTATTCGATGAGCTACAAATACATGATCTCGCGCCTCGCCATCATGATGGGCGGCCGTGTCGCCGAGGAGTTCAAGTTCGGCAAGGAGAACATCACCTCCGGCGCCTCCTCCGATATCGAGCAGGCGACCAAGCTGGCGCGTGCCATGGTGACGCGCTGGGGCTTCTCCGACAAGCTCGGCCATGTCGCCTATGGCGACAACCAGGAGGAGGTGTTCCTCGGCCATTCGGTGGCGCGCACGCAGAACATCTCGGAAGAGACGGCGCAAATCATCGACGCCGAAGTGCGCCGGCTGATCGACGAGGCCTATTCGACGGCAAGGTCTATCCTGACCAAGAAAAAGAAGGAATGGATCGCGCTGGCGCAGGGCCTGCTCGAATACGAGACGCTGTCCGGCGAGGAGATCAAGCAGCTGATCGCCGGCAATAAGCCCGCGCGCGACCTTGGCGACGACACGCCGCCGAGCCGCGGCTCGGCCGTGCCGAAGTCCGGCCGCCGCAAGAAAGGCCCCGAGCCCGAAGGCGGCATGGAACCTCAGCCGTCAAGCTAGGCTCCGGCCCGGCACAGATCGACTTCGAAACGCCGCGGCTCTAACCGCGGCGTTTTCTCTTGGGGAATGCGACCCTTCCTGCATCGCAGGAAATTGGCGAAAGTGACGATGACGGCCAATCTCCCGCCTCGCGGGGGGATGTCCGGCAGGACAGAGAGAGGCGCGAAGGAATGGAGCCTTCTATCGGCCTCGTTGACGACTTCGGGAAGATCGACAAGGCGCGCCGGAGAATGAAGCTCGCATTTTTTGCCGGCGGCGCCACATTTTGTTCTTGCTTTGTGCCGGCAGCTATGCTATCAATTTGGGTGTGGTGCCAATTGGCGCTGAATGACCCGCCCGCCGAGGCGGGTTTTCTGCTTCTGGCTATGAGAGTTCCGGTGGTGCCGAGATCGATGTCGGCCGGACAGAGCCAAGAAACACGATCTGACAGTTGGTTCGACCTCGGAAGGCCCTCTCACTTGTTCGGCAGCAACAAAAAGCCCGCGAACCTTGCGGCTCGCGGGCTCATGTCGTCGGATGGTGGCGCCGGTCAGCTCTTCAGCTTGGCGTTGCAGAGGCTGTAGAAGCCGCCGCCCTTCTGGATCCACCTGAGGCCGCCCAGCGTGTTGGCGTCCTTGTTGGCGTAGTAGAGGTCGAGACAGGTGTGCATGCGGCCCTTGGCCGGGGTCTCGGTTGCATACTTCTTGGAGATCGCCGTCGGGAATTTCACGCCCTGGGGGGCGGTGATGGTCGGCGGTTGCGGATCGCCGGTGTATTTGGCATCGGGAGCCGGCAGGGTGTCGTCGTCGGCTGCGCCGGCGCCGCATTGGCTCTTGCGGAAGTCGTTCCACTTCATGCCGTTCAGCGTGTTGCCGGCCTTGGCAGCCTGATATTTGGCGCTGCAATCCGCCATGCTGACGCCTTTGCCGGTATCGGTCGCGGCGGCTGTCGTCGCCTTGGCAGGTGCCGCGGCGGGTTGTGCGGCTGCACTTGCGCCGGCGGCGCATTCACTCTTGCGGAAGTCGTTCCACTTCATGCCGTTGAGCGTGCCGGCAGCCTTGGCGGCCTGGTATTTGGTGCTGCATTCCTTGGCCGTCAGCCCAGGCGCTGCGTCATCGCTGCTGGCCGCCGCTGCTTTGGTCTTGGCGGCGGGTTGTGCGGCTGCCGTCGCGCCGGCGGCGCACTGGGTCTTGCGGAAATCGTTCCACTTCATGCCGTTGAGCGTGCCGGCAGCCTTGGCGGCCTGGTATTTGGTGCTGCACTCCTTCGCCGTCAGGCCCGGCGCCGCATCGTCGGCGGCGGCTGCCTTGGTCGTGTCGGCAGCCTTGGCCGTGGCTTTGGCTGGCGCGGGTTCGGTTGTAGCGGCGGAAGCATCGGTGCCGCATTGGGCCTTGCGGAACTGGTTCCAGTTCTGCCCGCCAAGCGTTCCCGCGTCCTTGGCCGTGTTATACTTGGTGCTGCACTCGGCCATGGTCAGCGCGCTGGCAGGCGCCGCCAGGAATAAGGTCGCGACGGCAAGACCCGTCAAAGTGGCAAGTCGGTGGATGAGCATGCGTTTTCTCCCTGCGGCGGTTCATGATATGTCCCAGTGCAGCAATAGCGCTCAACGGCTGGTTGCGCCAGATGCTAAGTAGCGTAGAGACAAATTTAGAAGTGCATTCTTTTCTTTAAGGTGATGAATTCGTTGCCGGGACCGTCTCCCCGCCAAGTTCGTCCGGGTGCATTGCACGGAGCGCGCGCCTATGGCTGGTTCCCAGCGAGGACACTGCGTCGAATGACAGCCAGTCAAATCGGCGGCTGCGGCGGACCTGAGCCACCGCTGTCTGGAGCAGCACGATGCGGATTCGGGTTCAAGGCCACACTGCCACAGCCCAAAGGAACCAGATGAGGTTTGAGTTGACGTTTCTGATGCTGCTACCGCAACAAGGGCTCGGAACTTGAAAATCAACACACTAGCGTGACGTAAAACACACAAAACAACAATTTTCTAAGGATTGGTCGTCCATAATCATACAATGTGATGACGGGGCTTGGGCCATTTTATGGCATGAGATGCTCGGAAAGAACCATCGGGAAGCTGGCGAACATGGCAGGACATTATTTCGGTACGGACGGCATTCGTGGGCGCGCCAACAAGTTTCCAATGACGGCGGAGGTCGCCATGCGGGTCGGCATGGCCGCCGGCCTCTCGTTCCAGCGCGGCAGCCACCGCCACCGCGTCGTGCTCGGCAAGGATACCAGGCTTTCCGGCTACATGATCGAGAACGCCATGGTGTCGGGCCTGTGCGCCGCCGGCATGGATGTCTTCCTGCTCGGCCCGATCCCGACGCCGGCTGTTGCCATGCTGGTGCGCTCGCTGCGCGCCGATATCGGCGTGATGATCTCTGCCTCGCACAACCCCTATTACGACAACGGCATCAAGCTGTTCGGCCCCGATGGCTACAAGCTGTCCGATGAGATCGAGGAGCGTATCGAGGGGATGCTCGACAAGGATATCGAACTGGCGCTCGCCGATTCCGATGGGCTCGGCCGCGCCAAACGCGTCGACGGCGTGCATGACCGCTATATCGAATTCGCCAAGCGCACGCTGCCGCGCTCGATGTCGCTGTCGGGCCTGCGCATCGTCGTCGATTGCGCCAATGGCGCCGCCTACAAGGTGGCGCCCGACGCGCTGTGGGAACTCGGCGCCGAGGTCGTTGCCATCAATGTCGAGCCCAACGGCTTCAACATCAACAAGGAATGCGGCTCGACTCATCCGGCCGGTCTGCAAAAGAAGGTGCACGAGGTGCGCGCCGATATCGGCATTGCTCTCGACGGCGATGCCGACCGTGTCGTCATTGTCGACGAGAACGGCGCGATCGTCGATGGCGACCAGATCATGGCGCTGATCGCCGAATCCTGGCAGCAGAGCGGACGGCTGGCCGGCGGCGGCGTCGTCTCGACGGTGATGTCCAATCTCGGCCTCGAACGCTTCCTCGGCGACATGAACCTGCAGTTGCATCGCACCAAGGTCGGTGACCGCTATGTCGTCGAGCACATGCGTGCCCATGGACTCAATGTCGGCGGCGAACAGTCGGGCCACATCGTGCTGTCCGATTTCTCGACCACCGGCGACGGCCTCGTCTCGGCGCTCCAAGTGCTCGCCTGCATCAAGCGGCATAACCGACCGGTCAGCGAACTGTCGAAGAAATTCGAGCCGGTGCCGCAGCTTTTGAAGAATGTGCATATTTCCGGCGGCAAGCCGCTGGAGGAGGCGCCGGTCAAGGCGGCGATCGAAGATGCGCGCAATCGCCTCGGCAAGGCCGGGCGCCTGGTCATCCGGCCATCCGGCACGGAGCCGCTCATCCGCGTCATGGCGGAGGGCGACGACCCGCAGCTTGTCGAGTCCGTGGTCAACGACATCGTCGAGGTCATTTCGGAAACGCGTAGCGCCGCCTGATCTCCCTCCAACATCGGTTCAAAAGCCCGCCTTGCCGGCGGGCTTTTTTATTGGGTCGCGGCCAGCTCCGCCTGCAGCAACGGCCGCCAGATTGCTCCACTTTTAGAGATTCGTGGTTAATCAATACGGTTAAACGCCTTTTAACCTTTCCGATTCATTATCCACAACTGAGGTCAATCACATTTCGGGCGCGTTCGCCGTTCGAGGGTTCTCAGGGGTGATAAGCATGTTCAACACAGCTAGAATGGCTCTTCTGGCCGCGCTGTTTGCCGGCGTCGGACCGGCATTCGCCGCCGATTTCGTCGAGCCGCCCGTCGTCGAGGAGGCACCGCCACCGGTTGCCTATGAGCAGCCGGCCGAATTCGGCGGCTGGTATATCCGCGGCGACATCGACTATCACTGGTCGAAGTTTCGTGGTGGCGAGTACATCACCTACGGTGTGGCGCCCCAGAATCCCGGCAAGTTCGATACAGGCAAGCTGGATGGCGCCTTCTCGGCCGGCGGCGGTGTTGGTTACCAGATCGACGAGCATTTCCGCACCGATCTCACCCTGGACTGGATGAGCAAGTCCAAATTCCGCGGCTCGACCAACGGCTTCTGCGGCCCACAGCAAACGCCTTGCACGTCCGTCGATACCTCGTCCTATTCGGCGCTGCTGCTCTTGGCCAACGCCTATGTCGATATCGGCACCTGGCATGGGATCACGCCTTACGTCGGCGCCGGCATCGGCGGTGCCTGGGTCAAGTGGGATGAACTGCACAACGTGGACAGCGACGGTTCATTTGATCATGCCGGTGGCAAGGGCTGGCGGTTTGCCTATGCTGCCATGGCGGGCGCATCCTACTGCCTGACTGACCGCGTCAAACTAGATGTCGGCTACCGCTTCAGCCACATCAACGGCGGTAAGATGTTCGACTATGCCTCCCTCCCCAATGTCGGCCCCGGCTATGACAAAGGTATCAACGTTCACGAAGTGCGCGGCGGCCTGCGCTACCAGTTCGGCAGGTCGGACTGTGCGCCGCCGGAGCCTTACGTCCCGGAACCCGAGCCCGTCTACACGAAGTAGTCGCTTCGAAATCGAGGAATTCGTCGACCGCCCGGCTGATGCCGGGCGGTTTCGTTTGGCTGCCTAAAGATGCTGCGTTGCCCTGTAACACCGTCCGGCTCGAGGAGCGAAAACGGATCAAATCAATTGCTAACGCCTTGTTATCCTTAACCCGCACTTAACCACTATGGTTAACAATGCTGTCTGAAACGGCGCGCGCGATCGCGAATGCGCCAAGTTCGGGAGCCGAGGACCATGACATTCAAATCGCCTATAGCACTGGCGCTTGCAGCAGTCGTCCTGGTGCCGCTGACGCCGGCGCTTGGCGCCGATTACGAACCGCCGGTCTATGTCGACCAGGCGCCCGACTATGTACCGGTCGAGGTTGGCTCGGGATGGTATCTGCGCGGCGATGTCTCCTATCTGGTGCAGAAGAGCTTCAAGGATGAGCATTTCGCCTTTACACCCGCGAGCTTCGACGAAAAGGAAGATCCCATCTTCGCCAGCATCGGCTTCGGCTACCATTTCAACGACTATCTGCGCGCCGATCTCAATGTCGGCTATCTTCCCGGCAACAAGATCGACGTCGGCTATAACGACGGAACGACCGTGGCATCGGCGACCCTGAAGAACTATGCCTTCTCAGGCATACTCAACGGCTATGTCGACCTTGGCACCTATGTCGGAATCACACCTTATCTCGGCGCCGGTGTCGGTGTCGTGCAGAGCAAGCGTCGCCTGTCGGCGAGCTACTTCACCGACAACGCCGACCCCACCGACGATTTCGTCCGGCGTGACAACAAGACCCAGTACTCCTTCGCCTACACGCTGAATGCCGGGCTTGCGTACCAAGTGTCCAAGAACGTCTCGGTCGATCTGGGCTATCAGTATTTTTCCGCGCCAGACGCCGAATATGTGACTGCCGAGAGTCTGACTTCTTTTCCGATCCGCAAAGGGATCAACAATCATCAAGTCAAAGTCGGACTACGCTACGATCTCTGGTAGGCTCGATCGAAGCCGAGGCGTTGACAATGGCGGGTCGCAGGCCCGCCGTTTGCGTTTCGCCCCCGGCAATATCCTGACAGCGACAAAAACTTTCCCCTTGACGCCGAAAGTCTGAACGCATATCGCCATCCGTGGGCCACCCCTCCCCAACGAGGGGCCACTATCTGGAAGGATAGACCACGATGACCACGCATGCGAAGCCCGGATTCCGTCCGGCAAATCCCAATTTTTCCTCAGGTCCCTGTGCAAAACGCCCCGGCTGGTCGGTCGAGGCGCTCAAAAATGCCGCGCTCGGGCGCTCGCACCGCGCCAAGATCGGCAAGACCAAGCTCGAACAAGCGATCGAGCTGACCCGGGAAATCCTCCAGGTTCCGGCGGATTACCGCATCGGCATCGTGCCGGCCTCGGATACCGGCGCGGTCGAAATGGCGCTGTGGTCGCTGCTCGGCGAACGCGGCGTCGACATGGTCGCCTGGGAGAGCTTCGGCTCCGGCTGGGTCACCGATGTGGTCAAGCAGCTGAGGCTCGCCGATGTTCGCAGGTTAGAGGCGGACTACGGCGCACTGCCGGACCTGACCAGAATCGACTTCGACCGCGACGTGGTCTTCACCTGGAACGGCACGACGTCGGGTGTGCGCGTGCCGAACGGCGATTTCATCCCGGCCACCCGCAAGGGCCTGACCATCTGCGACGCGACTTCGGCGGCCTTTGCGCAACAGCTCGATTTCAGGAAGCTCGACGTCGTCACCTTCTCCTGGCAGAAGGTGCTGGGCGGTGAGGGCGCGCACGGAATGCTGATCCTCAGCCCGCGCGCCGTCGAACGCCTGGAAAGCTACAAGCCGGCCTGGCCGTTGCCGAAAATCTTCCGCCTCACCTCGGGCGGCAAGCTGATCGAAGGCATCTTCAAGGGCGAGACTATCAACACGCCGTCGATGCTGTGCGTCGAGGACTATCTCGACGCGCTGCGTTGGGCGAAGTCGATCGGCGGCCTCGACGCGCTGGTCACCAGAGCGGATGCCAATGCCGCTGTTCTCGATCGCTTTGTCAGAAAATCTTCCTGGCTCGGCCATCTTGCCGTAGACCCGGCGACGCGTTCGAACACGTCGGTCTGCCTTTCCTTCACCGACCGGCAAGTCGCTGCACTCGACGCCGATGGACAGGCTGCGTTCGCCAAGGCAATTGTCTCGGCGCTCGACAAGGAAGGCGTCGCCTACGACATTGGTGCCTACCGCGATGCACCGCCCGGCCTGCGCATCTGGTGCGGCGCGACAGTCGAGACCTCCGATCTCGAAGCGTTGCTGCCCTGGCTCGACTGGGCCTTTGCGGCGCAAAAGGCGTCGCTCAAAGCGGCGGCCTGACTCCCTCCCCCTCGAGGGGAGGGTGGCCCGAAGGGCCGGGTGGGGTCGCCTCCACCCGTTCAACGATCCGCCATCCAGAAAGAAAAAGATTTGGCCGCATCCGGCCGCAATGACCCCACCCCGGCGCTTCGCGCCGACCCTCCCCTCAAGGGGGAGGGACGCCAATCGCAAAGGACCAAGCCAATGCCCCGCGTTCTCGTCTCAGACAAACTTTCCACCACCGCCGTGCAGATCTTCAGGGATCGCGGCATCGAGGTCGACTATTTGCCGGATCTCGGCAAGGACAAGGAAAAACTGCTCGAAGTGATCGGCCAGTATGATGGGCTGGCCATCCGCTCGGCGACAAAGGTCACGGAGAAGCTGATCAATGCTGCGACCAGGCTGAAGGTCGTGGGCCGCGCCGGCATCGGCGTCGACAATGTCGACATACCGGCGGCGAGCCGCAAGGGCATCATCGTGATGAACACGCCCTTCGGCAATTCGATCACCACCGCCGAGCATGCCGTCGCCATGATCTTCGCGCTGGCCCGCCAGATACCGGAGGCCAACGCCTCGACGCATGCCGGCAAATGGGAAAAGAACCGCTTCATGGGTGTCGAGATCACCGGCAAGACGCTGGGCATCATCGGCTGCGGCAATATCGGTTCGATCGTCGCTACGCGCGGCGTCGGCCTGAAGATGCATGTTATCGCCTTCGATCCATTCCTGTCGGACAGCCGCGCCGAGGAGCTCGGCGTCGAAAAGGTCGAGCTCGACGAGCTGTTCGCCCGCGCCGACTTCATCACGCTGCATACGCCACTGACGGACAAGACGCGCAACATCATCGACGCCGCGGCGATCGCCAAGATGAAGACCGGCGTGCGTATCATCAACTGCGCCCGTGGCGGGCTGATCGTCGAGGCCGACCTGATCGCGGCGCTGAAGAGCGGCAAGGTGGCCGGCGCCGGCATCGACGTGTTCGAGGTCGAACCGGCGGAGAGCAACGCACTGTTCGGCATGGAGAACGTGGTGGCAACGCCGCATCTGGGGGCCTCGACGATGGAGGCGCAGGAGAATGTCGCGCTGCAGGTCGCCGAGCAGATGTCGGACTATCTGATCAAGGGCGCCGTTTCCAATGCCATCAACATGCCATCGATCACCGCCGAGGAAGCGCCGCGGCTGAAACCTTTCGTCAAGCTCGCTGAAGTGCTCGGCGCCTTTGTTGGCCAGGTCACCGAGGATCCGATCAAGGAGGTCGAGATCCTGTTCGACGGCTCGACCGCGACGATGAACACGCGGGCGCTGATCAGCGCCACTCTTGCCGGGCTGATCCGGCCGCAGGTCTCCGACGTCAACATGGTGTCGGCGCCGATCATGGTGAAGGAGCGCGGCATCATCGTCGCCGAGGTCAAGCGCGACAAGTCGGGCGTGTTCGACGGCTATATCAAGCTGACGGTCAAGACCGAGCACAGGACGCGCTCGATCGCCGGCACGTGTTTTTCGGACGGCAAGCCGCGCTTCATCCAGATCAAGGGCATCAATCTCGACGCCGAGGTTGGCCAGCACATGCTCTACACGACCAATGCCGACGCGCCCGGCATCATCGGTCTGCTCGGCACGGTGTGCGGCGAGAACGGCGTCAACATCGCCAATTTCCAGCTCGGCCGCAACCGGCCGGGCGGTGATGCCATCGCATTGCTCTATCTCGATGCGCCATTCCCGGAAAACGTGTTGGCGCAGGTGCGCTCGCACAAGTCGATCGACTCTGCCAAGCGGCTGCATTTCGATGTTGGGATAGCCTGAAATTCGGTCGCCCCGTGTGCAGCAGCACGCGGGGCGGTGGAACGTCGCGGCAAGCGACTTCATTCAGCAGCGGATGCCGCCATCTTCCGTCCGCTGTATTCGGCGAGGCTGATGCCACCGAGCACCAGCGCGAGAGCCAGCGCCTGATAGAGCTGGAATGTCTCGCCGACAATCAGCACCGATAGCAGCGTGCCGAAGATCGGCACCAGATTGATGAACAGGCCGGCGCGGTTGGCGCCGATCAGCTCATTGCCCCTGATATAGAAGATCTGCGAGATGACCGAAGCACCGATGGCGGTATAGAACGCGACCGCCCAGCCGCGGGCATCGGGGACGATGACTTTGCCGGCGGCAATCTCCCACAGGAAGAAAGGCAGCGATGTGACGAGTGCGGCAACCGACAGCGCCAGCATCAGGCTCTGCCAGCGGATGACCGGCTTCAGCCGCAACCCCACCGAATAGAAGGAGTAGCAAAGCACGGCGACCAGCATGATCGCGTCGCCAAAGTTGAGATCCAGCTTGAGAAGCTGGCGCAGGTCGCCATGGCTCGCCGTCACCGCGACGCCAATGATGGTCAGCACGACGCCAGCGATCTGCACCCGGTTCACCCGCAGGCGAAACAGCACGAAATTGGCGATGATGATCACGATCGGTATCGCCGCCTGCTCGATCGAGACGTTGATCGCCGTGGTGTAGTTGAGCGCCGTGTAGAAGATCGCATTGAAAAAGGCGAAGCCGCAAGCGCCGAGCCCGCCAAGCAGCAACCAATGCCTGCGCACCACCGGCCAGTCTTGGCGTAGCGTTCCCCAGCCGATCGGCAGCAGAATCAGAACCGCCAGCAGCCAACGCAGGAAGACCAGCGTCATCGGCGAGATATGACCGACCGCCAGCTTTCCCGCCACAGAGTTGCCGCCCCACAGCAAGGTGGTGAACAGCAGGAACAGATAGGCGGCTCGATGCATCGTGAACTCCCGGCCAGGCAGAGGGAATTTGACGGTCGGTGTGGGCCTATTGCGACCGCCAGCCCAAGTAAATGATGTCAAAGGCGAAAATTGTTGTGCCTCGGAGCGTTTTGGGCGGCAAAGAGTGGTCGCGCTCGCCGGGTCTTGACGCTATAGAACGACGTGCGTGCAATTGGACGCTACAAAGTACGCGTCGGAAGGCTTTAATCCTCGCGTCGTGCTTTCCGAAAATCGATTCCGATTTTGGGGGCCGATGCGATAGAGGCCTGTCGTTTCGAACTGTTTCAAGCTGCTCGTGCGGCGTCTCAAGGGAAAAGAAATATGGCCAATGTGGTGGTCGTCGGCTCGCAATGGGGCGATGAGGGCAAAGGCAAGATCGTAGACTGGCTGTCGGAGCGCGCCGATGTTGTCGTGCGCTTCCAGGGCGGCCACAATGCCGGCCATACGCTGGTCGTCGACGGCAAGGTCTACAAGCTGTCGCTGCTGCCGTCCGGCGTGGTGCGGCAAGGCAAGCTGTCCATCATCGGCAATGGCGTCGTCTTCGATCCGCACGCTTTCGTCGCGGAGGTTGCGAAATTGAAGGCGCAGGGCGTCGAGGTGACGCCAGACCGCCTGAAAATAGCCGAAAACACCGCGCTTATCCTGTCCTTGCACCGGGAGCTGGATGGATTTCGCGAGGACGCCGCTTCCAATTCCGGAACGAAGATCGGCACGACCCGTCGCGGCATCGGTCCCGCCTATGAAGACAAGGTGGGCCGGCGCGCGGTCAGGGTGATGGATTTGGCGGATTTGGAAACGCTGCCCTTGAAGGTCGACAGGCTGCTGACGCACCACAATGCGCTGCGGCGCGGGCTCGGCCATGCCGAGGTCACGCACGAGGCGATCATGAGCGAGCTGATCTCGGTGGCCGACGAGATCCTGCCCTATATGGACCGCGTCTGGAAAATCCTCGACGACAAGCGCCGCGCCGGCGAGCGCATCCTGTTCGAGGGCGCGCAAGGGACGTTGCTCGACATCGACCACGGCACCTATCCGTTCGTCACCTCGTCCAATACGGTTGCCGGCCAGGCCGCCGCCGGGTCGGGTGTCGGGCCGGGCGCCATCGGTTATGTACTCGGCATCACCAAGGCCTATACGACGCGCGTCGGCGAAGGCCCGTTTCCAACCGAACAGAAGAACGAGATCGGCGAGTTCCTGGGCACGCGCGGCCATGAATTCGGCGTCGTCACCGGCCGCAAGCGCCGCTGCGGCTGGTTCGATGCCGTGCTGGTCCGCCAGGCCGTCGCCGTCAACGGCATCAAGGGCATTGCGCTGACCAAGCTCGATGTGCTCGATGGGCTGGACGAGATCAAGGTCTGTACCGGCTACCGACTCGACGGCGAGGCGATCGATTACCTGCCGGCCAGCCAGGGTGCGCAGGCCCGCGTCGAACCGGTCTACGAGACGCTGGAGGGGTGGAAAGGCACCACTGCCGGCGCGCGCAGCTGGAACGACCTGCCGGCCAAGGCGGTGAAGTACGTCCGCTACATCGAGGAGCTGATCGGCGCGCCGGTCGCACTCCTTTCCACCAGCCCTGAGCGGGACGACACGATACTTGTGACCGATCCGTTTCAAGACTAGTTTCTCAGCCTTTCCGGGCATTGCGGCTGATTTGCGGGGGCCGGCCCAGAAACAAATGCAGGTCGACTGACGTATGGTAGATTTTGTTCCTATTCTGAAAAAGGCGCTCGATAAACTCGGTGAGCCGTCGGCGGAAGTGCGCGCCAGGGTCTATGACAGGGCCCGTTCGTCAATCGCGAAACAACTCGCAGAGAAGGCCACGATGACGCCTTCCGATGTCGACCGGCAGATGCGTGCACTGGAAGACGCCATCGCCAAAGTCGAGCGGGACTATGCCAAGCCTGCGCCGCCACCCGACCCGCTGGCGGAACTGGAGGACATCTTCTCCTCCATCGACCGCAACAAGAACCAGTCCAGCCATATCCGACAGCCGGCAAAGACGGAGCCGGCATGGCAGCCGGCCAAGACCGAGCCGGCAAAGACGGAGCCAGCAAAGACTGGGCCGGCCTGGCAGCCCACGCCCGCTAAGGCGGCGCCGAACTGGCAAAAGCCGCAGCCCGTCGCTCTTTCTCAGGAGCGCGCTGGTCCGCCGCCGTCCGATATGGAACTTCCGACGGCTGACGGCCAAGACGGCGTTTTTCCGGGCGACGACTTTTCCAACGACGGCGGCCCCGCGGAGGACAGGTTCCAGCGGCTCTATCCTGCGGAGCGCAGGCGCAGCTATGGCGGTGTGATCGCCGCCGCCATTGCCTTGCTCGTCATTGCCGGTGGTGGCTATGGCATCTGGCTGAACAAGGATGCGTTCGGCAGCATGCTCGGCCTCGACTCGACCACAGCCGTCGCCACCGAACCGCTGGTAAAACCAGCCCCGGCCAAGCCGGTGGCCGATGCGGCCGTACCGGCCGCCGCGCCTCCGACGGATGCCGGCGAGGGCGCGAAGTTCACGCAGCGCCTGACGCCCGAGGGGCACGAAGTCGATCCCGGCCCCGCGGCCGGGCAGGCGGGCATCGGCGAAGGCGAATCCGTCGCCGCACTGACCACGCCGCCATCGGCCGCACAAGCGCCGACCACCCCGGCACCGGCCGCGCCGGCTCCGGCCGCACCCGCCGACACGCAAGCCACGGCCAATGCTCCAGCAGTCGATGGGTCCGCTGCACCAACTCCCGCAACGCCGCCCGCCAACGGGGCAGCAGCGCCTGCAGCGGCCGCCCCGCCGCCAGCACCGGCAGCGGCACCAACGGCAGTTCCGCCGCAAGCCACGTTGGCCGTCGGCCAGAAGGCGATCTTCTACGAGGAGCGCACCAGCACCGCTCAAGGCTCGGCCGAGCCCGGCAACATCGTCTGGTCGCTGGTGCAGGAATCGCCCGGCGGCGACCTGCCGCCCGAGCCGGCGATCCGCGCCGAGGCGACCATTCCAGGCAAGGATATCCAGTTGCGCATGACGATCCGTCGCAACACCGACCAGACGCTGCCGGCCAGCCATATTATCGAGATGATCTTCCTGACGCCTGACGGCTTCGAGGGCGGCGGCGTCGACAACATCCTGCGTGTCGCCATGAAGGGCTCCGAGCAGGATGCCGGAAGCCCGCTGATCGGCATCCCGGCCAAGATCGCCGACGGTTTCTTCCTGGTTGCGCTCAACGATACCAAGGCGGATGAAGACGCCAATCTGACCTTGCTCAGAGGTCAGGACTGGATCGACGTGCCGGTCGTCTACAAGACCGGGCGGCGGGCGCTGCTCACCATGGAAAAGGGCATTCCAGGCGAGAAGGTGTTCGACGAGGCGCTTAAGGCCTGGCAGACTAAGACGGCGGGGTGAAGACGGTCCGCCACCCCGAAGCTCCCCAGCAGTTCAGAAGCCCTGGAACAGCATATCGAGCGCGGCCACGATCTCGTCGTGATGCCTCGTCAGATTCAGTCGGCTCTCGCCCAGTTCCGTCGCCGCAACCGTGGCGATCAAATGGGTGGCCATGACCAATTTCCGACCATTGATCTCGAAAATCGGATGGAGCTTTCGCATTGGTGATGGCGCCATCGCAGCCGGCAGAAGCGGGACGACCACCCGGGTCTTGAAATGGTCTAGCAGATCGGCCTGGACGTCGAGGAGATAGCCGCCTTCGATGCTACCCGCGAAGACGTCGTAGCGCGCCATCAGAATTGCCGATGTTCTGCCAGCGGAATACCGTGTTTTTCGACATATTCGTTCCAGGCATCTATCGTCGCGCGGTTCTCAAGCTTCCACAGCCGCGTCTTTTCGGCGGCCACGGCCTCGGCGATGCCGGCTTCAGCGGCGCGCGAGACATTCACATCGAGCCCCTTGGCTTCCTTCATGAGCTTTGAGTCGATCGACAGATTTGCCGGCTGGCGAACCGCATTCACAGCTATCTTGCGCATGATCACCTCCGCAGTATGCGCATAATATATGCGCATTCCTCTCTAGTCGCAATGACAAGATGCTTGAACTCGTGAATTACCCCTCCATCTCCTCGCGCAGCATTTCCAGTTCCAGCCATTCCTCCTCGAGCGCTGCCAGTGTGACGCGCTCCTTGTCGAGCGCGGCAATCGTCTTCTGGAACGAGGCCGGATCGCGCTCGTAATAGGCCGGATCGGCGATGTTGTTCTCCAGCCGCGAGATCGAGGCCGACACCGCCTCGATCTTCTTGGGCAGCGATTCCAGCGCGAATTTCTGCTTGAACGACAGTTTCTTGGCCGGGCCCTTCGGTGCGGCCGCTTCGTTCCTGCTTGCCGCCGTCGCGTCGCCCGTCTCGGCCTTTGGTCGCGCCTTGCGGTCGTCCAGTCTGGTGCCGCCGCGCTGCGCCAGCATGTCGGAATAGCCGCCGGCATATTCGATCCAGCGGCCGTCACCATCCGGCGCGATGATGCTGGTCACGGTGCGGTCGAGGAAATCGCGATCGTGGCTGACCAGGATCACCGTGCCGGCAAAGCCGGCGACCAATTCCTGCAGCAGCTCCAGCGTCTCCATGTCGAGGTCGTTGGTCGGCTCGTCGAGCACAAGCAGGTTTGCCGGCCGCGCCAAAACGCGGGCGAGGATCAGCCGCGCCCGCTCGCCGCCCGAAAGCTCGCGCACCGGCGTGCGCGCCTGTTCCGGCTTGAACAGGAAGTCTTTCATGTAAGAGACGACGTGGCGCTGCTCGCCATTGATGACGAGGTTCTCGCCGCGCCCGTCGGTGAGATACTGCGCCAATGTCTCCTGCGGGTCGACGGCTTCGCGCTTCTGGTCGAGCGTGGCGATCTCCAGATTTGTGCCGAGCCGCACCGTGCCCGCGTCCGGCTTCAATTCGCCGGTCAGCATCTTCAACAGCGTCGTCTTGCCGGCGCCGTTCGGCCCGACCAGACCGACGCGATCGCCGCGCTGGATTCGGGTCGAGAATCCCTTGACCACGGTCAGATCGCCAAAGGTCTTCTCGATGTTCTTGGCTTCGATCACCAGCTTGCCGGATTCGGCGGCGTCGCTGGCTGTCATCGTCGCCGCACCCTCGGCGCCGCGATGACCACGAAAGCGCTGGCGCATGGTCTGCAACTCACCGAGCCGGCGCATGTTGCGCTTGCGCCGCGCTGTCACGCCATAGCGCAGCCAGTGCTCCTCGCGCACGATCTGGCGACCGAGCTTGTGCTGCTCGCGCTCTTCCTCCTCCAGCACCGTGTCGCGCCATTCCTCGAAATAGCCAAAGCCCTTGTCGAGACGGCGGGTCTGGCCGCGGTCGAGCCAGATTGTGGCGCGTGACACGCGCTCGAGAAAACGGCGGTCATGCGAGATGACGACCAGTGCCGAGGAGGTGCGGGCAAGCTCCTCCTCCAGCCATTCGATGACCGAAAGGTCAAGATGATTGGTCGGCTCATCGAGGAGGAGAATGTCGGGCTCCGGCGCCATGACGCGGGCGAGGGCGGCGCGCCGCGCCTCGCCGCCGGAAAGGTCGTTCGGCCGTTCCTCGCCGGTCAGGCCGAGATGCTCCATCAGATAGGTGGCGCGGTAGGGATCGTCGGCGGGCCCGAGCCCCGCCTCGACATAGGCGCGGACGGTCGCAAAACCGTCCATGTCGGGCATTTGCGGCAAGTAGCGCACGGTTGCCGAGGGCTGGCGGAAGACTTCGCCATCCTGCGGTTCGATCAGCCCGGCGGCGATCTTGAGGAGCGTCGACTTACCAGAGCCGTTGCGGCCGACCAGGGCGATCTTGTCGCCAGCCGAGGCCGTCAGGGCGGCACCGTCGAGCAACGGCGTGCCGCCAAAGGTCAGCTTTATCCCGTCGAGATTGAGAAGCGGCGGCGCCATATCAGCTTTCTGGGCTCAGCTTTCCGGAAGAGGGTAGGGATGCGCGAGCAGCAGCGCCCGGCCGCTGGCCAGCGCGATTTCCAGCCGGCCCCTGACCTCGTTGGAAATGGTCAGCGACGAGCCGAACGCAACCTCGACATGGTCGAGCGGCCATTTGGCGCCGGTGACTGTCAGGCCGGCGAGATCGGAGAAGCCGAGCACCGAAAACAGCGTGCCGTCGGCATAGTCGAAGCCAGTCTTTCCAGGCAGCAAAGGAATGCCTTCCTGTGCGCCGCTGGTCAAAAGCACTTCCGTTCCGCCTTCCGCCAGCCGGACGCTCAGCGCCAGATGCAGGAAGATGTGGTCGGTACGTTTGCCGCCGAAGGCGCCTGCGAGCACAAGGCTTGTCGCACCGCGTTCGAGCGCGGCGGCGATAGCGAGTTCACCGTCGGTCTTGTCTTTTTCGGCAGGAAATACCTGCCGTGGCACGGCGGCCAGATCCTCCGGCAACTCGGCAGGCACGGAATCGAAATCGCCGACCCAGAGTTCCGGCCTCAGGCCCAGCATGCGGGCATGACCGATGCCGGCGTCGGCGGCGATGACGCGCGAGCCTTCGACCTGGCGGTCGAGCAGCGGTGTGCGGATGAGATCGCCGCCAAGCAGGATGGTGAATGTGCTCATATCTCGTGGCCCTTACCAGCCCTGCCCCGGAAACGGAAGATGAAACGGCAGACGAAACGGAAGGCTGGGCTTTGGATGCCCGGCAAACTTCCGCTTGCGCAGCACTTCGGCCGGGCCTATGTGTCGCAACGCTCTAACGGGGTGCCGGACGCGATTTTCGCGGACCGGCTGAGAGGCAAGACTGCCAACCCGCTGAACCTGATCCGGTTTGTACCGGCGGAGGGATTAGACGTTTCGGACAGCCCGACGCCTCAATTCCTTTCAACGCGAACGAAGGAGGCGCCGATGCGCAGTTTTTTCCACTCTCTTGTCTCAATTGTCCTGCTTGCGGCATCCGCGGTCGCCCTGCCGGGGCAGGCATCGGCACAGGATAGACTGACGGTCTATACCTATGAAAGCTTCACCGCCGATTGGGGTCCGGGACCGGCGGTGAAGAAGGCCTTCGAGGTCGAATGCAGCTGCGTCGTCGAATTCGTCTCGGTCGCCGACGGCGTGGCGCTGCTCAACCGTGTGAAGCTGGAAGGCGCCGCGACCAAGGCCGATATCGTACTTGGCCTCGATACCAACTTAACCGCCGACGCCAAGGCAACCGGCCTGTTTTCGCCGCACGGCGCCGTCTCGGGCGTCAATGTACCGGGCGGCTGGAGCGACGATATTTTCGTGCCGTTCGACTATGGCTATTTCGCCGTCGTCTACGACACCGAAAAACTGAAGAGCCCGCCGAAGAGCCTCAGGGAATTGGTCGAGGGCGATGCCGGAGAGAAGATCGTCATCCAGGATCCGCGCACCTCGACGCCGGGCCTTGGCCTGCTGCTGTGGGTCAAGTCGGTCTATGGCGACAAGGCGCCGGAAGCCTGGGCCAAACTCAAGGCGAAGGTGCTGACGGTAACGCCGGGCTGGAGCGAGGCCTACGGCCTGTTCACCAAGGGCGAGGCGCCGATGGTGCTGTCCTACACGACCTCGCCGGCCTACCACATGGTCGCCGAAAACACCGAGCGCTACCAGGCGGCGTCCTTCGAGGAGGGCGAATATCTGCAGATCGAGGTTGCGGGGATCACCACCAAGGGCGCGAAGAACCCGCTGGCGGAAAAGTTCATTGCCTTCATGACCGGACCGAAATTCCAGGATGTCATTCCCGAAACCAACTGGATGTTCCCGGCCGGCAAAACCGACAAGCCGCTCAACCCGGCGTTCGACAAGCTGGTCAAGCCGACCAAGACCTTGCTGTTCAGCCCGGAAGACGTCGCGGCCAACCGCAAGGCCTGGGTCGATGAGTGGCTTGCGGCGATGAGCAGGTAGGGCTCAAGCCTCGTCGGATGTTTGCGCCAAGCCACCCCCCTCCGGCCTGCCGGCCATCTCCCCCTCAAGGGCACGGCTATCGCAGATGGAACGCCGAGGCTTTCGCTCTACGACGTACCCCCACCCCTAACCCCTCCCCACAAGGGGGAGGGAGACTTCCGTTGGCACTGACCTCGGCAAATTGTCTGCCTTTCGGCGCCAAAAGGGGAAGTAAGGGCATGCGGCAGCGTTCCCTCCCCCTTGTGGGGAGGGTTAGGGTGGGGGTCCAACTTCGTAAGAATCCAAATGCGATAGCCCTGCCCTCAAGGGGGAGATCGGCAGCTTTGTCGCCTCTCCTCGTCCTGCCACTTGTGAGATTGGCGAAGGCGGCTGAGTGCGCAATCTCCCCCCTTGAGGGGGAGATGGCCGGCAGGCCAGAGAGGGGTGGGCTCGGCCTTTGCCAGGTATTTCCTTCGATCTACGCCTGTCGTAGTGTCGGGTAGCGCGACATGCCTACGCGTCATCCGGCCGATCCCCGCGTCACTGCCGGCATCGTCGCGCTCGCCGCCATCGCGCTGCTGATCGGCGGTGCATTCGCCGGGCTCGTCGTCGAAGCCACACGCGACCTGTCCGGCGCCGCCTCCGCTTTCGATTCCTATCTCTTGCGCGTCGTCCGTTTCACGCTCTGGCAGGGTCTGCTGTCGACCCTGCTCTCCGTTGCACCGGCGCTGTTCGTCGCGCGCGCCCTGTCGCGGCATCCGCGTTTTTTCGGGCGAGGCTTCATCCTCCAGCTTTTCGCCGTGCCACTGGCGCTGCCGGCCATTGTTGCCGCACTCGGTGTCTTGGCGCTCTATGGCCGCGCCGGCTATTTTGCCGGCACGCTGGGCGCGCTAGGCGGCCAGAGCTGGCCCGGCATCTATGGCCTGTCGGGCATACTCGTTGCGCATGTCTTCTTCAACCTGCCGCTGGCGACGCGGCTGTTCCTGGAGGCGTTGCAGACCGTGCCGGCTAACCAATGGCGGCTGGCGAGCCAGCTTGGCATGGGTGCTGCGCCGGCCTTCCGGCTGATCGAATGGCCGCCGCTGCGTGCGGCCTTGCCGGGCGTTGCCGGGCTCGTTTTCATGCTGTGCATCACCTCCTTCACCATCGTGCTTACGCTCGGCGGCGGGCCGCGCGCGACGACGCTCGAGGTTGCCATCTACCAGGCGCTGCGTTTCGACTTCGACCCGGCGCGGGCTGTGACGCTGACCCTGCTGCAGATTGCCCTGACCTTCGTCGTCGTGCTGGCACTGACGCGGCTTGGCGCCAATATGACCGGCGACGCCAATCTGCCGGTGGCGCCGCGCCGGTATTTTTCAGCCGGTGCGGCCGAGACCGTGCTGAACGCGCTGGCGATCGGGCTCGCACTGCTGTTTGTCGCCGGGCCGATGGCGGCCACGCTGGCAGCCGGGCTTGGCGCCGATCTCGGCCGCCTGGCCGGCGAGAGCGCGGTGCGGCAAGCGACGGCGACCAGTGCCGTGCTCTCCCTCCTGTCGGCGCTGCTCTCTGTGGCGTTGTCGCTGTCGCTGGTGATGGCGCGCCGGGCGCTGGCGCTCACCCGGCGGAGCGGCAGGAGGACGCTGCTCGAACACCTGGCCGACACCGGTGCGGGGTTCGTCCTGGTGGTGCCGCCCATCGTCATCGGTGCCGGCTGGTTCTTGCTCCTGCGCACCGTCGGCGATGTCTTTGCGATCGCCCCTGTCATCGTCGTTGCGGTCAATGCGGTGATGGCGATGCCGTTCGCCATCCGCGCCATCCGCCCTGCCTATGACGCGGCGAGCGAACGCCACGAACGGCTCTGCGCACAGCTTGGCATCTCGGGCTGGAACCGGTTGCGGCTGGTCGATTGGCCGTCGCTGCGGCGGCCGCTCGCCACCGGCTTCGCGTTCGCCATGGCGCTGTCGCTCGGCGATCTCGGCGTCATTGCGCTGTTCGGCAGCGATTCCGTGCAGACCTTGCCCTATCTGTTGCTGGCGCGCATGGGCAGTTACCGCACCGAGGATGCCGCCGGCCTGGCGCTGCTGCTCGGCCTTGTCTGCCTGGCGCTGGTGTTGGCCGCGGACTGGCTGGGAAGGAGGGAGAAATCATGATGCCGATAAGCCCGGAACGGTCCATTTCGGTGGAAAAAGGCGCGGCCGTGCGGCTCGATAATGTCTCGTTCAGCTATGGTGAAACGCCGCTTATATTCGATGTCGATTTCCCGGTGTCGGAAATCACCGCCATCATGGGGCCGAGCGGTTCGGGAAAGTCGACGCTGCTCAATCTGGTGGCCGGTTTCGAGACGCCGCGGTCGGGCCGCGTGCTGATCGGCGGCGCCGACGTCAGCACTGCGCCGCCATCAGCGCGGCCGGTATCGATGGTGTTCCAGGAAAACAACCTGTTTGCCCATCTGTCGGTCGAGCAGAATGTCGGGCTCGGCCGCTCGCCTTCGCTCAGGCTGAGCGAGGCTGACCGCGCCGCAATCGCCGCAGCGCTGAGGCGCGTCGGTCTTGCCGGCAAGGAAAGCCGGCTGCCGCGCGAACTCTCCGGCGGCGAGCGGCAGCGCGTCGCGCTCGCCCGGGTCCTGGTGCGCGACCGGCCGGTGCTGTTGCTCGACGAGCCGTTCGCTTCGCTCGGACCGGCACTGCGCGATGACATGCTCGATCTGGTAGCCGACGTTCATTCGGAGCAGCGCATGACGGTGCTATTCGTCACGCACCAGCCGGACGATGCGCGCCGTATCGGCCAAAACATGGTTTTCCTGGATGGTGGCACGGTTGCCGCGACCGGCACCGCCGCCGATTTTTTCGTCGGGGCTGGACCGGAGGCATTCCGACGCTATATCGGCTCGGGTCCGTTTGCGGCTGGATCACGAGATGTTGCCCGGAAGCGGACATAATTTATGGTCAAACCGGCGGAAGGCGAAGCGGCGCTTGCTTGCCATGGTCGAGGTAGTGTGGCTAGGTCCGCCAGGAGCTGGTCCGGCCTAGAGCGTGATTTGCCGTTGCTGTCTCGTATCCGTCGGACGCACGAAGGACGCCATAGCACTTGACTTTGCGCGTGATGCTTTTCGGAAATCGCGCCCGATTTTCGCGGTCACGTGCCAGGACTTGAAAGGAAGCCGATCTGCCGACCGGCATCGACAATCGGAGGGTGAAACCGCTGGCGCGCTTTCTGGCGCTGGCCGGTCTTGCCGTGGCGCTGGCAAGCTGCCAGATGTTCACGCCTCCCGACGTGCAGGAATCGGGCTTCCAGCCCTCCGACAAGCCGATCACGGTCGACAATGTCGCCGCCAACAGCAAGCTCGCCCAACTGGCGAAGGCGCAGCACCCGCGCATCCTCGCCACCTATGGCGGCGAGTATTCCGACCCCAAGCTCGAGCGCATGGTGGCCAAGGTCGTCGGCAGACTGACCGTGGTGTCGGCCAACCCAACCCAGACCTACCGCATCACCATCCTCAACTCGCCCAACGTCAATGCCTTCGCGCTGCCGGGCGGCTATCTCTACATCACCCGCGGCCTGCTTGCGTTGGCCAACGATTCCGCCGAGCTTGCCGCCGTCATCGCGCATGAGATGGGCCACGTTACCGCCAACCACGGCCTGCAGCGCCAGCAGCTGGAAGCCGAAGAGGGGTTGGCGACCAAGGTCGTTTCGGACGTGCTCGGCGACAACCCGACGGCCAAGGCGGCGCTGATCCGCGGCAAGCTGAGGCTGGCCCAGTTCTCGCGCAATCAGGAGCTGGAGGCGGACGCCATCGGCATCAAGTCGATCGGCGAAGCCGGTTTCGATCCCTACGCCGCCGGCCGCTTCCTGCAGTCGATGTCGGCCTATACCGATTTCCGCTCGATCAGCGGCGCCACCGACGCCAGCCTCGACTTCCTGGCGACGCACCCCAACACGCCGCAGCGAATCGATCTCGCGCAGCGCCACGCCCGCCAGTTCGGCGCGCCCGGTGTCGGGTCGCGCGACCGCGATTCATTTCTTGCCGGCGTAGACGGGCTGCTTTACGGCGACACGCCGGAGGAAGGCTACGTGCGCGGCGAAACCTTCCTGCACCCTGGCCTCGGCGTGTCGTTCTCGGTGCCCAACGGTTTCGTCATCGACAATTCGGCGGCGGCGGTGACGGCGACCGGCCCGGGCGACATGGCGATCCGCTTCGACGGCGTTTCGATCGACAAGAACCGCTCGCTGACCGACTACATCCGCAGCGGTTGGGTTGCCGGCCTCGACGACAGCAGCGTGCGCCAGGAGACGATCAACGGCAACGAAGCGGCAACCGCGCATGCCGGCGCCGATGGCTGGCAATTCGACATTGCGGTGATCCGCGCCGGCGGCCAGGTCTACCGCTTGCTGACTGCTGCACCGTCGGCCAGCACCTCGCTGAGCACGGTGGCGCGCTCGGTCAGCGGCTCGTTCCGCATCCTGAGTGCTGCCGAGAAGGCGGCGTTGAAGCCGCTGCGTATCCGCATCGTCACGGTGCAGCCCGGCCAGACAATGGGCTCCCTGGCCGCGCAGATGGTCGGCGTCGACCGCAAGCTGGATTTGTTCAGGGTGCTCAACGCGCTGTCGCCGGGTGCCGCGGTTTCGGCCGGCGACAAGGTCAAGATCGTCACCGACAAATAGCAGGCGACGCGATTCAGGCTGCGAGAAATTCCGGATTCTGCTTTACCAGCGCCGCCTTGAGCTTTTCCATGGCGCGCGCCTCGATCTGCCGGACACGTTCCTTGGAGATGCCGAGCGTCTCGCCGAGCGCTTCGAGCGTCGCGCCCTCGTCGCTCAGCCGGCGTTCCTCGATAATCCTGAGCTCGCGCGCATTGAGAGCGCCGAGTGCCGTCTTCAGCCACACCGAGCGGCGTTCGACGTCGATCGTATCGCCGACGACCTCATCGGGCAGCGGGTCATCCGAAACCAGGAACTCCATCCGCTCGGTTGCGCCCGCATCGTCGGCTAGCGGTGTGTTGAGCGAGCTGTCCGGCGCCGAAAGGCGGGAATCCATCATCGCCACATCGGCCTCCGATACCCCGAGAGCCGCCGACACTTCGCGGTAGAGCGTGGCATTCGACGTCTGCTCGGCGCCGTTTGCCAGGCGGGCGCGCAGACGCCGCAGGTTGAAGAACAGCGCCTTTTGCGCCGAGCTGGTGCCGCCGCGCACGATCGACCAGTTGCGCAGGATATAGTCCTGCATCGAGGCGCGAATCCACCAAGTCGCGTAGGTCGAGAACCGCACCTCGCGCTCGGGCTCGAAACGGGCCGCGGCCTCCAGCAGCCCGACATGGCCTTCCTGGATCAGGTCGCCCAGCGGAAGGCCGTAGTGGCGAAACCGCGACGCCATGGAAATGACCAGCCGCATATGCGCGACGGTGATGCGGTGCAGCGCGTGCTGGTCATTGTTTTCCTTCCAGCGCAGCGCCAGGAGATGCTCTTCGTCACGTTCCAGATAAGGGGCTTTCATCGCCGCGCGAACCATGGTCCGTCCTGCACTGTCTTCCATCATGCCGCGCTCCTGCTCCAGGCGTTGCGGTGCGATCGAATCGTGAGTTGGCGCCGATGGTTGAAATGGCGGCGCCGCGCCCTACAACAGCGAAGAACGTGCCATGCGGGGGAATGTTCCCCCGGACTGTCATGTCGATTGCGCTGTTCCAGGCGATTCGCCGCCGGCCTTGACTCAGCCGGATGGCGCCGGGAGATGCTGGTTGAGAATTGGATTTCAAGGGCGGGAGATTTTTGAAATTCAGTTTCTTATTCTGGCATCGCGCATCTGTCATTTTCCGGCACTCGCAATGACGCCGGATACGGCCAAGGACGGATCACAGAAAAATGAAATGGCTCAAATCGCTCATCATCGCCGGAACGCTGCAGGTTCTGGCCATCGCCGCCGGTCACGCCGGCGCCAATCTCGACCAGATCAAGCAGTCCGGCGTCTTCAAGGTCGGCACAGAAGGAACCTATGCGCCCTTCACCTATCATGATGCTTCCGGCGCGCTGGTCGGCTTCGACGTCGAGATCGCGCGGGCCATCGCCGAGCGCCTCGGCGTCAAAGCCCAGTTCCTCGAAGGCAAATGGGACGGGCTGATCGCCGGTCTCGATGCCAACCGCTACGATGCCGTCATCAACGAGGTCGGCATCACCGAGGCGCGCAAGGCCAAATATGACTTTTCGGATCCCTACATCGCCTCCAAGGCGGTGCTGATCGTGCGCGGCGACAACACCGATATCAAGAGCTTCGCCGATCTCAAGGGCAAGAAGGCGGCGCAATCGCTGACTTCGAACTTCGGCAAGCTGGCTGAAACCAACGGCGCCGAACTCGTCGGCACCGACGGCTTCGACCAGTCGATCCAGTTGCTTCTTACGGGCCGCGCCGACGCCACCATCAACGACAGCCTGTCCTTCCTCGACTTCAAGAAGCACAAGCCCGACGCCAATGTGAAGATTGCCGCCCAGGAAGAAAACGCCGACTATTCCGGCGTCATCGTGCGCAAGGGCGATCCGGAACTGGTGGCCGCCATCAATAAGGCGCTGGCCGACATCAAGGCCGACGGCACCTACAAGAAAATCGCCGACACCTATTTCGGCCAGGACGTTTCGAAGTAAAACGGCTTTCTCGTGTGGGCCGAACGCCGGCCCGCGTCGTTCATATCGCGGCGAGCTGTCTTTTGACGGCCCGCCGCTTTCGCGTGATATGAGCGACGGCAATCTGGCAAGGAGGAGCCTTCGTGCCGCACTGGCTGCAATTGATGCTGGAATCCCTGCCTACGCTGCTATGGGCTGCACTGATCTTCACCGTGCCGCTGACGCTGCTGTCGTTTGCATTCGGTCTTGTCCTAGGCTTGGTTGTGGCGCTTGTCCGGCTGTTCGGTCCCAAACCGCTGGTCGCCGTGGTCCGCTTCTACGTCTGGATATTCCGCGGCACGCCGCTTCTCGTGCAACTGTTCCTTATCTTCTACGGCCTGCCATCGGTCGGCATCCTGCTCGACGCCTTTCCGGCAGCACTGATCGGCTTCACCTTGAACATCGGTGCTTATTCGTCGGAAATCATCCGCGCCGTCATCGGTTCGGTGCCGAAGGGTCAGTGGGAAGCGGCCTATTCGATCGGCATGACCTGGGCCCAGGCAATGCGGCGCACCATTCTTCCACAGGCGGGGCGCGTCGCCGTGCCGCCGCTGTCCAACACCTTCATCTCGCTGGTCAAGGACACTTCGCTCGCCGCCGCCATCACCGTGCCGGAGATGTTCCAGGCAGCGCAGCGCATCGTCGCCACCACCTATGAGCCGCTGATCCTCTATGTCGAGGCAGCGGCCCTCTATCTGATCATGAGCTCCGTGCTGTCGGCCTTGCAGGCGCGGCTGGAAACGCGGCTCAACGGTTATGGCGGCTTCCTGGAGGCGCGCGCATGATCGGCCTCACCAACATCGAAAAGCGTTTCGGCGACAATTTGGTGCTGAAGGGCGTCACCGTCACGATCGAGGAAGGCAGCGTTACGGCGCTTGTCGGGCCGTCGGGCGGAGGGAAGAGCACGCTTTTGCGCTGCATCAACCTGCTCGAGCTGCCGACTTCAGGCACGGTACGGATCGGCGACGATGCACTCGAATTCCATCCCGGCGGCAGGGTCTCGACCAGGGATATCCAGCGGCTGCGGCTGCAGACCGGCATGGTGTTCCAGAATTTCCAGCTGTTTCCGCATCGTACTGCGATCGAGAACATCATGGAGGGGCTGGTGACGGTGCTGAAATGGCCCAAGGAGAGGGCGCGCGAACGGGCGCTGGCCCTGCTCGAAAAAGTCGGCATGGCGCACAAGGCCGATGCCTGGCCGGCGACCCTGTCGGGCGGCCAGCAGCAGCGCGTGGCGATTGCCCGGGCGCTGGCGCCTTCGCCGAAGGTCCTGCTCTGCGATGAGCCGACCTCGGCACTCGATCCGGAACTGGCGCAGGAGGTGGTTGACGTGCTCGGCAAGCTCGCCAGCGAGGGCACGACCATGGTGATGGCGACGCATGACCTGCGGCTCGCCTCCAAGATCGCGCGGGAAGTGGTGTTCCTCGATGCCGGCAACATCGTCGAACAAGGCCCGGCCGCGGTGCTGTTCAGCAACCCGGAACGCCAGCGGACCAAGCGGTTCATCGCCACGCTGAAGCACGAGGCGGAAAGGGAGGGCGGCGAAGGTTAGATATGCGCGTCGCCGGTCAGCTAAGACAAAAAACCCGGCGCGAGGCCGGGTTTTCCATGTTTCCTGGGCGAAAAGGCTCAGGCAGCTTCTTCCTGCTCGGCTTCCTCGTTGTCGGCCTTGGCGCCGCGCTTCGGGCCCTTGTTGAGGTTCACCTCGATGAGGCGGACCGCTTCGGTCTCCGACATGCGGTTGACGGCCGCGATCTCGCGGGCCATGCGGTCGAGGGCCGCCTCGTAGAGCTGGCGCTCGGAATAGGACTGCTCCGGCTGGTTATCGGCGCGGTAAAGGTCGCGCACCACTTCCGAGATCGAGATCAGATCGCCGGAGTTGATCTTGGCATCATATTCCTGGGCACGGCGTGACCACATGGTGCGCTTGACGCGGGCGCGGCCCTGCACGACCTTCAGCGCGCGCTCGACATAATCCTCTTCCGACAGCTTGCGCATGCCGATCGAGGTCGCCTTGGCGACCGGCACCTTGAGGCGCATCTTGTCCTTCTGGAAGTCGATGACGAACAGCTCCAGCTTGTGGCCCGCGACTTCCTGCTCGTCGATCGAGACGATCTGGCCGACACCATGCGCCGGATAAACGATGTACTCGCCGGTCTTGAAACCGTGGCGCGCTGCGGTGGACTTCTTCTGCGGGGTGATCGTTGCCATTACGCCCTGAACTCCTTGTTGTGGTACCGGCATCGTGCCGGCCCGAACTCGTGCGACCGGGGTGACCGGTCCTCAGCCACACAACGATGAACTCACCGGAAAGGCCAGGACCGGCAAATCGCAACATTGCGACCGCCTGCCCCAGATCGCTCTGGTCCGGATTGAGAAATTCACCTTTCAGTGATTTGGGGCGTTTGCGCCATAAATCGACGTTGTGTCACCGGCATGTTTGGTTGATATAACACAAAAAGTCGGAAGAATCAAGGTTTTGCTGCACGCGCGAAGGCCACGCGCCGTCGCCGCCTGTCAAGGCGGTTAATGTATCACGGCTGTTACGCGGCGTCAGGCCGCCGCAGCCGGCAGGCTCGTCAGTCGCCTTCGCCGGGCTCGGGGGAGAAATATTTCTCGAACTTGCCAGTTTCGCCATCGAAATTCTTAGCGTCGGCCGGCGGCTCCTTCTTGGCGGTGATGTTGGGCCATTTGTCGGCATATTCGGTGTTGATCTGCAGCCATTTGTCGAGGCCCGACTCGGTGTCGGGCTTGATCGCGTCGGCCGGGCATTCCGGTTCGCAGACACCGCAATCGATGCACTCGTCCGGGTGGATGACGAGCATGTTCTCACCTTCGTAGAAGCAGTCGACCGGACAGACCTCGATGCAGTCCATGTATTTGCATTTTATGCAATTGTCGGTCACGACGTAGGTCATTGGTCGGCTCCGGGACGTCCCATTTTGTTGGGCTTTTTTGGTGAGGTAACGCCTTTGTCCGCCGGTGGCAAGGGCGGCCCCTGCCAGCGGTGCCGCGGTTTCCGGAATGGAATTCCGGAAGGCCGGCAAAGCGGGCGTTCGACCTTGCTCAATCGTCGCCGAGCAGGTGGTCGGTCTGGCGGCGTTCCTTCTTCGTCGGGCGACCGCTGCCGGCCTCGCGCAACGGCGGCACCGCATCCGGAAGCGCCTCGCCCTTGGGCGCGGGGGGCGGCGACATGTCCTCGTAGAGCAGGCGGGCCTCTTCGGCCGGGCCACGCCGTACGCCGGTGCCAAGGACTTTCCAGACGAAGATCCGCCGCTCCAGCGTGATGGTCAAAACGTCGCCCGGCCGGACCGTATCGGAGGCCTGCGCTGCTTTGTCGCGATTGATGCGGACGCGTCCGGCGACGACCAGCTTGGCTGCCAGCGTGCGCGATTTTACCGCGCGCGAGAAGAACAGCCACTTGTCGATGCGCTGGCGGGCATCAGTGACCATTGGACGAGCAGCTTACTTCTTCAGCTGGTCGCGCAACGCGGCGAGCTTGGCGAAGGGCGAGTCCGGATCGAAGCGGACCGGGCGTTCCTCACGCGGCTTTGGCTGGAACGCCGGCTTTGCGCCTTGGGCGCCGCCTTTGCCGTCCTGCCGGCCAGCCTTCCAGTCGGGCCGGTTTTCGCGCCGGTCCGGGCGTTCACCTTGCGGCTTGCCGGCGCGCTGATCTGCCGCGTCGCCTTGCGGCCTGGGCTTGAACTTGCTGCGATCGAAGCGTGGCTTGCCGGCGCCGTCGCGCTGGTCGTGGCGCCCCTGACGGGCGGGCCGGTCGCCCGGCGTCGCTTGCCCGCCGGCATCTGTCGGCGCATCGCTGCGGCTGTCCGGCGCAGCTTGACCACTGCGCGCGCGATTGTCCCGATGATTGTCCCGGGGGCGGTTGTCATGCTGGCGATGACGCGGGCGCTGGTCGAAACGACCCTGCCGCCACAACAGGATGGGTTTTGGCTCCTCGGCTTCTGGAGCAGCTTCGCCGGCGATGGCTCCTGCCGTCGCTGCAGGTTCGGCCGGCGATGCTTCCGTAGTGTCGGAAACCGGCGGCTCTGCCGGTGCCGCAGCCTCAGTTTCCGCCCCAAGTTCCGCCCTTGGCTCGGCCGCTGGTTCCGCAGGCGCTTCAGCAGTCGCCTCCGCGGCGGGCCGGGTCTCTTGCGTGACTTCTGCCGCAGCTTCAGGGGCTGGAGCTTCCGCGACAGGCTCTGCCGTCGCTTCGGTCACAGCTTCGGCCGCCGCCTCCGCAACAGGAGCCGCATCCGACACAGGTTCCGAAGCCTCCGCCGGCGGCTCTGCCGCGGCAGATGCTTCCGCCATCCTCGCCTGCTCGACGCGCGCAGTCTCTTCCGCCGCCTGCTTTGCAGCGGCAGCTTCACGCGCGGCATTGTCCTGTGCTTCGATCCGCGCCTTGACCTCGGCCGCCGGTTTGGCATCGGCGCGATAGCCGAGTCCCTTCAGGATTTCTTCCATGTCGTCGGCGGTGGCGCCGAGAATCGACATCATCGGCGGCGTCACCATGAAGGACTGGCCGTCATAGGCGCCGTCGGGGCGAGGGCCGAGGCCCGGCTTCCAGTTGGTCGCCGGCCGGATCAGGTCGGCCAGCCGTTCGAGAATATCGACGCGTACAGCACGCCGGCCAAGATTGCGGTAGCCGGCAAGCTTGTAGAAGGTCTTGTCGAAGGTCGGATCGATGACCACCGAGGTGCGGCCGGAGGCCAGTGCGTGAACGACATCGCCGAAGCCGGGCTTGTCCTTGCCGTCGTTTCTCAGCGCCCACAGCAGCGTTATCAGCCCGGCCGGCGCCGGTTTGATCAGCGCCGGCACGAAGACATGGTAGGCGCCGAAGCGCACTCCGAGACGGCGAAGCGCCGCGCGGCCTTCCTGGTCGAGCGACTTCATCTCGTCGGCGATGTCGCGACGGTTGATGAGGCCGAAATGCTCGACAAGCTGGAAAGCGATGCCGCGGCCGATGCCGGTGATCTGCTCGGCATTCTTGAGATCGACCAGCGGCTTCAGCAGGGATTCGATCTGGAAGTTGACGAAGCGCTCGGCGCGCGCCGCAACCTTGTCGCGGGCCGGGCCGGTGAGTTGCTCGTCGGCCAGCAGAACCAGACGCGGCTTCAAAGCGTCTTCGCCGGCGACCAGCGTGCCGATCGGCGCGCCGATCCAGCGCAGCGTGCCATCCGAACCCAGCGCGATGTCGCCATTGGCCGAGGCGCCGAAGCGCTCGGCCCGCGCCTCGAACTCGGCGGCAAGCGCCTTCTGCGCCGCCGCCCGCACCGCCTTGGCGTCTTCGCCGCCGGCGCTCTGGTCGGCGGTGAAGCGGAAACCTTGCAACTCGCCGACGTGATGGCCTTCGACGAGGACGGTTCCGGTTGGGCTGATTTCGGCTTCAGGCATCGTGTTTTCTCTAAGGCGCCGCATGAGGACGGAAGTCCTGCGGTCTACAAAACGTTTCGTCAACCGCTCATGCAGCGCATCCGACAATCTGTCTTCGATTTCGCGCGTCTTTTCCTGCCAGTGTGCCCGATCGGCCAGCCAGCCGGGCCGGTTGGAAACGAAGGTCCATGTGCGGATCTGGGCAATCCTGTGCGACAGCGTGTCGATGTCGCCTTCGGTTGTGTCGGCACGGCGCACCTGCTCGGCCATGTAGTTCTCGTCGACATGGCCATGCCTGGCAAGGTCCATGTAAATGGAGGCAATCAAGTCGGCGTGCTGGGCCGGCGCGATCTTCCTGTAGTCGGGCAGCGCGCAGGCTTCCCACAGCAGCGCCACGCGCCTGGCATCGGTGGTGAGTGCCCGGACGTCCTCGTCGCGCGACAGATGCTCGAGCGCCTGCGCGTCCACGGCCGGCAGCGCGCGCGTCAGGCCTTCGACCGGAGCGTTGGTCTCAATCGAGCGCTTCAGCGCATCAAGGTTGGCGAAATCGAAATGCGCGGTGCGCCACTGCAGTACTTTCACCGGGTCGAAATCATGCGCCTCGATTTTGTTGACCAGTTCATCATCCAGCGGATCGACCTGGCCGGTGACGCCGAAGGTGCCGTCGCGCAGATGCCGGCCGGCGCGGCCGGCAATCTGGCCGAGCTCGGCCGCCGTCAGGTTGCGGTACTGGTAGCCGTCGAATTTGCGGTTCTGGGCGAAGGCGACGTGGTCGAGGTCGAGGTTGAGGCCCATGCCGATGGCGTCGGTGGCGACGAGGTAGTCGACGTCGCCCGACTGGAACAGCGCCACCTGGGCGTTGCGGGTGCGCGGGCTGAGTGCGCCGAGCACGACGGCGGCACCGCCCTGCTGGCGGCGGATCAGCTCGGCGATGGCATAGACCTCGTCGGCCGAGAAGGCGACGATCGCCGTGCGCCGCGGCAGGCGGGTCAGCTTCTTCGAACCGACATAGGCAAGATGCGAGAGGCGTGGTCGCGTCACCACCGACACGCCCCGCAGCAGGCGCTGCAGAATGCCGTGCATGGTGGCCGCGCCCAGCAGCAGAGTCTCCTGGCGGCCGCGCAGATGCAGGATGCGATCGGTGAAGATGTGGCCGCGTTCGAGATCGCCGGCGAGCTGGACCTCGTCGATGGCAACGAAGGCGGCGTCGGTCTCGCGCGGCATCGCTTCCACGGTGCAGACCGAGTATTTCGCGCCCGCCGGCTGGATCTTTTCCTCGCCGGTGATGAGCGCCACCTTATGGGCGCCGACCTTCTCGCAGACGCGCGTATAGACCTCGCGGGCAAGCAGCCTGAGCGGCAGGCCGATGACGCCGCTTTCATGCGCCACCATGCGTTCGATGGCGAGGTGGGTCTTGCCGGTGTTGGTCGGGCCGAGCACGGCCGTCACGTCTCGACCCGACAGGATCAGCGGTTCAGTGTGTTTCGGATGGATGTTCATCGGCCTGGAAATAAGGCTCTCTGCCTCGCATTGTCGGGAGCGCGCCCATATTGGCCGCGTATGACAGGCGACACATAGGGATTTCGGGCGCGAAGCGAAAGCGGAATATGCCGAGGGCAGGCCGATTGGTTGGTTCGAAGCCAGAAAATCTGTTCCCGATTAACAGTTGGAACGAGTCTGGAACGAATCAGCGACGAATCACTGACTCGCGCTGATTCAGGGTTTGTTCACGGCTACATCTGGGTTTTCTGTCGGCGTACCTCACCACATGCTGAATCACGGAAACTGGCCCGATTTATGCAGGCGGCATCCAAGCGAGCACTGCGGTTAACCTTTGCCGGCGAATGGTCGTGGCCGGCCAATCTGCTTCGCACAACGTTATGAAATTATTGATGTTTCCTAACGCGCTTTAATCATTTCGAGGGTGTTTTCAGCTCTCGCCGTTAACGTTCCGCTCAAAGCCGGAACGAATCGGCGACGAATCAGAGATAGCCGAAGTTTCTTGGTTTGTTCACCGCAACATGTTGTGTTGTGGACAGCTTTTCCACCGAGAATCCACAGGCTGCCGGGCGGCTTTTGCACAAGCTGCGAGTTTGCCGTTAACCTTTGCGTGCCGGATTGGGGCAGCGTGCTGCATCGAGATCTTGCAACGGGAAGACCGCTATAGAAACGGGCCGTTTTGCAGGCCCGTTCGTCCAAGCGCGGATCTGTCTCAACGTAAAGACAAACGATCAGGCGACGTACTGGCCGCCATTGGCTGATATGGTCGAGCCGGTGATGAAACCGGCATCGTCGGAAGCGAGGAAGACGACGCAGCGCGCGATCTCCTCCGGCTCGCCGAGACGACCGACCGGGATGTGCGGGATGACGCGCTCGTTGAGGACCTTCTCGTCCATTGCCTTGACCATCTCGGTGGCGATGTAGCCGGGGCAAATGACGTTGACGGTGATGCCGGCGCGCGCGCCTTCCTGGGCCAGTGCCTTGGTGAAGCCGATATCGCCGGCCTTCGAGGCCGAATAATTGACCTGGCCGACCTGGCCTTTCTGGCCGTTGATCGAGGAGATGGTGATGATGCGACCGAACTTGCGGTCGCGCATGCCGCCCCACAATGGATGCGTCATGTTGAAGACGCCGGAAAGGTTGGTGTCGAGGACCTCTTTCCATTGCTCGCGGGTCATCTTGTGGAACATCGCGTCGCGAGTGATGCCGGCATTGTTGACCAGCACCGAGACGGGACCGAGATCGGCTTCGATCTGTTTGATGCCGGCGGCGCAGGCCTCGTAGTCGGCGACCGACCATTTATAGACCGGGATGCCGGTCGCGGCCTTGAACTTTGCCGCCGCTTCTTCATTGCCGGCGTAGTTTGCGGCGACCGAATAGCCGGCGCTTTTCAAGGCGACCGATATCGCCGCGCCGATGCCGCGCGACCCGCCTGTGACGATTGCAACCTTTGTCATATGTCCTCCCGGGAAATGCAGATGACTGAGCGTTGAAGCGGTGGGGTTTGCCCCCTATTCCCTACTCGCTTTGCGCCAGCATCCTATTCGTATCGCTTATCTCATCACAATGCTTCCACGCACATGGCAACACCCATGCCGCCGCCGATGCACAGCGTGGCAAGGCCTTTCTTGGCACTTCTGCGGCGCATCTCGTAGACCAGCGTGTTGAAGATGCGGGCGCCCGAGGCGCCGACCGGATGGCCGATGGCGATGGCGCCGCCATTGACGTTGACGATGGCCGGATCCCAGCCCATGTCCTTGTTGACGGCGCAGGCCTGCGCGGCAAAGGCCTCGTTGGCTTCGACCAGATCGAGGTCGCCAACCGACCAGCCGGCCTTGGCCAGCGCCTTGCGCGAGGAGGGGATCGGTCCCGTCCCCATGATCTGCGGGTCGACACCGGCGGTCGCCCAGGAAACGATACGCACCAGCGGTGTGATGCCGCGCCTTGCGGCTTCCGCTTCGGTCATCAGCACCACGGCGGCGGCGCCGTCGTTGATGCCGGAAGCATTGGCAGCCGTCACCGTGCCTTCCTTGTCGAAGGCGGGCTTGAGCTTGGTCATGGCATCGATTGTCGCGCCGTGGCGGATGTATTCATCCTGGTCGACTACGGTGTCGCCCTTCCTGCCCTTGACTGTAAAGGCAACGATCTCGTCCTTGAATTTCCCGGCTTTCTGCGCGGCCTCGGCCTTGTTCTGGGAAGCCAGTGCGAACTGGTCCTGGTCGTCGCGGGTGATCTGAAACTGGCGGGCGACGTTCTCAGCGGTGTTGCCCATATGATAGCCGTAGAAGGCATCGGTCAGGCCGTCCTTGATCATGGTGTCGATCAGCTTGAAGTCGCCCATCTTGACGCCACCGCGCAGATGTTGCGCATGCGGAGCCATCGACATCGATTCCTGGCCGCCGGCAACGATGATTTTTGCATCGCCCTGGGCGATCTGCTGCATGCCGAGCGCGATAGCGCGCAAGCCCGAGCCGCAGAGCTGGTTCAGGCCCCAGGAGGTCGCCTCCTGCGGTACGCCGGCAGCCATTGCCGCCTGCCGCGCCGGGTTCTGCCCTTGAGCCGCGGTCAGAATCTGGCCGAGAATGACCTCGTCCACCTCCTTGCCGTCGACGCCGGCACGGACCAGCGCTTCCCTGACGGCGACGGCACCCAATTCATGGGCTGGGGTGTTGGCGAAGGCGCCGTTGAAGGAGCCGACGGGCGTGCGCGCTGCACTGGCGACAACGATGGCGTTGGAAGCGGACATGTTCTTCTCCAGGCTTTCGGGGAATGATTTCGGGTGCCGTCGGGGACTTTTCTTGCCCTTTCCACAACCCGAGTCAAACCCGAAATGGGCATGGCGTCCCACTCCCGCAAGTATGCCGCCCGTCGCTGCAACGGCGGCCCGTCCGTGCTGCGCAGCATAAAATGTTCCCGCACTGCACAAACTGCTTGGATTCATGACGCTTTTGCGCATATCCTTTAAAAAGGCGCAATCGTTACCGGCGGCTTACTTAAGCTGCCCGGTGTCCGGGGAGGATGCAGATGGCCGCAAAAGACGAACCTATTGTTATCAAGAAATATGCCAATCGCCGTCTCTACAATACGGGCACCAGCACCTATGTGACGCTCGAGGATCTCGCTGAAATGGTCAAAAGAGGCGAGGACTTTACTGTCCAGGACGCCAAGACCGGTGACGACATCACGCATCCGGTACTGACCCAGATCATCTTCGAGCTGGAGAACAAGGACGGGCAGAACATGCTGCCGATCCCGTTCCTGCGTCAGCTCATCGCCTATTACGGCGACCAGATGCAGATGATCGTGCCGAGCTTTCTCGAACAGTCGATGCTGGCCTTCTCGAAGGAGCAGGAGCGCTTTCGCGAGCAGATGAAAGATGCGCTCGGCAAGTCGCCGATGGACATGATGAAGATCGCTACGCCGATCAAGGTGCTGGAGGAGCAGACGCGGCGCAACATGGAAATGTTCCAGAACGCCATGCGGCTGTTCACGCCGTTCCCGCCCGCGGGCTCGGCGCCGGCAGCAGCGCCGGCCGAACCGGCCAGGAAGGAAACGCCGGAAAAACCCGACGACCTTCAGGAGCTGAAGGAGCAGATCGCCGCGATGCAGCGCAAGCTCGACACGATGTCCTGACTGCCGGCTGGCGAAGTGCAGCGTCGGACCTTCCTTCAGGTGCTGCTGAGACTTCGCAAGCAGCGCGGCTAGACTAGAGCTGCTCCGGCAGCGGTCCCTGGTAGCGGGCGCGTGGCCGGATCAGGCCGTTGCTCGTCACCTGCTCCACGGCATGCGCGGCCCAGCCGACGCTGCGGCCGAGCGCGAACAGGCGGAACGGCGTATCGGACGGCAAACGGAGACCGCGCGTCAGCGCGGCCAAAGCGAAATCGACGTTCGGGCGCATGCCCGTTGCCGCAAAGGCCGCATCGCAAAGCCGTAACAGCCCATCATCGACATCTATCGCGGCCAGCAACGGTTCCGCACGCGGATCGCCGTCGGGATAAAGCGGATGGCCAAATCCGGGCAGCGGCCTGTCGTGACCGAGCCAGCGTCCGACAGCCGCGTCCGGCCCCAATCTCTGCGCATCTTCCGCCAGCATCATGACCGCCTCCGCGGCGCCGCCATGACGCGGCCCGGAGAGCGTGGCGAGGCCGGCAAGCAGGCAGGCCGAAACAGGTGCGCCGGTGGACGCGGCGACCCGTGCGGCGAAGGTCGATGCGTTCAATTCGTGATCGGCCAACAGTACCAGTGAGCGGCGGATCAAGTCTGCGCCGGCCGCATCGAGCGACCATCCCCGCGCCAGCCTTTCGTGCACGGCACCAGTTCCGGGAATCGCGCCGAGCGCCTGGGCCAAAGCGGCGATGGCGCCGGCCGCATCGTGGTTGAGCGAAGCCGATCTTCGGCCGAGCGAAGGCCGGCCGTTGGCCGCCAACGCGGCCAATTCCGCGAAGGCAGCCGGCCGGCCAGTTGCGCCGTTGCCATGGCGGCTCGCCGAGACGAACGACACCGGTGCGTCAGATGCCCAAAGCAGGTTTGCCGTCTGCTCCAGCGTGGCAGCCTCGCAGAGAGCAACCGCATCCTGGCCGCGATAGACAAGGCGGCCATGCAAAACGGTCGAGATCGTGGTGGCGATCGCCGGCTCACCCCAGGCAATTGCACTTTCGGCGATTGCCTGCGGATTTCGGCCACGAGCCCGGCGACTCGCCAGCGCCGCGATGTCGTCGGCGCGATACTGGCTGCGGCGTGGATCCGCCCGGTCCGGCCGCACGCCGATGCGCCCGCGGCTGACATAGGCATAGAGGGTCTGGGCTCGCACCTTGAGACGCTTCAGGGCTTCGTCCCGCGTCAGCCACTCCGTCATGTCAGCCTTGTCATGTTGATTCCATTGATCAAGATTGATGGTCCAGTCACCAACCCTTATCTACCACCCGGAAAGGGTCAAGGAGAAAACCGATGGCGAATGGGCTCGATGATGTTGTGGCGGCGGAAACGGTGCTCTCCGATGTCGACGGTCTTGGTGGCCGCCTGACCATCCGGGGCCATTCGTTGCCCGAACTGGCAGGTCGCTGGAAATACGCCGAGGTGGTTCATCTGCTGTTCGACGGCTTTTTCGACGATCTTCCCGACGGCAGGGAGCTGGCGAACGCGATCGGTCGGGCGCGCAGCGAAGTGTTCGAGCAGATCAAACCCTTGCTGCCGTTTCTCACATCCGTCGATATCTACAGCGCGATGCGCGCCGGTATTGCCCTGCTGCCGGATGGTGACAAATTGTCGGACGCGCTGCGGCTGGTTGCGGCACCTGCCGTGCTGACGCCGGCCTTGCTGCGCTTGCAGCGCGGCGAACGCCCGATTGCGCCCGATAGCAAGGCCGATCATGCCGCCGACATGCTGCGGATGCTGACCGGCATTGCGGCCTCGCCTAAATTGGCGAAGGCGCTCGATGCCTATTTCGTGACGGTTTGCGACCATGGCCTCAACGCATCGACCTTCGCCGCGCGCGTGGTCTCTTCAACGCAGGCCGGGCTTACTTCGGCGGTGCTGGCCGGGCTCGGAGCGCTCAAGGGGCCGCTGCATGGCGGCGCGCCAGGTCCGGTGATCGAGATGCTGGATGCGATCGAGGCGCATGGCGACGCCGCCGGCTGGCTGCGTAGCGAGATCGCGCGTGGCCGCCGCATCATGGGCTTCGGGCATCGCATCTATCGCGTGCGCGATCCGCGTGCCGACGTGCTGAAAGCGGTGGTGCGCCAGCTCGGCGCCAGGGGCGAAAGCGGCCACCGGCTGGCCTTTGCCGAAAGCGTGGAGCAGGCGGCGCTCGAAGTGCTCCGCATCGCCAAGCCGTCGCGCTCGCTCCAGACCAATGTCGAGTTCTTCACAGCGCTCCTGCTGGAAGCGGCGGGCTTTCCGAAAGAGGCGTTCACCAACGTCTTTGCTGCCGGGCGCGTCGCCGGCTGGATTGCCCATGCGCGCGAGCAGCAGACGAGCGGACGGCTGATCCGGCCGCAGTCGCGCTATATCGGGCCGGTGCCGGACCTCGTCGCCTGAGGATTTTTCCCTCGCATACTTGCGAAAACCGGTCGCAACAGCCGGTGCCGAACACCTCTCTCGTCGGGACGAGAGAGGTCTACATGACAAAAATTTCATGTCATTGCTCCACACATCCGCTGTTCTTGGGTGACAGAGAGCCTATATGTTGCAGTGCAGCATGGTTCACGGGAGCCCGCCTCGAAAGGAATAAAGCCGCCTTGACCGCCAGAAAAACCGCCATCGTCACCGGTTCCACCTCGGGCATCGGCCTGGCCATTGCCCACGCGCTCGCGGCCGAAGGCTGCAACGTCGTCGTCAATTCCTTTTCCGACACCGCCGACGATCACGCCATCGCCGACGCGATCGCGAAGCACCACGTGGTGAAGACCGTCTACGTCAAGGCCGACATGTCGAAGCCGGCCGAGTGCCGGGCTTTGGTGGCGAAGGCAGCCGAGGCATTCGGCTCGGTCGACATCCTGGTCAACAACGCCGGCATCCAGCATGTCGCGCCGGTCGAAAGCTTCCCGATCGAGAAATGGGATGCGATCATCGCCATCAACCTGTCATCGGCCTTCCACACCATCGCAGCCGCCATCCCGTTGATGAAACAGGCCGGTGGCGGCCGGATCGTCAACGTCGCCTCGGCCCACGGCCTTGTCGCTTCGCCGTTCAAGTCGGCCTATGTCTCGGCCAAGCATGGCATTATGGGCTTGACCAAGACTGTCGCCCTGGAGCTGGCGCGCGACAAGATCACCTGTAATGCCATTTGTCCGGGCTATGTGCTGACGCCGCTGGTCGAGGCGCAGATCCCCGACCAGATGAAGGCCAACAAGATGGACCGCGAGACGGTGGTCCGTGAGGTCATGCTCGACAGGCAGCCTACCAAGGAGTTCGTCACCGTCGAGCAGGTTGCGGCGGCCGCGGTGTTCCTATGCTCGGATGCGGCGGCGCAGATCAACGGCACGCACATCTCTGTCGACGGCGGCTGGACCGCTTAGTGAGGCTTCCAGCGGTCAAGGGCCACGCCATGCCGAAAAACGGCAAGGCGGAAGAGCCAAAGAAGATCAATGTCGCGCTGCAAGGCGGCGGCTCGCACGGGGCGTTTTCCTGGGGCGTGCTCGATCGGCTGCTCGAGGACGGGCGCCTCGACATAACGGCGGTTTCGGGCACCAGCGCCGGCGCCATGAATGCCGTGGCGCTGGCCGACGGCTTTGTCCGCGGCGGTGTCGAGGGCGCGCGGCGGAAGCTCGACGATTTCTGGCGTGCGGTGGCGGCAAAGGGCCGCTTCAGCCCGGTACAGCGCATGCCCTGGGACGTCGCCTGGGGCAATTGGTCGATCGAGAACACGCCCGGCTATTTCCTGTTCGATACGATGTCTCGGGTATTTTCGCCCTATGTCGCCAATCCGCTCGCCATCAATCCGCTGCGCGACGTGGTCGAACGTGAGATCGATTTCGACAATGTGCGCGCCTGCAAGTCGATGGAACTGTTCATTTCCGCTACCAATGTCGAGACCGGCCAGTTGCGGGTCTTCTCGGACGGCGAGATCGACCTCGACACAGTGATGGCGTCGGCCTGCTTGCCGCAATTGTTCCGTGCCGTCGAGATCAAGGGCGTGCCCTATTGGGATGGCGGTTATGGCGGCAACCCGGCACTGTTCCCGTTCTTCAAGACGGCGGCCACCGAGGACGTGCTTTTGGTGCAGATCAATCCGGTGGTCCGCGAGGGAACGCCGAAGAGCGCCAATGAGATCCAGAACCGCATCGACGAGATCACCTTCAACGCCGGGCTGTTGCGCGAATTCCGCTCGATCGCCTTCGTCAAGGAACTGATCGCCGCCGGCCGATTGCCGCACGGCGAATATCGCGACATCCGCATGCACCGCATCGATGCCGACGAAGCGTTCAAGGATCTGTCGGCATCGTCCAAGGTCAATGCCGAATGGGCGTTCCTTGCCTATCTGCGCGACCTCGGCCGCACCGCAGCCAGTGATTGGCTGGAAGAAAATTATGACGCCGTCGGCAAGCGGCCGACGATCGATCTGTCCGGCGAACTCGACGACGGCTTGAAGCCTTTGCGCGGGCCGGCGCCGGGTCGGCGGGTCAAGGAGTTTCTTGCGGCGCGCAAGCAGCCCTAGGCCGCCCGCCGTCCGGCCTAGCTGCTTCGCAAAGCAGATGGCATTCGCAATCTGTCCAATCATCCTGACACTTGCTGCCATGCCGCTGTTTTGGCAATCAACAGCCGATGCTGCGGCCGCATCTTTGCGGACAAAGCAACAATCCATCAACTTTTCTGACTATATTGCGATGCAACTTTGAGGTAGAAGCGCGCTTCGCCGATCACGGCAATTTGAATACGGCCTCGCGCGCACCCATATCGGCGACGCGCCCCAAGTAGAAGATGCGGCCTGGCCGAACCCCGCGCACTGGAAAAAATGACGATGCCGAAATTCAGGTTTCACAAGCTTGCAGCCATTGTTGTGCTCATCGGGTTCGCCGGCTGGATGGCGACAGGCGAGTTCTCGTCCGTCGGCAGCGCGTCCGCCGACAACAAGCCCAAGGCAGGAGAGGTCGAGCAGCCCAAGGCAGCCGACGCAGGCAAGCCCCAAACTGGTAAACAGGGGGCTGCCAAGCCGGGGACCGCCGAGGCGGAACAGCCCAAGGCGCCGTTGCGCACGGTCGCGGTCATAGCCCCGCCGCGGCGCACCTATGCACGCGCTATCCGCATTTCCGGACTGACCGAAGCCGACAAGCGCGCCGTCCTGGCGACACGCGTCGCCGGCGTCATCGACAAGCTGCCGGTCAAGCAGGGCCAGCACGTCAAGACCGGCGACCTGATCCTGATGCTTGCCGCCGAGGAAAAAATCTCGGCGGTCGACAATGCCAAGCAGCTTGTCGTGCAACGTGAGGCAGAGCTGGCTGCGGCCCTGGGGCTGATGAAAACCGGCAATCTGCCCAAGTTGCAGCTCGACACAGCCCGCTCCAACCTGACGCTGGCCAAGTCGCTACTGGACGCAGCGCAAGCCGAACTCGACCGCAACGAGGTGAAGGCGCCCTTCGACGGCGTTATCGACCGGGTACCGGTGGAGCTTGGCAGTTCCGTGATGCAGGGCGGCGAGGTGGCGACCATTCTGAAGCTCGATCCGGTGATCGCCCGCGGCGAAGTCAGCGAACGCGATCTCGGCTATCTGAAGATCGGCGACAAGGCCGATGTGCGTCTGGTCAGCGGCCAGAATGTCGAGGGCACGGTGCGCTACATCAGCCGCGATGCATCTTCGGCAACCCGTACCTTCCGCGTCGAAGTCGCCATCCCCAACGCCGATGGTTCCGTACCGGCCGGCATGACGGCAGAAATTGCGCTCAGCGCCCAGCCGACCGACGCCGTCATGCTGCCGCGCTCGGTGGTGACGCTCGGCGACAAGGGCGATCTCGGCATTCGCGCCGTCGACAAGGACGACAAGGTCGTGTTCTTCCCGATCGACCTGGTCGACGACACGCCGACCGGCCTGGTGCTCGGCGGCATTCCGGCCGACGCCCGCATCATCGTCGCCGGCCAGGAACTGGTGAAGGAAGGCGAAGTGGTCAAGCCGGTCGAAGCCGACCAGGCGACCATCCAAAAGCTGTTGGGCGAAGCGACGACCGGGACGCAGTAATCATGGACATCGTCAAACTTGCAATCAGCAATGCCCGGCTGACCATTTCGGTCCTGGTCTTTCTCATCCTTGCTGGTGCGGTCGCTTACCAGTCGACGCCGAAGGAAGCGGAACCCGACGTTCCGATTCCGATGATGTATGTCAGTCTGATCTACCAGGGCATCTCGCCGGAAGACTCCGAGCGCCTCCTGCTGCGGCCGATGGAAGCCAAGCTGAAGAGCCTGAAAGGCCTCAAGGAGATGCGCTCGGCCGCCTTCCAGGGCGGCGGTTATGTGCTCGTTGAATTCCAGCCACAGACGGATCTCGCCACGGCGCTGCAGGACACGCGCAGCAAGGTGCAGGACGGCAAGGCCGACCTGCCGCAAGCGGCTGAGGAGCCCGTGGTCTCCGAGGTCAACATCTCCGAGTTCCCCGTCCTGGTCGTGACGCTGTCGGGCGAGGTGCCTGAGCGTGTGCTGACGGCGGCGGCGCGCGAGCTGCGCGACCGCATCGAGGAAGTGCCTGGCGTGCTCGAGGGCTCGCTGCAGGGTGCGCGCGACGACCTCGTCGAAGTGGTCATCGATCCGATGAAGCTGTCTTCCTACGGGCTGCAGCTCGACCAGTTGATCGGTGCGGTCGGCGCTTCCAACAGTCTTGTCGCCGCCGGCAACATCGAAGGATCCGAGGGCAAATACGCGGTCAAGGTGCCCTCGCTTATCGAGACACCAGAGGATGTGGCGGCGCTTCCGGTCGTCGCCGGCCCCAATGCGGTGGTGCAGGCCAAGGACATTGCCACCATCCGCTCCACATTCAAGGACGCCGAGACGGTCACCCGCCTCGACGGCAAGCCGGCGATCGCCATCGAGGTGAAGAAGCGCATCGGCTCCAACCTGATCGATACGATTGGCAAGGTCAGGGAGGTGTCCGACGCCTTCATCAAGACGATGCCGGAGGGCATGCACGTCACCTACACGCAAGACAAGTCGGTCTTCGTGAACCAGTTGCTCGGCGACCTGCAGAACCACGTGATGATCGCCGTCATCCTGGTGTTCATCGTCATTCTCTACGCGCTGTCTGGCCGTGCCTCGCTGCTGATCGGATTGGCCATCCCATCATCCTTCCTGATCGGCATCCTGTTGCTGGCAATGATGGGCTACACGATCAACATGATCGTGCTGTTCAGCCTCATCCTGGCGGTCGGCATGCTGGTCGACGACGCCATCATCGTCACCGAATTCGCCGAGCGACGCATGAGCGAGGGCATGCCGAAGGAGCAAGCGTTCGCGCTTGCCGCCAAGCGCATGGCCGGCCCGGTCATCGCGGCGACGATGACGCGCATTGCCGCCTTCTCGCCGCTGTTGTTCTGGCCGGGCATTATCGGCGACTTCATGAAGTACATGCCGATCACGCTGATCGTGACGCTCTCGGCCTCGATGCTCTATGCGCTGGTCTTCGCGCCGACGCTGGGCGCGATATTTGCCAAGGCGCCGGCCCATCACCCCGACGACAATCGCGACGGCTGGTACATGGCCGTGGTCAAGCAGGCGGTGCATTATCCCATCACCGTGCTTGTCCTCACTGTGGCGCTGTTGTTCGGCGTCGGCTACGCCTATTCGAAATTCGGCGCCGGCGTCGAATTCTTCCCGAATGTCGAGCCTGACTACGGCCTGCTCTACGTCCACGCCCGCGGCAATCTTTCGCTTGCCGAAATGGACTCGGCCACCAAGACCGCGGAAAATCGCCTGCTCGGTTGGCCGGGCGTGAAGTCTGTCTATACCCGCGTCGGCAAGACGCAGGGCGGCGGCCAGGATGTTCCGGAAGACGTGGTTGGCGTGATCCAGTACGAATTCGTCGACTGGCGCGAGCGTAAATCGGCGAACTCAATCCTGGACGAACTGCGCGGCGTTATGGCCGGCATTCCCGGTGTTGACGTCGAGGTTCGCGTGCCGGAAGCCGGCCCGCCTACCGGCAAGCCGATCCAGATCAGGCTTTCGGCCGTCGATCCGAAGGGCCTTGACGACAAGGCCCGCGCCGTCGCCGCGCGCATAGCCAAGGTGCCCGGCGTCATCGATATTTCCGACGGCCTGGCGCCGCCCGGCGTCGACTGGGCGCTCGAGGTCGATCGCGCCAAGGCGGCGCAGTACGGCATCAGCCCAACCGCGGTCGGGACGGTCGTGCAATTGGTGACCAACGGGCTGAAGCTCAGCGAGTACCGGCCCGCCGGCGCCGACGATGCAGTCGACATCAGGCTGCGCCTGCCCGAGGATCGGCGCACGCTGTCGACGCTCGACGAACTCAGGGTGCAGACCGCGCAAGGCTCGGTGCCGATCTCGAACTTCGTCGTGCGCAAGCCGGAGCCGACGGTCGGTATCCTCAACCGCATCGACGGTGCGCGAACGGTCGTCGTCCAGGCCAACGTCGCCGCCGGCGCCCAGGTGGCTGCCGTCCAGCAGGAGGTCACCAAAGCTGTCGCCGACATGAACCTCGGCAGCGGCATTCGCTGGAAGCTTGCCGGTTCGAATGAGGACAGCGCGGAGGCTGGTGCCTTCCTCAGCAAAGCCTTCGGTGCGGCGATCTTCCTGATCTTCATCGTGCTTCTGGCGCAGTTCAACAAGTTCACCAGCGTCTGGCTGGTGCTGTCCTGCGTGGTCATGGCGACGATCGGCGTGTTCCTCGGGCTGCTGCTGACGGGAGAGGCATTCGGCATCGTCATGTCGGGCATCGGTGTCATCGCGCTGGCCGGGGTGGTGGTGAACAACAACATCGTGCTGATCGACACCTATGACCGGTTGCGCGAAGAGGGCTGGGACAAATACGAGGCCGTTCTGCAGACCTGCCGCGAGCGTGCCCGCCCGGTGGTGCTGACGGCGGTGTCGGCGATCCTCGGCGTGCTGCCGATCGCCTTCGGCCTCGGCCTCGAAATCTTTCATCACGAGACGACGATCAACGCGCCGTCGACGCAATGGTGGATTTCGCTGTCCTCGGCGATCGTCTTCGGGCTGTCCTTCGCCACCGTGCTGACGCTGGTGGTGACGCCGTCGATGCTGATGGTGTTCACTCGCGCCAAGGTCAAACCCGGTGCGCGTCGGGGCTGGTTCAGCCGCCTGTTCGGGCGTCGCAAGGCCGAAACCCCGTCGAAAGGCCTGGACGCCGATCTGGGCGCCGAACCGGCGATCGCCTTCCCGAAGGCCGCCGAATAGAGTCCGGATCGCGGTCCTGATCAAGCAAGGCCGCCCGGGAACAATGGGCGGCCTTCTGCATTGTTCCGTCATTGCAACCTCAAAGCGAGGATTTTCTGATGACGATCAGCACCATTCTCATCCTTATCCTTATTCTTATTCTGATCGGCGCGGTTCCGGCGTGGCCGCATTCGCGGTCCTGGGGTTACGGACCATCAGGCATCGTCGGCGTCATCCTGATCGTTGTCCTGGTGCTGCTGTTGATGGGCCGGATCTGAGCGCAACCTTCCTCCCCGACCAGCGGCGGATGACCGTGAGGCCATCCGCCTTTTTTTGGTTTGTTGTCAGGCAACTTTTTGCGTCGTTTTGATCGTGGCGATGCCGATATCCTCGAGCGCTTTCGACACTGCATTTTCCAGCGGCGTGTGCGGGATCGTACCGATAACGCTTTCCAGCCTGCCTGAAACCAGCCGGTGCGGCTCGAAGCGGAGATAGGACATCGAAACGATCTCGCGCCACATCGCCACGAACGGGCCGCCGGCACGCAGCACCCACCACGGCATCGACGTCAGTTTCAGCGAGCGCCCGAGCGCCTTCTCCGCGGCCGCCTTGATCTGCAGGTCGGTCACCGCATGGCCGGGAAAGTTCAGCGCCTCGTAGAAGCCGAGTTTGTCGAGATTGTCAGCCAGCCCGACGAAGGCCTTGGCCAGGTCGGGCAGATAGGCCCATTCATGCACGAGATCGACCGGCCCTGGGGCGGTATAGACGCCCTTGGTCATCTTGGCGGCAACAACCAGATCGAACCACGATCCGCTGCCGGTGCCGCCGAAGAAATCACCAGCGCGCAGCAGGATCGTGCGCACCAGACCTGCATCAGCCTCGCGGCGAAACAGATCTTCCATGGCGACGCGGATACGGCCCTTTTCCGTCGTCGGGCGAAACGGCGTGTCTTCGGCGATCACCGCCGGCATCTGCGAGCCGTAATAGTAGACGGTGCCCGGGAAGAGATGCAGCGCGCCGTTCGCCCGGCAGGCAGCCATCACATTCTCGGCCATCGGCAGGCATTTGCTCCAGTCGGTGTAGAGCGGGTTGAGGCCGTTGAAAATGATATCGACGCCTTCGGTCGCGCGGATCAGCGCAGCACGGTCGAGCGCGTCGCCGGCGATCGCCGTGGCGCCTTTGAGCTCGGCCGGCACCTTGCCGCTGCGGGTGATGGCACGGACATCGTAGCCGGCATCGATGAAGGCCTTGGCCACCGTGCGGCCGAGGCGGCCATTGGCGGCGGATTTCCTCTACGAAGAGTTCAAGCGCTATTCAGCCGGTGCAGGCTCGGCAGCGAATTCGGCACGGTGAGCGAGGCCGGCCATCACCAGCACGACGACCAGCAGCCCGGACAGAGCGACGAAGATCGGGCCGAAGCTCGAGTGCTCGGCGATGAAGCCGATCGCCGACGGCGCCACCAGAATGCCTGAGTAACCCATTGTGGTGACGACGCTCATGCCGGTGCCGGACGCCATGCCCTCCTGGTTGCCGCCGGCCGAAAAGATGATCGGCACCATGTTGGCAATGCCGAGGCCGCAAAAGGCAAAGGCGGCAATGGCCAGCCAAGGCGAGGGAGCCAGCCCGGCCACCAGCATGCCGGCAGCAGCGGCAAGGGCCGAGGCGCGCAACGTCGTAACGGCACCGAAACGGTTGCGGACGCCATCGCCGAGGAAGCGCATGACGGCCATGACACCGGAAAAGGCGGCATAGGCCAGGCCTGCGACGGCAAGATCGGCGCCGAGTTCCTGCCGGAGATACAGCGCTGCCCAGTCGAGTACCGCGCCTTCGGAGATCATCGTCAGCAGCGCCATAAGTCCGACCAGATAGACCAGCGGGTTTGCCGGCGGCGCGAATTTGTGGTGCTCGGCGACCGGGTGCTTGTCCTCGGCGATCAGGTAGCGGATCGCAACGGCGATTACGGCAAAGGCAAGAGCCGTCACCACTGTCGCATGGGCGAGGTGACCGTAGTTCTGGAGGGCGAAACCGCCCAAAGCGCCGCCAGCGAAACCGCCAAGGCTCCAGAAGCCGTGCGAGGACGACATGATGGCACGGGACAGCCGCCGTTCGACTGCCACTGCATTGGCATTCATGGCGACGTCCATGCCGCCGATCGAACCGCCGAAGATGAACATGGCGATGGCTGCAAGGGGCACGTTGGGGGCCAGAGCCACAACCAAAAGGCCGAAGCTGCCGGCAAGTCCGAACCAGCGCAGCACCGTGCGCGAGCCATGCTTCGAGATCAGATGGCCGCACCAGGTCATGGCAGTGACGGCGCCGGCACCGAACAACAGAATCAGCAAGCCGAGCGTGAACCTCGAAATGTCGAGTCGCGTCAGGAACACCGGGATCTGCGGCGCCCAACTGCCGGTCAAGAAGCCGTTGGCAAGGAAGATGCCGGCCACTGCCCAGCGTCCACGAATCGCGATCTGCGTGATTTTCTGCGCGTCCATTGGGTAGAATCCGGTCCGGAAATGGCGTTGCGCGGCAAATTAGATCGATTCAATTCACAGTCAAGCGCTCTTCGCCGAAAGTGCTTGGACCAGACGCTACGTCCTCTCGCGTCGGCCAACCATCTCGGCGGTCCACTCCGAAATCCCTACGGCTCGAGATAAGACGCGCCATCCTTGTGCACAAACCGGCCGTCAGCGTTGGTGCTCATCATGTCGATGTCGGAGCAGGTGGCGACGTCGTCGGGCCAGCGCGAACCGACTTCGAGATAGATCGCCATCCCGCCCGATTTATTGATCATGTGATGGCCGTTGCCTGATCCTTTCGGAAAGGCCGCGCAATCACCGGCGCGCAGCACCGTCTCGCCGGCATCTTCGACGAGCGTCAGCTCGCCTTCAAGCACGTAGACGAATTCGTCTTCGTGCGAATGCCAGTGGCGCTGGCTCGACCAGTTGCCCGGCGGCAGGCGCATGAGATTGATGCCGAAGTCGGTGAGCCCGCCTGCGTTGCCTAGCCGCTGGCGCACGCGTTCGGCACAGGGTGCATCGAACGGCGGTGGATAGGATGAGCCCTTGCGTCCGGGCACGTCGGCAACGTCAATCTTAGGCACGGCGTCCTCCCTAGTGATCCCTAGGGCGCCTTGCCTCGAACTCGGCCTTCTTGGCGTCGGAGGCTTCGACCTGGTTCAGTGCCTGCCACTCGGCATAGGGCATGCCGTAGATGATCTCGCGCGACTGTTCCTTGCTGAGTTCGACACCTTCGGCTTGCGCCGCATCGCGGTACCAGTTGGACAGGCAGTTGCGGCAGAAGCCGGCGAGGTTCATCAGGTCGATGTTCTGTACGTCGGAACGCTCGCGCAGATGCGCGACCAGCCGGCGGAAGGCAGCGGCTTCGAAATCGCGCTTTTGTTCGTCGCTGAGTTCGGTCATGTCATGTTGGCCTCCCTTGGGCCTCATCATACCGGCCCGGTGCGAGAGCCGAATATTTTCACCGCATGTATATCGGCACGTCGATCTATCGCGTCAACGACCGGCGCCAGCCGTTCGGCCCAGGCGAGGGCACCCTTGCGGTCGGCGATCAGGTCCTGGCGGACCTCGAGCAGCGCATGGGCAAAGCCGTTGACGATGGCGTGCCTGAACATGGTATCGCCGCGCAGTGCGCCGTCATAGGGTTCGTTGTCGCCGACGATGAGGCTCTTGTCCTCGGCGAGTATGTCGATCAGCGGCCGCGCAACGCGGTCGTCCAGGTCCCACAATATGCCGGCGTGCCACGGCCGCACGAATCCCTGCATGGTCGGTGTGAAGGAATGCACCGAAAAGATGAAGGGTGCCTGCGCGGATGCTCGCGCCACAGAGGCGATCATGGCGCTGACGGCATCATGATAGGGGCGGTAAAAGCGGTCCAGCCGTCTTTCGCGCTCCTCCGGGGCAATGGGATAATTTCCCGGGATGATGGTGCCGTCATAGAGCTGACGAATCAGCGTTGGATCGTCTTCGCCGCGATTGGGGTCGATCAGCAGTCGCGAAAAATTGGCAAGCACGGCCGGAACGCCGAGCAGACTTGCGAGTTCGCGGGTTACAGTCTCGACGCCGATGTCGTAGGCGATGTGGCGGTCGAACTCCGCCGCCGGCAGGCCGAGACTGCCATACTCCTCCGGCAGGTCGCGGCGGGCGTGATCGGCCAGAAGCACCATGCCGCGCTTGCGATCGCCTTCGACGATATCGAAAGGCGCGAAAACTGTGGATCGGGTCATTGGCGGGAAAGGTCTGTTCGCTGGCTTTCGGGGAGGGTGGTATCGTCATTCCACGAAGAGAACGCTTGCGCAATGCCGTTGTTTGGCCACGGTTTCTGCCAAAAAACTGAGCAGGGGCGACCGCAAGCGCGCCAGAGCCTTCTAAATCGATTGGAATTGGACAGATCGGCGCGTTGACATGCGTACGGACTTTTCCGAAAAGGGGCGTTGAGAGATGCAAATGTGGTTCTTGAGGGGTTTCAGGATGGGTTTCGCCGGCAGGCTGCGTGTGCGCCACGCCTTGGCCATGCCGCTCCTGGTACCGGCCATGGCTCTTTTCGCGGTGATTTCGGCCTCGCCGGCACGGGCCGATTTCCGGGTCTGCAACGCCACGCAGAACCTGGTCGGTGTCGGCATCGGCTATCGCGCCAAGGCCGGCTGGATCACCGAAGGCTGGTGGCACATCGAAGGATCGAGCTGCAAGACGCTGATCGAGGGACCGTTGTCATCAAGGTTTTACTATCTTTATGCAGAAGACGCCGAGCGCGGCGGACGCTGGGATGGCCCGATCAACATGTGCGTGGCCGAAAAAGAGTTCAAGATCGCCGGCGTTACCGATTGCGTCGCCCGGGGCTTTCAGCGCGCCGGATTCCAGGAATATGACACGGGCGAGCAGGCAAGCTGGATGGTCCAGCTGACTGACGAGCCCGCAACGGATGGCGCTCCAGCCGCCCCGGGAACAAACAGTCAATGAGACGCAGCCGCAAGGTCAAGATCCTCGCCACCATCGGTCCGGCCTCCTCGTCCGAGGAGATGCTGAAGAAGCTGTTCGAAGCCGGCGCCGACGTGTTCCGCATTAATATGAGCCACACCGACCATGAATTGATGCGGACGCTTGTCGGCCGCATTCGTGCCGTCGAGGAGGCGGTCGGCCGGCCGATCGGCGTTCTCGCCGACCTGCAAGGGCCAAAGCTGCGCGTCGGCAAGTTCGCCAACGGCAAAGAGGTGCTGACCGTCGGTCAGACCTTCACGCTCGACGACAATCCCGAGCCCGGCAATTCGACGAGGGTCTACCTGCCGCATCCCGAAATCCTGCGTTCGGTCGAGGCTGGTCATCGCCTGCTGATCGACGACGGCAAGCTCGAGCTCAAGGCGGTCAGCAGCAACGGCAAGGCGATCGTCTGCACCGTCGTCGCCGGCACCACCATTTCCGACAAGAAGGGCGTCAGCCTGCCCGACACCGACCTGCCGGTCGGCGCGCTGACGGAAAAGGACCGCCGGGATCTCGACGCGGTTCTGGCGACCGGCGTCGACTGGGTGGCGCTGTCCTTCGTGCAGCGGCCCGAGGACCTGGCCGAAGCGCGCAAGATCGCACGCGGCCGGGCGCTGATCATGGCCAAGATCGAAAAGCCGCAGGCCGTCGCCCGGCTGGCCGAGATCATCGAGCTTTCGGATGCGCTGATGGTCGCCCGCGGCGATCTCGGCGTCGAGATGCCTCTCGAAGCCGTGCCTGGCATTCAGAAGCAGATCACCCGCGCCGCGCGCCGTGCCGGCAAGCCGGTGGTGGTCGCCACGCAGATGCTGGAATCGATGATCACCGCGCCGGTGCCGACGCGGGCCGAGGTGTCGGACGTGTCGATCGCCGTGTTTGAAGGCGCCGACGCGATCATGCTTTCGGCGGAGTCCGCCGCCGGCGCCTATCCGGTCGAGGCGGTGGCGATGATGAACCGGATCGCCACCAAGGTCGAAACCGACCCGACCTATGCCGGCATTATCAACGCGCAACGCTCGGAACCGGAAGCGACCGGAGCCGACGCGATCTCGCTCGCCGCCCGCGAAATAGCCGAGACGTTGAAGCTGTCGGCGATCATCACCTATACCGCGTCCGGCACGACCGGCTTGCGCGCCGCGCGCGAGCGGCCGCAAGTGCCGATCGTGGCGCTGTCGCCGATCCTCAACACGGCGCGGCGGCTGTCGCTGTTGTGGGGCACGCATTGTGTCGTTTCCCCCGACGCCAGCGACCTCGACGACATGGTCGACCGCGCCTGCCGCATCGCCTTCGATGAAGGTTTCGGCAAGCCGGGCGACCGCGTCATCATCACGGCCGGCGTGCCGTTGAGGACGCCGGGCTCGACCAACATGCTGCGCATCGCCTATGTCGGATCGGAAGTCGGCCGCTAATGTCGGCCGCGGCTGCCGGATAGGCCGGCTGCATGGCGCGTCGTAAACGCGGCGGCCCGGTGCATTGACGGCAGTTGGGCTGCGATCAACGCCGAACTCCGCCAGCTTGCATCAGCCTGTGGCCGGCCGTGAAGCGGTTCGAAGGCCCTATCCGATCTTGAGCTGGAAGTCAGTTAAGGTAATCTCTCCTGGGAGAAAGAGGAGGGTGATCCAATGTGGATGCGCACTGATCTTCTGGAACTCCTCGGCATTGAGCACCCGATAATCCAGGCGCCGATGAGCGGCATCACCACGCCGGAACTGGCGGCGACAGTCAGCAATGCCGGGGCGCTTGGCTCGCTCGGATGCGGCATTCTGCCTGCGGCGGCTATCCGCGAGCAGCTCACGGCGACACAGCACGCCACCAATCGTCCGATCAACGTCAACTTCTTTGCGCACCCGGCGCCGATACACGATGATGCGGCAGCCCAAAGTATGCGAGACCGCCTTCGCGGCTCCTATGAGGAGGTCGGCCTCGGACCGGTGCCCGAGCCGGGCGAGCCCTTCCCCACCTTCGATCGTGAGCGTCTCGAAATTGTGCTCGAGCTGCGCCCCAAGGTGGTCAGCTTCCACTTCGGTCTACCCGACACCGCAATTGTGCAGCAGTTGAAGGCGGCCGGCTGTACTGTCTTGTGTTCGGCCACCACCGTCTCGGAAGCGCGCCAGCTTGAGGCAGGAGGGGTGGACGCCATTATCGCCCAGGGATACGAGGCGGGTGGGCATCGCGGCACATTCACTGGCGACCCTGCTATCGGCACAGCCGGCACTATGGCACTCGTACCGCAGATTGTTGATGCCGTGCGGGTGCCTGTAATTGCCGCCGGCGGTATCTTCGACGGTCGCGGCATTGCTGCCAGCTTTGCACTTGGTGCATCTGGTGTGCAGATCGGCACGGCTTTCCTGGCCTGTCCTGAAGCCAATGTGCAGCCAGTCTATCGCGTAGCATTGCGCTCGGCCAACGACGAGAGCACGTCGGTGACTCGCTGCTTCACTGGCCGCCCAGCGCGCGTGGTGCGCAACCGGTTTGTGATGGAAATGGCTGGTGAGGAAGATGCAGCGTTGGCGTTTCCGCTGCAGGCGAGTCTGGTCATGCCGCTTTCGATGGCAAAGGATGAAAGCAAGCGGGCTGACTTCTTGCCCACTTGGGCCGGGCAGGGCGTTGCGAAGCTGCGGGAGATGCCGGCCGCCGCCCTTGTGGAGAAACTCGTCACAGAAGCAAACGGCATAGATCGGGCCTATAGGGGAGTAGGGGAGTAGGGGAGTAGGGCGCATGTGTTCCACAGTGCAATCTGCACCTCTCACATACTACCCTATTCCCCCTACTCCCTTACTGGTCTCAAATGCCTTCGCCGGCAAGCTCCTCGGAAAGTGCGGCGACCTGGTCCTGGGCGCTGCGCATCATTGGGTAGATGCCGAGCACGCGCTGCCAGGCCTCAAGTGCCGACTGCTTGTGGCCGGTTTCGGCCATGATCTGAGCCAGGCCCGAAAGCGCGCCGAAATGGCGTGGTTCGAGCTGCAGGGTGCGGTCGATGTCCGCCATCGACTTCCCGTAGTTCTTCATCATGAAATGAACAGTGGCGCGCCGGTTCCAGCCTTCCGCATAGGTCGGCTGCAAAGTCACAACCTGATCGAGGAAATCGAGTGCAACATCGAATTTCTGGTTTTCGATCGCCTTCTGCGACCATTGCATCATCAGGTCGATAGAGGCGCTGCCCGACTGGGACCACTCGCTGCCGATCCGTCCGGCGATGCGCTCGGCCGCCTTTTCATTGCGTTCGCGCTTGAGATCGGCAAACAGCTGATCGAGCCGCGCCTGTTTCGTCTTGACGACCGGAGGTGCTGCCGGCGGAGTTGTGGTCGGATCTTCAGCCCACGCCGGCAGCGAGACAGCGCCGGAAACGAGGAAGGCCGTGAAAAATGCAAAAAGAATCCGCATCGCGGGAATCTAGCCCCCGACGCCGGATCGTCAAACTGAATTTAGCGTGAGAGTCGTATCATGCGAACGGAGGCGCGCAGCCTCCGTCGAAAACTCAACCCTGGCGCGCCTTGTAGCGCGGCGCGGTCTTGTTGATGATGTAGACGCGGCCCTTGCGACGAACCAGCTGGTTGTCGCGGTGACGCGCCTTCAACGCCTTGAGCGAATTCTTGATTTTCATGGTCTTGCCCGTCGGTCTGGGCCCGGTCACGGGCCGAATTATTAAGGCGCGCCCACAGACGCGCCTTTGAACTGTGCGTGGCTCATAGACGAGGAGCGTTGCCCGTGTCAACCGCAAGCGCGTTGCCTAAACGATACGGACCGTTTCGTATCATCAAATATCCGTCACTGGCGTTGCGCAGGCTTGAGACGGCTGGAATGATGCGGTTGCGAATTGGAGATCGTCATGCGCCGAATTCTTGTGTCCGCCTGTCTTGTCGTCCTCGCGGCAGGTTCTGTTGCCTATGCGCAGGAATGCGACCGCAACGACGACAGCCAGCAGATGATGAACATCTGCGCCGACGCGGACTACAAATCCGCCGACGCCAAGCTCAACAAGGCCTACCAGGAAATCATCGGCGGAACTGACGCAAAAGCCAGGAAGCTGTTGCAGACGGCGCAGCGCGCCTGGATCGCTTTTCGCGACGCGGAATGCAGCTATTCGGCCGCGGACAGCGAAGGCGGCTCGATCTATCCGATGCTGATATCGGAATGCCTGACGCGGCTGACCGACGATCGCACCAAGCAGCTCACCGCCGATTCGACCTGCGCGGAAGGCGATGTTAGCTGCGCCAGCCCCGACGAGGACGAGAGCGGCGAAATCCAGTAAGCGTAGGTTCTAACTTTGTGTTTGAGCATGATCTTTTCCGAAATCCGGATTCCACTTTTCGCTAGCGCGGACCTTCGGTTCGGGATCATGCTCTAGCTGCGGCGGCTCACGCGCGTAAAATGGCCCATCTTGCGGCCGGGCCGCGCCTCGGCCTTGCCATAGAGGTGCAGCATCAGATCGGGCTCGGCGAGTAGCTCAGGAACGCGCCTGACATCGTCGCCGATCAGGTTTTCCATCACGCAGTCGAACTGCCGGGCGGGATTTCCCAGCGGCAGGCCGGCGACGGCGCGGATGTGCTGCTCGAATTGCGAGATGGTGCAGGCGGCCTCCGTCCAGTGGCCGGAATTGTGGACGCGCGGCGCTATCTCGTTGGCCAACAGCGAACCGTCGGCAAGGACAAAGAATTCGACGCCGATGACGCCGACATAGTCGAGCGCTGCAAGGATCTCTGCCGCCGCCGTTTGAGCCGCAGCCGCCGTCTCGGATTTTACTCCGGCCGGCAGCGTCGAGCTGTGAAGAATACCGTTGCGATGGACATTCCACGCTGGATCGTAGGCGGCGAGCGAGCCGTCGCTGCCGCGCGCGGCGATCACCGAAATCTCGCGCTCGAAGGTGACGAAGGATTCCAGGATCAACGGCACGTTGCCCATCGCCTCGCAAGTGCCGGCAAAGCCGCCTGTTTCCATGTTGCGGAAGACACGCTGGCCCTTGCCGTCATAGCCCATGCGGCGCGTCTTCAATATGCCGCTGCCGTTGAACTGTTTCAGCGCAGCCGTCAGTTCCTCGTCATTGTCGACGGGGCTGAAATCCGCGGTCGGTATGCCGGTGCCGTTGAGGAATTTCTTTTCCGCCAGCCGGTCCTGCGCCACTTCCAGTGCGCGTGCCGGCGGATAGACCGGCACCGTAGAGGCAAGTGCCGCGGCGGCCGCGACCGGTACGTTCTCGAATTCATAAGTAACGACGGCACTGGCCGCAGCCAGCTCGCTAAGCGCGGCCGCGTCGTCATAGGCGGCGACGATCTGCCGGTTGGCGACCTGTGCCGCCGGGCAATCCGGCTGCGGCTCCAGCACGACGATGCGGTAGCCGAGGCGGGCCGCGGCCATCGCCAGCATGCGGCCAAGCTGGCCGCCGCCGATGATGCCGATGCTCGATCCCGCCGGCAGGCTCACGGCGCGTCCGTGGGCTCGGCGGCCACCTTGGCGGTCTGCGCGGCGCGCCAGCTATCCAGCCGGGCGGCGAGCTTTTCGTCGCTCAGCGCCAGCACCGCGGCGGCCAGAAGGGCAGCGTTGGCGGCGCCGGCCTTGCCGATGGCCAAAGTGCCGACCGGAATGCCGGCCGGCATCTGCACGATTGATAGCAGCGAGTCCTGGCCCGACAGCGTCTTTGATTCCACCGGCACGCCGAACACCGGCAGCGGCGTCATCGCCGCCGTCATGCCGGGCAGATGCGCCGCACCGCCGGCACCGGCGATGATCACCTTGTAGCCGGCCGCCTTGGCGCCCTTGGCGAAGTCATAGAGCCGGTCGGGCGTGCGGTGGGCCGAGACGATCAGCCGCTTGTGCGGAATTCCAAGCGCCTCCAGCGTTTCGGCGGCGTGGCGCATCGTCGCCCAGTCGGACTGGCTGCCCATGATGATGGCGACGTCGGCGCGGTGATCGTCCAAGCTTCTGCTCTCCGGCGGCAAAAGCGCGCATTAGCTGAAATCGAGGGGAGCCGCAAGGATGGCCGGAAACGGCAAAGCCGCTTGTGCCGTCTCCGTGGCTACGCACATGGACAGGGTCGGTCTGTCATCGGGCGGCCGCTGCTCGGAAGCGGTTGACGAAGTCGTCAAGTTCAGGCCGTTCGGTATCGGAAATCGCCCAGTAGGAAAAGGCGCTGTCGCTCCAGTGGACCAGCGAGAAGCCACCAGCAGAAAGATCGACCGGTCCGGCTGTCGAGCCGGTTTCCTCGGGCGCGGCGACGAGAGTGATCAGGTGCTCGCGGTGCCTGTAGACCAGTGCCGGCACTGGCTGGTCGGCGATCACCTCGACCCGGCCGCCGAGCAACGCGAAGCCGTCACTGGCAAGGTCAGGTGCCGGCGGCGACAGGCCGACCCTGCCATCCAGCCAGGGTTTGACCGTGTGCCGGTCCGACGAGACGACGTCCACGGGGCTGGCTGCCAGCAGGCTGCGGCGATGGCCGCTGGCGACCGCGGCGGCAAAGCTGTCGGGCGCCCTGCTCAGCATCATCCATTGCGTCGCACCGCTGGCCAGCACGGCGGTAACGATGATCGACGCCGCCAGCGCGCGCCAGTCGAACGCGCCAAATCGGTGCACCGCTCTGTGTGCCGGCGGCACTCGAGCGACGGGCGCCGGCGCCGGCAGCACTTTCTCCGTACCGGCTGTCCCGATTGCAGCGATGCGAGCCTTGAAATCCTCACGGACATCGAGCCTCGGCAGCCCGCTGACGACCGTCTGCAGCGCAGCGATGCGGGCATGCTCGGCGGCGAGCGCCGGATCGGCCGCGATGCGTCGCTCGACAGCCAATGCTGCTGCTGCGTCGAGCTCGCCATCGACCAAGGCATGGATCATCAGCTCCACGCCCGCCGGGTCATCGGGCAGTCCATCGTTGTGCGCGCTCATGGCGCCCTCCCAAGTTGGGATATCAGCAGACCGCGCGCCCTCGCCAGTCGCGACATCACCGTGCCTAGCGGCACGCCAAGCAGCGTCGCGATCTCGCGATAGCTGAGGCCGTTGATGTCGCGCAGCACCACAGTCTCGCGAAATTGGTGCGGCAGCGCGGCGATCGCCGCCTCGAGTGCGGCCGTGTCGGCCTTGGCGATCAGGCTTGCCTCAGGACTATCCGTATCCGGCAGGCCGGCGCCATATGCAGCCGTCATGTCATCGAGGTCGCTCAGGTCGCCGACGGCGACGATACTGCGCGGCCGGTTGCGCGCCAGCCAGGAGTAAGAGGCGTTGCGCACGATCGCCAGCAGCCAGGCGCGCGCATTGCCGCCGGCATAGCCGGCGATGCCCGCATGCGCCTTCAAACAGGCCTCCTGCACCACATCCTCCGCGTCGGCGGCGTTGCCGGTCAGCCAGCGGGCAAGCGCAAGCGCATCCGCGAGATGGGGCAGAACCACCTCGCGAAAGCGCTCGGTCGCGGCCTCTTGGTTCAACACCGTCGCATCGCCCGGCATCCCGGGCAGAACCTTCCGAAAATCCTCACGGAGCGACGGTGATCCTGCCCTGCATGTGCGGGTGAAGCCCGCAGAAATAGGCATAGTCGCCCACTTTGGTGAAGGTGAAGGCATATGTGTCACCGGTGTCAAGCGCCTTGGAGCGAAACGAGGCATCGTTGGCGACCACCAGATGCGGGATGTCGTCGTCATTCTCGAAGGTCACGGTAGTGCCCTGCTTTACCGTCAGCACCGCCGGCGTGAAGGCAAAGTTCTCGATCTTGACCATTGGCTGGCCTGCTGCGTTCAGTGGCATGGCAACCATTATCAGGATCGCCGCCAAACCGAACGTGACAGGGGATACGACCAAGACGCGGGATGGGAAGCGGATCATCGCATTTCCCCTCAGGCCAGCGTGCTGTCGATGATGGCGAGGTCCTGCCCGCCTTGCTTGACTGTCACGCTGCTTGTGCCGAGCAGGCTGCGCAACTGGCCGGCAGGTACCGTCATCGGCCCGGGTGAGGCTGCGGTGCCCGGCGCCGGTTGCGGGAAAGCGGTCGAGCGCGCGGTATGAAAGGTAACGTTGCCTTCGACCTTCTGCATGATCTGGTGGATATGGCCGTTGAGTACGGTGACAGAGCCGAAGCGCTTGAGCAGCGCCAAGGCCTGCGCCGCGTCGTCGGTGCCCCAGCCCCATTCGGGATAAACAGCCCATAGCGGGATATGGGCAAAGACGACGATTGGCGTCGAGGCGGTGACCGCCTTCAGATCATCGGCCAACCATGCCAACTGGTCGGCGCCGAGATTGCCCAGCCCGCCAGCCTTCAGGTTGACGACGTTGACCAGCCCGATGAAATGGACGCCGTTCTGGTCGAACGAATACCAGCCAGCGCCCTTGGTGCCCTTGCCGTAGCGGTCGAGATAGGCCTGGCCATTGCCGTCATCGATCAGGTCGTGCTCACCGGGCACATAATGCACGTCGAAGCCTGCGCCGCCGATGATCTGGGCAGCGTTGTCGAACTGCGCGGCTTTCGACAAATGGGTGATGTCGCCGGTGTGGATCATGAAAGCGGGCTTTTGCGGCAACGCCTGGATCTTGCCGATGGCCTCCTTCAGCGTGTCGATGGCGTGCGGGTTGGCAGCCTTGTCGAAGCCGATGTGGCTGTCGGAGATCTGGAGGAAAGTGAAGCCGGTGGCCAAGGCCTCGGCGGCTTGCGACGCACCGAGCAGGCTGAGCGAGACCGGCACGCCGGCCGAAATTGTCCACAGCACTCCCGTGCCGGCCCAGATCATGCATTCCAGTGCATGACGGCGGCTGATGCCGTCAGCTTCATTGTCGTGGTGGTGGATCATACCGGTCTCCTGCACGCCGGAAATGGCGTCTGTTTGGGAGACCAATGGGCGGGGTGGTTTATTCCGCCCGAAGACTAAAAGTTCATTCACACTGCCGTGATGGCGCACTGGCCCGATGCGAAGCCGGTGCTGGAAGGCACTGGCTCGACCACGCTCTGGCGATGTCTAGTCCGGCCAGCGCAGCGCTCCGGCGGACTGCTTGCGAGCGGGTTTCATCGCATCGGTGGGCCGATCGGCAGCAATCAATACCGCCCGCAGGCGTTCGGCAACGATCTCCGCCTCGCCGGGATGGAGATTGCACGGATCAAGGAAGAAGTGACCGCGCTCGACCTCGTGGTTGCGCACGATCACGGGCGGCGAACCCGCCGCAAGCGCCGAGGCGAGGCCGGCGGCGGTGAAGCGGCTTTCCGGCGCAACAAACACCTGCAGGCGGTCGAGAGGATTTCCGGTCGGATCTGGAATGATACGTGCCTCGATGCCAGGCAGGTCCTGCAATGCGGTTTGCCACAGATGCAGTGCGGCTTCTTCCCGCTGGCGAATGCCGGCATGGTCGCGCCGCTCCCAGGCTTCCAGGGCCGCCATGGTGCCGGCAATGCTCTCCTTGCCGACCTTCATGGCGCGCGCAACGCCGCGGTTCTGGAGATAGGCGGCCCGTACCAGATCCTTGCGGCCGGCAACGATGCCGCTTGTCGGCCCTGAGAGAAATTTGTGCCCGCTGTAGACAACAATGTCGGCGCCGCGCGCCAGAAAGCCATGCAAATCGTATTCCGAGGCGGCGTCGACGATCACCGGCACGCCCTTGGCGTGGCAAATCTCGCAGAACTCCTCAAGCGAGAGCATGCCGTATTGCACGGTGTGGTGCGCAACGACGTAGAGGGCTGCCGCCGTCCGGTCCCGGATCGCCTCGGCAACATGATAATCCTGGGTGACGCTGACCGTGCCGGCAGGCACTGCCTTGGCTCCGGCAAGCCGGATCGACTGGTCGATCGGCGCGCCGTAATTGACGATGTGACCAAGCTGAACGATGACCTCCGATTTGAGGCCCTCGGTGTCGTCCGGCAGCCGCTCGATCGCAAGAAGGCTGGTCCCGGTCATCGCGCCGGCAATTGCCATTGTTATGCCGCTGGCGCAGCATGCGGTGATGAAGCCGGCCTCGCCGCCGGTAAGGCGTGCAATCACCCTACTTGCGGCGCGCTGCAGATCGTCCATCTCGACCCATTGCGAGGCCATTTCCGACATTGCGGCAATCGCTTCTGGCACGATGATCGAAGCACCGAGTGCCGTCATCGTGCCGGAGACATTGATGATTGGGCGAAGGCCAAGTCGTTCGCGGATTGTCGTGTTGGAACGGTCAGCGGCATAGGTCGTCATCTCTGTAGATCCTGTTTAAGATTTCAGGCGGCGATCTCGACGACCGCCTCGATTTCAACTGTGATGTTGCCCGGCAGCGAGCCGACACCGATCGCGGAACGGGCATGTCCGCCAAGCGTATCAAAGACGGCCGCGAAAAGATCGGAACAGCCGTTCACCACCTTGGGGTGCTCGCTGAATGTCGGCGTCGCATTGACAAAGCCAAGCAGCTTGACGACGCGCACGATGCGGCCGAGGTCGCCGGCCGCCGCATGCATGACGGCGAGCAGGTTCAGGCCGGTCAGACGCGCATGCCCGTAGGCCTCTTCAACGCTGACATCCTCGCCGACCTTGCCGGTGCAGAGCGCGCCATCGGCGCGCAACGGCCCCTGGCCGGAGAGGAAGATCAGCCGTCCGCTCTCGGCATAGGTGACGAAGTTGGCGATGGGCTTCGGCGGCTCGGGCAGTGTCAGGCCCAATTCCGCGAGCCGGGTGTAAGGCGTCATAAAAGCTCCTTGCGACAGCTTTCGCCGTCCGATGTCAAAAATGCGAGGCGCGAAACCGCGCCAGAAAACTGCGAAGGCGTTCATTGTCGAACCCCGCCGCCAGAATCTCGGCGGGTGGTCCGACGGCACTGACGCCGCCATCCGCCATGAAAACGATGCGGCTCGATGCGTCGCGCGCAAAAGCCATTTCATGTGTGACCATCAGCATCGTCATGCCGTCTTCGGCGAGGCTGCGCACGACCTCGAGCACCTCGCCAACCAGTTCGGGGTCGAGCGCCGAGGTTATCTCGTCGAGAAGCAATATCTTCGGCTCCATCGCCACGGCGCGGGCGATGCCGACGCGCTGCTGCTGGCCGCCGGAAAGCTCGGCCGGCAGACTGTCGGCTTTGTGGGCGAGGCCTACGCGGCTGAGCCAGTGCTCGGCAATGGTGCGGGCCTCGGCATTGCTCTTGCCGCGCACCTTGCGCAGGCCAAGCATGATGTTGCCGGCCGCAGTCAAATGCGGAAACAGATTGAAGCTCTGGAACACCATTCCGGTCTCGGCTCGCATCGCCGCCAGGTCGCGCTCGCTGCGTCGCTGGCGTGTTCCCGTCTCGCGATAGCCGACTTCTTTGCCGTCGATACGGATCGAGCCGCTGTCGTAGCTCTCCAGGAAGTTGACGCAGCGCAGTAGCGTGGTCTTGCCGCTGCCGGAGGGGCCGATGATAGTCACGACCTCGCCGCGTGTCACTTGCAGGCTGACGGAGCGCAGGACCTCGACGGATCCAAAGGCTTTGGAAACCTCGGTGACATCGAGAAGTGCCGGATTCTGCTGCGAGGCATTGGACATCGTGCTATTCCCGGATGAAGGAGAAACGCCGCTCCAGGCGCCGGCTGGCCAAGGAGAGGGCGTAGTTGACGGCGAAGTAGACGAGCGCACCGAGAATGTAGAGCGGCATCGCCTCATAGGTGCGGCCGATGACCTGGTTGATAGCCTGCATGAGGTCGGTGATGCCGAGCAGCGAGACCAGCGCGCTACCCTTTACCGCGTCGGTGACGCCATTGATCCAGGGTGGCAGGAAACGCCTGAACGCCTGCGGAAAAATGACGTAGGCCAGCCGCTGGCGAAAGGTCAGTCCGATCGCCAGCGCCGCCTCGGACTGACCCTTGGGAATCGAGCCGACAGCGCCCCTGAGATACTCGACCACTTGTGCGGTCTTGAAGAGGGTGAGGGCGAACACGGCCGCCCAAAAGGATTCCAGATGCAGCCCCACCGCGGGCAGGCCGTAATAGACGAAGAAGATCAGCACCAGGATCGGAATGCCGCGGATGGTGTCGCTGAAGATGCGCACTGCCCAGCGCAGCGGAGAAGGACCATAGACAAGGCCGACACCCATCAGCACGCCGGCGATGAGCGATAACACCACGACCAGCAGCGACACCCACAAGGTTACGGCAAAGCCTTCGGCGAGGAACGGCAAGGCGTAGATGATCTGGCTCAGCATGTCAGCGCGCCGCCTTGAACCGGCGCTCGACGAGCCGCAGCGCGAAAAGCAGCGTGTAGCCGGTCAACAGGTACATTGCCGTCACCACCAGATAGACTTCGACAATGCGGAACGTGTTGAAGTTGATCCACTGGGCGCCATAGGTGAGTTCGGGTACCGAGATGACCGACGCCACGGACGTATCCTTGAAGAGCGATATGAATGTGTTGGAAAGCGCCGGCAGGGTTATGCGCAGCATCGTCGGCAGGCGCACATCGAGCAGCCTTTGCCATGGTGTCAGGCCGATTGCCTTGCCGGCGTCGAGCTGACCGCGCGGCACCGCCTCGAGCCCCGAGCGAAACACCTCGACCAGGTAGGCGCCGCTGTAGAGCGACAGCGTGGCAATGAATGAGGTTTGCGCGCTGTAGGCAATGTCGACCACCGTCGGCAAGCCGTAGAAGACCAGATAGACGAGCAGGATCAGCGGCACGTTGCGGATGAACTCGACATACCCCGCGATGATGGTCCGCACCGCACGTCCGGCCGACACGTACCAGACCGCCAGAACGAGCCCGATGACGATGCCGATCGCGATCGAGATGACGGCCAGTTCGAGGCTTAGCAGCAGTCCGCCCCAGAGCTTGTCGAAATGCCGCCAGATAAGGTTGAAGTTGAGAGTATAACCCATGCGTCCTCGTCATGGAGGGCTGTGATGAGAGAAGGCGGATGGACGTTGTCCTTCCGCCCGCTTGCATCAAATGACTGGGAAACCGGGATGGCGCGCCGGCGGCTCCTGTCCGAAATAATCCTTGAACGCAGCGTCGTAGAGTGCCGTTTCATGACCGAACATGGCGATGGTGAAGGTCTGGTTGACGAAGGTCAGCCAGTCGAGGTCGCCCTGCCGAAGCGCGGCACCATAAAGCATTGAGAACCAGCTCTTGCCGGCATCGAAGTATTTGTCCGGATTGCGCGAGGCGAGCCAGCGCACCGTTGACAGATCGACCGCGGCGGCGTCGACGCGCTTCGATTCCAGGGCCTGCAGCACGTTGGCCTGCGTGTCTATCTGCATCACCTGCGACTCCGGCAGGACGATATGCACGTTAGCCTCGGCATCGACATTTTGCAGGATGGAAATCCGCGTCGCCGAACCGCCGGCAAGCAGCTTGTCGAAGGTCTTGTTTTCGGCGTTCGGAAGGGTCAGCAAGGCGATGCCTTCGACGTAGTAGGGTCGGGAGAAGTGGATCAGCTGCGAGCGCTGGGCGGTCATGGTCATGAACTGGATGGTGATGTCGACCTTGTTGGTGGTCACGTTCGGAATGCGCTGAGCCGGATCCTGCATGACGAATTCCACTTTGGTCGGATCGTCGAAAAGCCCCTTGGCGAGAATGCGACCCATGGTGATGTCCATGCCCACCAGTTCGCCGGCGTCGTTCTCGAAATGCCAGGGCGCATTGGTGCTGCCGGTGCCGACGATCACCTTGCCGCGCTCGAGGACGGTGCGCAGCAGGCTGTCCGGCGCTGCCTGGGCCGCCGCTTTCTGAACGTCGACCGCGGTAGCGGCGCTCATCACTCCGGCCGTTGCAAGCCCGGCCATTCCCAGTTTCAGAAATTCACGCCTTTTGGATGTGTCGTTCACGGCGACCTCCTTTCGTGTTGTGTTCCCCTTTGGAGCAGCAGTACAGGCATCGGTTGCAACTGACGTCATTGTCCCTTACAAGAGACGCCTGTACTCTGTACAAGACAGATTAACATCAGGGATCGATAATGCAAGAAGGTAATGCCTTGGCCGCTCGACCGGACGCCGGTCTGGACGAAGACAAGAACTCGGCTTCTCGGGAGAAGGGCCTCAACCGGGTCCTCCAGATTTTGGAGTTTCTTCACGCGACCCAGCGCGCGATCGGCATCGGCGATCTTGCCAAGGGGGTAAACGCGCCGCGTTCGACGACTTATACGCTTGTGCGCTCGCTGGTCGACGCAGGTCTGCTGGAAATGGCCGGAGACGGCAATCGGGTTTATTTCGGAAAGAAGCTCTATCTCTACGGAATGGACTATGTGCGGGGCAACGACCTGCTCAGGCGAGGGCGCCAAGAAGTCGACCATCTGTCACGCGAGACCGGCGAGACCTCGGAGTTGTGCATGCTGCAAAGCGGCCGCTACACCATCGTCCATTCAAGCCCGGGGACGAGGCCATTCCGGATCAGCTCGGCGACCGGTCTGCAAATACCGCTCCCCTGGACAGCTTCCGGGCGACTGCTCCTCGCCGGCTTCGACAGGGCAGCGATCGAGGATATGGTCTCCGAGGACGATCTCGTGCTGCCCGACGGCCGCAGATTGCAACTCGACGATTTCATAGACGACATCGCCGTCGCCAAGTCGGCCGGCTACTGCGTCACCTCCGGCCTTGTCGATGCCTACACCAAATGCCTGGCCGCGCCGGTCTTCTCAGCGCCGGGCAGGGTCGAGGCGACGATGTGCCTGGTGGTTCCGATCGATACCTCGACCGAAAAGACCGACGACCTGATAGCGTTGTTGCGCGAGCGCGCCGCACGGCTTTCGATCGCGGCATAACCGCTTTTCCAGCAAGCCGGCGCCGGCGTTCGTTCAAGCAATGGCGTTCGTTCAAGCAATAATATCTGGAATGATCTTGTCTTCCAGCGCCATCAGCCTGTCCTTCAGGAAAAGCTTCTTTTTCTTCATGCGCTGGATTTGCAGCGGGTCGCAATTCATGGCGATCATCGCATTGATGGCCGCGTCGAAATCGGCGTGTTCCTGCTTCAGCCGGGAATATTCGAGGCGGATATCTGCCTGTTCCTGATCGGACATTTTTTACCGTCTGCACGTCTGCGGCGCCCAAACTATGGGCCTGATTGGGCGGGACCGGGCCTTCTTGCACCGGCGCGCAGCCCATATCACATTTCATATTGGCGTGGAATGCTACCACGCAGCATTCGACATCGGTGCGCGATGGTGGCACACTGTCATTATGCCGTCATAGAAGCGAGCCTGCGGTGGACGTGCCATGACGGCTGCAATCCGAGGAAACCATGAAAGGGAGAACCAATCATGTCTCTTGCATCCCATCTTGATGAGCTGCAGCGGAAACACGGCGACATCGAACGCGAAATCGATGATGCGATGACCCATCCATCGGTAGACGACCTCGAAATCGTGAATCTCAAGCGGCGCAAGCTGGCGCTCAAGGACGAGATTGAAAAACTGAAGGCGAAACCGACGACGCACTGAAGCCCTTCCAGGACTAGAAGCGCCGCCCGGCGCGCGATCTTTCCGGTGGCATCGCTATGCTACCGGAAACGTTCGTGGATTTGCGGCAAGCTGCCGTCTTGTCATTTCCGATTTGCTGGGCCTGCGCGCCAGTCGCCATTGACAAGCCATCTTTGCTCCTCCACCTCATGCCCGGACCTTCAAGATTAAAGGCAGCCGGCATGACCGGATATTTTTCCTCACCCTTCCCACGCCGCAGGTCGGTCGGTGTCGATGTCGGCGGCGTGATGGTCGGCGGCGGTGCGCCGGTCGTCGTACAGTCAATGACCAACACCGATACGGCCGATGTCGACCAGACGGTCGCGCAAGTGGCGGCGCTGCATCGTGCCGGCTCCGAGATCGTGCGCATAACCGTCGATCGCGACGAAAGCGCTGCGGCCCTACCGGCTATCCGCGAGCGGCTGGAACGGCTCGGCATCGACGTGCCGCTGGTCGGCGATTTCCACTATATCGGCCACAAGCTCCTGGCCGACCACCCGGCCTGTGCCGAGGCACTGGCCAAATACCGTATCAATCCCGGCAATGTCGGCTTCAAGGACAAGAAAGACCGGCAGTTCGCGGCGATCGTCGAGATGGCGATCAAATACGACAAACCGGTGCGCATCGGCGTCAATTGGGGTTCGCTTGACCAGGAGCTGCTGACCCGGCTGATGGACGACAACCAGGCCCAGGGCTTTCCGCTGACGGCGCAGGAAGTGACGCGCGAGGCAATCGTGCAATCGGCGATCCTGTCGGCCGGAATGGCCGAAGAGATCGGCCTTGCGCGCGAGAAAATCATCCTGTCGGCCAAGGTCAGCGGCGTGCAGGATCTGATCGCCGTCTACACCGAGCTTGCCACCCGATCCGACCATGCGCTGCACCTCGGCCTGACAGAGGCCGGCATGGGCTCGAAAGGCATCGTCGCCTCGTCCGCTGCCATGGGCATCCTGCTCCAGCAAGGCATTGGCGACACCATCCGCATTTCGCTGACGCCGGAGCCGAACGGCGACCGCACGCGCGAGGTGCAGGTGTCGCAGGAACTGTTGCAGACCATGGGCTTCCGGCAGTTCGTGCCGATCGTCGCCGCCTGCCCGGGCTGCGGCCGCACAACCTCGACCGTGTTCCAGGAGCTTGCCCAGAACATCCAGGCCGACCTGCGCAAGAACATGCCTGTGTGGCGCGAACAATATCCCGGCGTCGAGAACCTCAAGGTCGCGGTGATGGGTTGCATCGTCAACGGTCCGGGCGAATCCAAACATGCCGATATCGGCATTTCGCTGCCCGGCACCGGTGAGACACCGACCGCCCCGGTGTTCGTCGACGGCAAGAAGGCGGCGACCCTGCGCGGCCCGTCGATCGCCGCGGATTTCGAAAAAATGGTTTCCGACTACATCGAACGGCGGTTTGGGCAACACGGCAAAGCCGCGGCGGAGTAGTTCGATGCGGCGTTTGCTTGGGGCGACGCTGGTTGTCATTTGCGGGCTGGGCTGGGCGACAGCCGTCCAGGCCGATCCGCCGCGGCCCGCCAAGCAGAAGCTGATTGATCGAGTTTGCGATCTTATCGAGACGCATGCCGACCAGAATGGCCTGCCCCGGGATTTCTTTGCCCGGCTGATCTGGAAGGAAAGCCGTTTCGATCCCAATGCGGTCAGCCCCGTCGGCGCCGAGGGTATCGCCCAATTCATGCCGGGCACCGCCAGGATGCGCGGGCTCGCCAATTCCTTCGACATCGAACAGGCGATCCCGGCCTCGGCAAAATACCTCGCCGAAATGAAATCCGGTTTCGGCAATCTCGGCCTCGCCGCCGCCGCCTACAATGCCGGCGAGAGCCGGGTGACGCGCTGGCTGAATTCCGGCGGCTTCTTGCCGATGGAGACCGAAAGCTACGTTCTGGACGTCATGGGCGAGCCGGCCGACAACTTCACCAATACCGCCTACGCCGGCGTCATCCGGCCGCTCGACAAGAAGGCGAGTTTCGCTGCCGCTTGCCGCGAGCTGCCGGTGATCATGTCCAGAACCGTGCCGATGTCGTCGATCAACATCAAGCCGTGGGGCGTGCAGGTGGCCGGCAATTTTCGCCGCGCCGCGGCGCTCAACCAGTGGCTGAGAGTGAAAAGCCGGTTCCCGGCACTGCTTGCCGGCCACGATCCGGTGGTCAGCCGGGTCCGCACACCGATCGGCAGGCGCGGCATCTATGCCGTGCGGATCGGCGCCGATAGCAGAGCCAAGGCCGACACGATCTGCGACAAGCTGCAAAGCGTCGGCGGCGCCTGCATCGTGGTGCGCAACCGGTAAAGCCATATGTCGGTGCGTTTTGCGCCATTGCTGCCCATCTCGCTCCCCGTGGGCACTTCGTCCTCGATACGTGAATCATATTTTCGGTGAACCGTTAGGCAGGTCTTGCATCGTCGTCGATGCGGGGTAAGGTCCCCGCGATTTTTCGCGAAAGGGATCAGCATGGCCGGCTTCAAGACACTGGACGACATCGGCAATATCAGCGGCAAGCGTGTGCTGGTGCGTGTCGACCTCAACGTTCCCGTCGCCGAGGGCAAGGTCACCGACGCCACCCGCATCGAGCGCATTGCGCCGACCATTGCCGAGCTCTCCGGCAAGGGCGCCAAGGTCATCCTGCTTGCCCATTTCGGCCGGCCGAAGGATGGACCGGCGGCGGAATTCTCGCTCGAGCCGATCGCCAAGGCGACGGCGGAAGTGCTCGGCCGCCCGGTTGGCTTTGCCGCCGACTGCATCGGCGACAAGGCGGGAAATGCCATTGCTGCCATGAATAATGGCGACGTGCTGCTGCTCGAGAACACCCGCTTCCATAAGGGCGAGGAGCAGAACGATCCGGCCTTCACCGAAAAGCTCGCCGCCAACGGCGACATTTTCGTCAACGACGCCTTCTCTGCTGCGCACCGCGCCCACTCGTCGACGGAAGGGTTGGCGCATGTGCAGCCTTCCTTCGCCGGCCGCACCATGCAGGCCGAGCTCGACGCGTTGGAAAAGGGTCTTGGCAATCCCGTCCGTCCGGTTGTCGCCATCGTCGGCGGGGCCAAGGTCTCGACCAAGATCGACCTGTTGATGAACCTGGTGAAGAAGGTCGACGCGCTGGTCATCGGCGGCGGCATGGCCAACACGTTTCTCGCGGCACGCGGCACCGACGTCGGGAAATCCTTGTGCGAGCGTGATCTCGCGACCACCGCCAAGCAGATCATGATCGAGGCGGCCGAGGCCGGCTGCGCCATCATCCTGCCCGCCGACGGCGTTGTCGCCAGGGAGTTCAAGGCCGGCGCCGCCAGCGAGACCGTCGCCATAGCAGACGTGCCGGCCGACGGCATGATCCTCGACGTCGGCGCAAAGACCGTGAAAACCATTGCCGAATGGATCGACCGCGCCGCGACGCTGGTCTGGAACGGGCCGCTCGGCGCCTTCGAGATCGAGCCATTCGACCACGCAACGGTGGCGACGGCCAGGCACGCGGCAGCGCGCACCAGGGCCGGCAGACTGATCTCGGTCGCCGGCGGCGGCGATACGGTGGCGGCGCTCAACCATGCCGGCGTAGCCGACGACTTCACCTATGTCTCGACGGCTGGCGGCGCTTTCCTGGAGTGGATGGAAGGCAAGCCCTTGCCCGGCGTCGACATCTTGAAGCGCTGAGCGCGGCAGCAATAACAGCGCGAAAGAGGGCGCCCGCGACTTTCAATCGATTCGCGCCTACCCGGTGAAATTGTTCGACTTGAACCTGCGTTGCTCTGGTGGTCTGCTGGGCACGGATCAATTCTTTCAGGAGAAGCACGATGAGCGAACGTCTCGAGGACATTGCTGCCGCGATGGTGGCCAATGGCAAAGGCCTGCTGGCTGCCGACGAGAGCTCCGGCACCATCAAGAAGCGCTTCGACGTCATCGGTGTCGAGTCGACCGCCGACAGTCGCCGCGACTATCGCGAGATGATGTTCCGCGCCAGCGATGCAATGACCAAGTACATTTCCGGCGTCATCCTCTACGACGAGACCATTCACCAGAAGGCCGCCGACGGCACACCGCTGGTCGACATCATCAAGGCATCAGGCGCTATCCCCGGCATCAAGGTCGACGCCGGCGCCAAGCCGCTGGCCGGCTTTCCCGGCGACACCATCACCGAGGGCCTCGACGGCCTGCGCGAACGCCTTGCCGACTATTACAAGCTCGGCGCCCGCTTTGCCAAATGGCGCGCGGTGATCGACATCGATGTTGCCAAGGGCGTGCCTTCCGCCACGTCGATCGGCTCGAACGCCCATGCGCTCGCCCGTTACGCCGCGCTTTGCCAGGAGGCCGGCATCGTGCCGATCGTCGAGCCGGAGGTGCTGATGGACGGCGCCCACGACATCGACACCTGCTACGAGATCAGCAAGGCGACACTGACAAAGTTGTACACCGAGCTCTATGCGGCCCGCGTCGTGCTCGAAGGCACCATCCTGAAACCGAACATGGTCCTTGCCGGCAAGAAATCGGGCAAGGTCAGCAGCCCCGAGGAAGTCGCCGAAAAGACCATAAAACTGTTCCGCGAGACGGTGCCGGCCGCGATCGGAGGCATCGCCTTCCTGTCAGGCGGACAAACGGACGAGCAGGCGACCGCCAACCTCAATGCCATCAACGCTATCGGCCCGCATCCGTGGAAGCTGACCTTCTCCTACGGCCGCGCCTTGCAGGCCGCTCCGCAGAAGGCCTGGAGCGGCAAGCCGGCGAACGTCGCCGCCGCACAGGCCGCCTTCGCCCATCGCGCCCACATGAACCATCTGGCAGCGCTTGGACAATGGCAGCCGACGCTGGAGCAAGCCGCCTGACGGAATTCAGGTTGCGTTCCCTCCGACCCGGGCCATGTGCCCGGGTTTGTTTGAAAGCAGCAAGGTCTGCGATTTCCTGCAACTAAAAATGCAGCTCTGTGTCGGCATTCCTCGCTGCCGATCGTCCTCCGTGAAAAGAGGAGCAGACCTATGCCAAACAACAAGACCGTATCGCAGGAAAAATGGTTTCAGGCGCACAAGGCGCATCTGGCGCGCGAAAAGGAATTGACGCGCTTTCGCGACCGCGTCGCCGCCGAACGCCGCGAACTGCCGTGGCTGAAGATCCGCAAGGACTACGTCTTCGAGACCGAGCAGGGGCCAAAGAAACTGCCTGACCTGTTTGGCGGCAACAGCCAGCTGATCATCTACCATTTCATGTTCGGCCCCGGTGCCGACTATCGTTGCGAGGGCTGCTCGTTCCTTGCCGACCACATCGACGGTGCCAACCAGCATCTCAGGCACCACGACGTCTCGCTCGTGGTGGTTGCGCGGGCGCCGCTGGCCGAGCTTCTGCCCTACAAGCAGCGCATGGGCTGGAAATTCGACTGGGTGTCGTCGTACGCTTCGGACTTCAACTTCGACATGCAGGTGTCATTCACCGACAAGCAGATCGCGGCCGGCGACACGACCTACAATTTCGAGCGGCGCGCGCGGCAATCGAAGGATCTTCCCGGCACCAGCGTGTTCTATCGCGACGAGAAAGGCGACATCTTCCTGACTTTTATCTCGCGCTCCAGAGGCGGCGATCCGCTGATCGGCGCCTATCACTATCTCGACCTGACGCCGAAGGGTCGCAACGAAACCGGTCCCCACCATAGCCTGGTGGACTGGGTGCGGCTGCACGACGAATATGCGGATACGCCCGAGATGCAGGACAGCTGCTGCCATTGACGACGGGCGGTCACCCAAGGTCTTTCGCCTTCGGCCCGACATGCGCTAAGTGCTGTTCGCTATGCCCTAAAAGGGACTTGCCATGCGGCGCTTTCCGACCCTTCTCACCTGGCTCGCCTTTCCGGTTTATGTCTGGCAAGGACTTGGCGTGCGTCGCCGCACCGCCCGCATGCTGCCGGCACAAGGTCCGGTCATGCACGAGATATCTGGCCTGGCGCCAGCAATCTCGGTTCTGGTGCTTGGCGATTCCTCCGCCGCCTCGGTCGGCATCGGCAATTCCGAAAACGGATTGGCCGCGCAACTGGCAGTTCTGATTGCGCAACGCACCGGCCGCACCGTGCGCTGGCGGGCGGCCGGCTTCAACTCGGCAACCTCTGGCCAGATCCGCGATCATGTGCTGCCCAATCTATCGGCCGATCCGTGGACGCATATCGTGCTGGCCGTCGGTACCAACGACACCAAGAATTTTCATTCGGTACCGCGCTTCAAGCGCGAGTTTGGCGGCCTGCTCTACGCGCTGCGCGCCAAATGGCCGGAAGCGCGCGTGGTGTGGTCGCCGGTGCTGGAGTTCACCCGGGCTCCGGCAATGCCGCCATTGCTCGGCAAGATCCTCGAAATCCGCGCCGTCGAGGTGAACCGGATGGGCGAGCGCCTTTGCCTCGAACGCGGCGCCATACCGGCGCCCCGGCTGCCGATCACGGATGCCGATGCCGGCTTCGCATCGGATGGATTTCACGCTTCGGAAGCCGGCTACCGAGCCTGGGCGGAACATCTGGTCAGCCTGGTGCTCGCCAACGAACCGGGCGTCGCGTAGCGGGCCGCCCGCACTAAAGCGCGTCGCATTCGATTGGCCTCATCCGACGCGCTTCAGGTTCTTGTTTTTATGCATGTCGTTGTCGCAAAACCGCTGCACACTTTTGCGCGACATGCATTACGTCCAGTGCCCGAGCACCGCCGTAATCGAAATCGCCGCCATCGCCAGCAGCGCCAGCTTCCAGAAATCGCTGCGCCGCTTCAGCCCGGGCCAGCCGAGCGGCTTGATGAGCTGGATGACCATCATGAAGATGATGACGAGCGCGAGAAGTTTCGACATGCAGCCTTTGATCAGCATCGCGGCTGGCTGTCAAAGCGGCTCCGGGATCGCCGGCTTCCACTGCGGCAAGCCTCTTTTCAGCACTGCCTTGTCACTTCGATGGATAAATCGGAACGCCGGTCATGAGAGCCGCACCCTCCTGACAGACTGCTGTCAGCAGGGGTGTGCGATAGTGCCTGCATCGAAAGAGAGGAGACCAGCCATGAACGGTATTACCATTCTGCGTAGCGTGCAGCACTATGTCGGCAAGATCCGGACGATCCGCAATGAGATCCGCACCCAGCGATTCATGAACACCCTGCCTGCGGACATCCGCAAGGATATTGGTTGGCCGGACATGTATGGCGACCGCCGCAATGGCGGCAATTGAGGCAAGCTTTCTGCGTGGCGTTTGGATGCGACCTGGCGACGAGCTGAAATGGGCATGCTGAAGCCTCCTGACAGTATGGTGTCAGGAGGCTCGTGCCATAGTGCGATGGCCGCCGGAGCCGGATGGCCGAGAGGACGATCGATGAAAAGCTGGAACGACAGGCTGAACACGCCTGGCATCAACGGCATAACACCGTCGCCACGCACCATCGGCGACGTCATCGAAGGCCAGCCGATGCTGGTTCCTACAGCTCGCCAGGTCCATGCATTCATCCGCTCCATCCCCGAAGGCATGGACATGAATGTCCGCGCTTTGCGCACCGCTCTCGCCATCGAGCACGGTGCCGAGATGACATGTCCGGTCACCATCGGCTATCATCTGCGCACCGTCGCCGAGGCCGCCAACGAGGATCTTGAGGGTGGTATGGCGCTGGGCGACGTTGCGCCGTTCTGGCGGGTGGTCGGCGCAAACCCGCCGACAACGAGTAAACTGTCCTTCGGCGCGGCCTTCGTCGCCGCGCAGCGCAAGCGCGAAGGGCTGGAACGATAGACGCCGAGGGACCATACGATGCGCCGCGCCGACAGGCTCTTCCAGATCGTGCAGCATCTGCGTGGTGGTCGTCTGGTCACCGCCCAGAAGCTGGGCACGTGGCTCGAGGTTTCCGAGCGGACGATCTATCGCGACATCGCAGACCTGCAGTCGACCGGCGTGCCGATCGACGGCGAGGCCGGTGTCGGCTACATGATGAGGGAGGGTTTCGATCTTCCGCCGCTGATGTTCACGCGTGACGAGATCGTCGCGCTGGTCGCCGGCGCCCGCATGGTGCGCGCCTTTGGCGGCGCGGCCATGGCGCGAGCCGCCGACGAGGCGCTGGTCAAGATAGGCGCCGTGTTGCCCGACGCCGAAAAGGACCGCATCGCCCGTACCGAGATCCACACGCCGATGTGGGTGGTAAGCGATGCCGCCCGCGAAGCCATCGACCTGATCGAGCGGTCCATCGAGAAACGTCAGGTGCTGACCATCGACTATTCGGATGAGGCCGGCCGCAGCACCGCGCGCGACATCCGCCCGCTCGGCCTGTGGTTCTGGGGCAAGGTGTGGACCTTGGTCGCCTGGTGTGAGATGCGCGGCGATTTCCGCGCCTTCCGCATCGACCGCATCGCCTCGGTGGTCATCGCCGGCCGCACCTTCAAGCCGGAGCGCGGCAAGCAGCTCGCTGATTTCTATCGCGCGGTGGAGCGCAGCGAGGATTACGGCATGGCGCCGGACCGGGCGGCGCGAAGCTGACACGGAAGATCACAAAAAAAGCCCGCTTGAAAGCGGGCTTTTAGTTTTGGATGCCAGACCTATTCCTCTTCGTCGGCGTCCTTGTCCTTCGACTTCAGCGCCGAAAGCTTGGCGAAGACGGCGTTGGCGTCAAGTTCGCGGTCCTCGTCCTTCGGCTTTTCGGGCGCCGGCACCAGCCGTTCGGTCAAGGCGGCCGGCAGCAGCGTATCGCCGACCGGCTGCGCCTGCTCGCGGCCGCGCGAGGCGCGGTTGATTTCCATATCGAGGTCGATCTGCGACGTCAGGCCGAGCGTCACCGGATCCATCGGCTGGAGATTGGCGGAGTTCCAGTGCTTTCTGTCGCGGATCTGGTCGATCGTCGACTTCGTTGTGCCGACAAGGCGGGCAATCTGCGCATCCTTGAGCTCGGGATGGTTGCGCACCAGCCAGAGGATGGCGTTGGGCCGGTCCTGGCGCTTCGACAGCGGTGTGTAGCGCGGACCCTTGCGTTTGGATTCCGGCACCCGCACCTTGGGATCGGAGAGCTTCAGCCGGTGGTTGGCGTCCTTCTCGGCGCGCGCGATCTCGTCGCGAGTGAGCTGGCCGGTCATGATCGGGTCCATGCCCTTGATGCCTTGCGCCGACTCGCCGTCGGCGATCGCCTTGACCTCAAGCGGATGCAGTCCGCAGAACTGCGCGATCTGCTCGAAGGAAAGCGCTGTGTTGTCAACCAGCCAGACGGCGGTCGCCTTTGGCATCAGCAGCGTATTGGCCATTACAAAAATCCTTCTCGTTCGCCCGCGTTCCCGCGCGGGCGGTGGTTTAGAGCCACCAAAATGGGAAAATCGCGGTCTATATAACCGCTCGCTCGCCGTTTCGCAATGTTTTTGGCAGGCGCGCGTCAAGGACGGCACGGCAGCGCGACCAGCAGACCGCGAAGGGTCGGCAGATGACGCCATGCAGTCGAAACCTTCAAAAAGACAAAGCCCGCCAGACCAAGGTCGGGCGGGCTCGGAACCGGCGACGGAAATCCGTCTGCTGCGGCTCTGGCTTCTAAAGCTTGATCCCGAACCGCGGCTCGGCGTTGCCGAAAAGCGGCGCCCGGTCTTCGAGCGGGATCGTGCTCGAGATCAAAGCCCTTTGCGGGCGATTCTCTCGATGTCGCCGCGGTTGATGCCGAGGTCGTTGAGCTGACGAGCATTCAGCCGGTTCAGTTCGCGCACGGTTTCGTTGTACATGCGCCAGTTACGGAAAGCGCGGATCGGGTTCATGATAGTCCTCCATCGTTTTGATGCCGCGTAAATAGGCATCGGCGATGAAAAATTGAACAGACGCTTTTGCATGGCCGCAATGCGTTTGTTGCATTGCACCATTAAGCTTTCGTTCAGCCTGTTTGCGGGCCGTCAGGCGACATCGAGCACAATCTTGCCGATGTGCTCACCCTCCTCCATCCGCTCATGCGCCCGCCACGCTTCCTTGAGCGGGAAGATCGTATCCATCACCGGCGCAACCTTGCGCGTGCCGAGCAGCGGCCAAACCTGCGCCTCGAGCGCAGCCGCAACTGCCGCCTTGAACTCCACGGTGCGTGGCCTGAGCAGCGATCCTGTGTGCACGAGCCGCTTGGCCATGATCTTGAAGAAATCGGCGCTCGCCACTGCCCCGCCCTGCGTCGCGATCTGGACGATGCGGCCTTCCATGGCTGCAGCCTCATAGTTTCGCGCCACATAGTCGCCGCCGACCATGTCGAGGATGACATTGGCACCCTTGCCGCCGGTTGCCTCCTTGACTGCGGCGACGAAGTCCTCCTCGCGGTAGTTGATCGCCCGGTCGGCGCCGAGCTTGAGGCAGGCGTCGCATTTCTCCTTGCTGCCGGCGGTGGTGACGACATAGGCGCCGAAAGCAGCAGCAAGCTGGATCGCCGTGGTGCCGATACCCGACGAGCCGCCATGCACGAGCAGTGTCTCGCCGCTCTTCAGGCCGCCGCGCTCGAAGACATTGTGCCAAACAGTGAAGTAGTTTTCCGGCAGCGCCGCCGCTTCGGTGTAGGTAAAGCCGGCGGGCAGCGGCAGCACGCTGCCGGCGTGCACTCTGACATATTCGGCATAGCCGCCGCCCGCCGTCAGCGCACAGACCCGGTCGCCGACGCGCCAGCGCGATATCTCGTCACCAAGGGCAGCGACTTCGCCTGCTGCTTCCAGCCCCGGCAGATCCGACGCTCCCGGCGGTGGCGGATAGGCGCCCTTGCGCTGTTGCACGTCCGGCCGGTTGACGCCGGCGGCCCGCACCCGGATCAGGATCTCGCCGGGACCGGGAACCGGTACGTCGCGGGTTTCCGGTTTCAGCACCCGCGGCCCGCCCGGTTCCGATATGGCGATCGCCATCATCTTCGCCGGAATTTTCTGTGCGTTCGCCATGAATTTTCCCGTCGTGCTCCGCCGGTTTCTCGTGCCAGCTCTTGCCCGCCATTTGCATCCATACCCTTGCCCTATGTATGCTCATTGGCAAATCAGGCAAATGGGCAATCACGGAGGAGCGACGATGGCGATCTTCGACGACGAACCCAAGAAGAAAGCGCGCCCGCACGAGATCGGGCAGGATCTGTCGCTGCTTTCCGTCGATGAATTGTCCGAACGGATCGGCATCCTGCGCGACGAGATCGCCCGGCTGGAAGCCGAGCTCAAGACCAAGGGCTCGACTAAGTCGGCGGCAGAGGCGCTGTTTCGCCGCGGGTAGTTACTGCGGGTAATTCCAAAAGCTCGGGCACGCCGCCGAAAAGCCCGAATGCCGCTGTCTCCAGACTTGTGCCCAAAACCCCAGCCGGATTGAAAAATGTTCGCAAGCTACAGACCGATCCTCTCGCTGCTGCGCGGCACCGCGTTCCTGTTGGCGGCATCTGGACTGCACGGTCTGCTGTTGCCGCTGCGCGGCCAGGTGGAGGGCTTCTCGACGGCATCGCTCGGCCTGATGGGCACGGCTTGGGCCGGCGGCTTCGTCACCGGCTGCTTCTTTGCGCCACGCATCGTGCGCCGCGCCGGTCATGTCAGGGCTTTCGGCGCCTTTGCCGCATCGGGAGCGATCGTCGCACTGCTCACCGGCCTGATCATCGACGAATATACCTGGATCCTGCTGCGCGCCTTCACCGGCTTCACCATGGCCGGCGCCTTCATGGTCATCGAAAGCTGGCTCAACGAGAAGGCCACCAACGAAAACCGCGGCACCGTCTTCGGCCTCTACATGATGGTCACCTATGCCTCGATCATGGGCGGTCAGATGATCGTTGCCGGCGGCGATGTGAGATCGGCGTCGCTGTTCATGATCACCGGCATTCTGTTCTGCCTGTCGCTGATCCCGACAGCGGTCTCGACGGCGTCTCACCCCAAGCCGCTGCAGGACGTGTCGCTTGACGTCAAGGGGCTCTACGTCAATTCGCCGGTGTCGGCGATCGCTTGCGTGCTGATCGGCATCGCCAACGGCGCCTGGGGTACACTTGGTGCCGTCTATGGAGCGCGCATCGGCATCTCGACAGCCGAGATCGCGCTGATGATGAGCCTCGTGGTCATCGCCGGCGCTGCCATGCAGCTTCCGGCCGGGCGGCTCTCCGACACGACGGACCGTCGTTTCGTGCTGGCGGGCGCGGCCTGCGGCGCTGCGCTGTTTGCCATCGCCATCTTCCTGTTCGAACCGCGCTCCGGCGTCTTCGTCATCGTCTGCACCGCCGCCTACGGCGCCTTCGCCTACACGCTCTATTCGATCGCGGTGGCGCATGCCAATGACCATGCGCGATCGGAGGACTTCGTCAAAGTGTCGGGCGGCCTGCTGCTGCTTTATGGCTTCGGCACGATGATCGGTCCGCTGGTGGCCGCCGGCCTGATGGGCTGGATGCGCCCTGAGGGGCTGTTCCTGGCCACTGCGCTCGCGCATCTCAGCCTGGCTGGCTATACGCTGCTGCGCATCAGCCGTCGCGCGCCGGTGCCGATCGAAGGCCGCGATGCCTTCAAGACCCAGCCCGCCGATCGCTCGGTGACGCCGGAAGCGTTGCGGCTCGACCCGCGCAGAAAAGCTGAAGCCGACAGTTGAGATTCGAGGCGCTTTGCCCCACAAATAAGGCATGATGCTTTCCGACGCCTTCATGGCGATTGCCGATCCCAACCGGCGCCATCTCTTGGAAGAGCTCCGGCGCGGACCGAAGACCGTCAACGAATTGGCATCCGGCTTGCCGGTGTCCCGCCCGGCCGTTTCGCAGCACCTGAAGGTGCTGCTTGATGCGGGGTTGGTCAACGCCAAGCCGGAAGGCACCAGGCGCGTCTATACGGTCAGCAATGCCGGCTTCCTGAAGCTCAACATCTGGCTTGACCAGTTCTGGGATGCGGAGCAGCTCGGTTCACCCGGAAGCTGAGAGGCATCGTCAGCGCGTCGAGCAACTATGCAGCATCGGGCCTAGAGTATCCGTGTTGGTCAAGGGAGAGATGGTGTCCAGGTCCGATTGTCCCTGAGTAGTGCGTTTGCGAGGATGATGAACCACTCTAGCCATTGTTGTAGGGGAAGAGCTTGAAATACGGCTGCGCTTCCTCGATCACACGGGCAACCGAGGGGCGTTGCAGCAACCGGTCGTGATAGCGCCTGACCGCAGGATATTCGTCTCCGAACGGCTCGACCTTGTTGGCGTAGAACAGCGCGGGGGCGGCAGCGCAGTCGGCCATGGTGAAGCTCGCACCCACCGCCCATGTCGTCGACTGCATGTCCTGTTCAATGATGGCGTAGGAGCTGCGCAGCTGGGCGCGGGCCTGCTCGACGCCGAACGGATCGGTCTTGCCCTCCGGCCGCAGCCGGTCACCAACGATCTTCTGCATCGGTTCCTGGACATAGAAGTCATAGAAGCGGTCGGCAAGCCGGGTCTGGCGAGCGAGATCGAGATCGGCGGGGATCAGTTCGACCGGCCCAGGATAATACGCGTTGAGATATTCGATGACGATCGTCGATTCCGGCACGGTCCGGTCCAGCGCTTCATCGCGCAGCACCGGCATCTTGCCGAGCGGCCACAATTTCAGAAACGCCGCGCGCGACTGTTCATTGCCGAGATCGACAACGACCGATGTGAATGGCGTGCCGTTCTCATAGAGCGCGATCAGCGGTTTCCAGCAGAAGGAGGCCAGCGGATGAAGATGCATCGTCAGGGACATTTTTGCTCCTATCTTTGGTGCTTCGTCTCGCGGGCATCCGGTGTCAAGGTTCGGCCCGCTGCTACGTGGCCCGGCTGTGGGCGACGATCGCATCGATGATCGCGGCCCAATCGTCGGGATGCAGCTCGTGGCCGCCGCCCTCGATCCGGACCAGTCTTGCACCGGCGACCGCGTCGGCAAGAGCGGCGCCATGCTCGGCTGGAAAGATCGGATCGTCGGTGCCGTGGACAACGAGGAGCGGAATCTTCATCTCGTGCAGCCGCCCCGTCCAGTCCTCGCCGCTCCGATCTTCGCCGCCCTTGAGCATGAAGTGATTGGTCGCGCTGAGAAAGCCGCCGGACCGGTCGTAGTCCTGTTCCACGAACGCTCTCGTCCGCGCCTCATCGAACGGATGCGCGGTGCCGGCGAGCGCACGCGCGTTTTTGACCATGAAATCGACCGCTTGGCCACGGTCAGACCAGTCGACCTTCGCGCCTTCGGCCGAATGTTTCCTATAGGCCTCGGTGGTTCCGGGCAAATGCGACGTATCGATGCCCAAGGGCGAGCTGCTGATCACCGTCAGCGAAGTGACACGCGACGGGTATTTCAACGCAACGAGCTGCGCGATCATGCCGCCCATCGACATGCCGACCACGTGCGCCTTTCGGATTCCCTGGTCGTCAAGGACGCGGACGGCATCGTCCACCATGTCGTCGAATGTATAAGGCGGCTCGCCCGGCGCGTATTTGGTCGAACGGCCGGTATCGCGATTGTCATAGCGGATCACGAAGCGACCCTCGCCGGCCAGCTTCCGGCAAAACGCTTCGGGCCACCAAAGCATGGAAGCCATCGCGCCCATGATCAACAACACCGCCGGATGGGCCGGATCGCCGAACGTCTGGGATGCGATTTCGGGGTGTTCGGCGTTTTTCATGGCTTTCCTCCTTGGGCTTCCAATCCGATTGCATTTTGCAATCAGTTGCACGATATTAAAACCGATACGATAATGCAACCGGTTTTTGGAGATTCGCATGAACATCGATCGTCGGTCCGGATGCCCCATCAACCTGTCGCTCGAAGTGTTCGGTGACCGGTGGAGCCTGATCATCCTTCGCGACATCATCTTCGGCGGCAGACGCCACTTTCGCGAACTGCTCAACGGCTCGATGGAGGGCATCGCCTCCAACATCCTCGCCGACCGGCTGAAGCGGCTGATGGAGCTCGGCATGCTGACCAAGGCGGACGATCCCTCCCACAAGCAAAAGGCGATCTACAGCCTGACCGAAATGGCGATTACGCTGGTGCCGATCCTGGCGCATCTCGGCGCCTGGGGCCGCGTCTGGCTGCCGGTCAGCGAAGATCTCTCTATCCGTGCCGAGCTTCTGGAAAAAGGCGGCCCGCCGATGTGGGATAAGTTCATGAACGAGTTGCGCCACGAGCATCTGGGTGCGTCTCCCGCCCCATCTGGACCCACCGTCCGCGCGACTTTGCAGGCCGGATACGATGCGGTAGTCGCCCGCAAGGCGGAGCGAGTTGGCTGCGATCCGGCGCCATGACCAACTTATTTTCCCAATTGCGGGCTGGCTCTGCTATCAAGGGACTGAAGATAATTTACGGATTGGATAACGCTCTTGGTCGAGAACTCTAAGGACACTGCCCGTGCGCGGGCCGATTTGCGTTTCAAGAAACAGGAAGAGGCAGCCACGGTTCGCCAGAAGGCGATGGCGGAATATGTCGCCGAGAGCGACGCTCGCCAAGCCAAGACCAACAAGCTGCGGGCGCTGCGCCTCGCCAAGGAAGCGGAAGACCTGGCCAATGCGCCTCCGGCCCCGGTGAAGAAGCCTCGCGCCAAGAAGAAATAGGCCGGCGCTCCCAGAATCCATGCTTCCTTCCGCACGCGAAACAGTTCACTCGGAGTCTGTTCTGACGGCTGATAACTGGCGCGTTCAGGAGACGGCCATGACCGCACTGACGCTCGACAAAGCCCTTGAAATCAACGCCGCCGCCTTTGCCAAGGGTGCCTAGCTCAAGCTCAGGCGCTTGGCGTCTCGGTGCTCGACGCCGGCGCCCATCTGGTCGCGTTCCAGCGTCAGGACGGCGCCTCGTTCCTGCGTCCGCAAATGTCGGCCGGCAAGGCCTATGGCGCGCTCGCTATCGGCATGGGCCCGCGCCGGGTGGAAGCTTTCGCCAAGGAGCGCCCGCATCTGATCGCCGACATCTCCGACGTGTCGGGCGCGCGCGCGGCGTGCTGATCCGCGACAACGCCGGCACGATCATCGGCGCCATCGGTATTTCCGGCGACACGTTCGACAATGATGAAACGGCAGCCATCGCCGGCTCGAGGCGGCTGGCTTCACCGCTGACCCGGGCTGAGCCGGGATCCTTAATTCATATTGATGTCGCGGGTGGCCGACCGCATCGACACCGAAAAGCCGGCCAGCACGTCGATCAGCGCTATGACCATCAGTGTGAAGAAGACGGAATGGGCGGCGCCCTTCACCAGCAGGAACTCGACCAGATAGGCCACAAAGACGAAGGTCGACAAAAGATGGTCCATGATCGAGGCACTTGTCGTGCGCGTCGACTTCACCACTTCGACGAACAAGAAGATCAGTGCGATCAGCACGATGAGGTCGCCGAGGGTCATCGAGAACACGCCACCCGACATCATCCGGACCGAAAACATTTCGGTGGCCCACGGATCGTCGCCGCTGCCGAATATTCCCAGAAGCCCAAGATTGTAGAGGATGAAAGGCACGATCAGCAGCGGGATGGCACCGAACATGTGGCGGCTCCGGTTGGACTGATCTTTGTAGAGTGCGCCCGGCGTTCGCCGTCAAGAATTTTCGTGCGGCCGATAAACACGGACAAAGACGGCGTGAAACAACAATGTCAGGCCCGGCTGATACGATCAGTTGTCGCAAACGCAAAAAGACCGGCCAATGGCCGGTCGCTTCGCAACCCAATAAACCGTCGAAAGCTCTATCAGCTTTCCTTCGGCTCCAGAACCTGGCGACCGCGATACATGCCGGTCTTCAGGTCGATATGGTGCGGACGGCGCATCTCGCCGGAGTTCTTGTCCTCGACATAGGTCGGGGCCTTCAGTGCGTCGGCAGAACGGCGCATGCCGCGCTTCGACGGAGAGGTTTTTCGTTTCGGAACGGCCATGGATATGCTCCACTACATGGTCAAAACGCCCCGGCGGCCCTCGTGAAAGGGCCACATCAGGGGCCGGAATCTGAGAAAGTCGGGTGCCTATACACGCCCGACGGCGTTTTGGCCAGCGTCGCCGTGTTTTTTTTTGACACTATCGCAGGCAACCGACATAGGCGCCGGCGCGGCCGGCGCGCCGTTCGATCAACGCGGCAAGCCGCCTCAGTCCCGGCCCGGGCTTCGCCGGATTGCGCACGATCGGATTCGGCAAGGTGACGGCAAGCAGCGCTGCCTGCCGGCGCGACAGCTGTTTAGCCGAGACGCCGAAATGATGCTGGGCGGCGGCCTCGATGCCGTAGATGCCCGGTCCCCATTCGGCGATGTTGAGGTAGATCTCCATGATCCGCCGTTTCGACAGCACCGCATCGAAATAGACGGCCAGCGGCAGTTCGACGACCTTACGGACCGAGCCCAACGGCCGCGACCATAGATAAAGATTCTTTACCGTCTGCATGGTGATGGTCGAGGCGCCACGTGTCATCTCGCCGGCGAGCGCATCGTCGACGACGCCGCGCAACTCGCCCAGATCGACGCCGCGATGGAAACAGAACTGCCCGTCCTCCGACATGATTATCGAATATGCCAGCACCGGCGCGACATCGTCGATGGAAACCCAGCGCCGATCGTAGCCGGAAAACGTCGCCAGGTCCTTCAGCATCAATGTCGACACCGGATGCACGAATGACGGCAGATACAGGAAGGTCAGCACCACCGGCACCAACGCCAGCACGACGGCGACGGCAATGCCGCGCCGGACCCAGCGTTGAAGACCGATGCGGCTGCCGCGTCTCGGTCTCGCCATGTCCAACCCTTCGGTTTCGTGATCGACGATCGGTTCCGCCAAGCCACCCAGTCCGCGCTACTCCCTGCCCCCGGCATAATGGCGCTTGGCTTCTTGCGCAATGTCTGAGTGTCGGCTACCGCTCCCGACCATGACGAAAGACGACCAAATGGCGTTCGAAGCTGCACTTATTGCCCGGGCAGTTCCGCTCGAGGCGCTGCTGAGGCGGTTGCTCGACGGACGGACGCTTTCGGGCGAGGTCGCGCGGCCCGAACGCCTGATGGCGGCAATGCGACATGGCGTGCTGAACGGCGGCAAACGACTGCGTCCCTTCCTGGTCATGGAAAGTGCTGCACTGTTTTCAGCCGACGGCGAGGCGGCGCTGCGCGTCGCGGCGGCGCTCGAATGCGTGCACTGCTATTCGCTCATCCATGACGATCTGCCGGCCATGGACGACGACGATTTGCGCCGCGGCCAGCCGACCGTGCACAGGGCTTTCGATGAGGCGACCGCCATTCTTGCGGGCGACGCCTTGCTGACACTTGCCTTCGACATCCTTGCCGACGAGGCGACAATGCTGCCGGCCGAGCGCAGGGCAACGCTGGTGCTGGCACTGGCCCGCGCCGCCGGGGCGGGAAGCATGGTCGGCGGCCAGATGCTCGATCTCGAAGCCGAACAAAGCCGGCCGGACGAGGCCGGCATCATCCGGCTTCAGGCGATGAAAACCGGTGCGCTGATCCGCTTTGCCTGCGAAGCGGGCGCTATCCTTGCCGGCGCGCCGTCGGGCGACCGCGAAAGGCTGGCCGAGTTCGGCTCGGCGATCGGGCTTGCCTTTCAGCTTGCCGACGATCTGCTCGACCTGACCGCCGACGCGCATCAGATGGGCAAGGCGACCGGCAAGGATGCCGCGGCCGGCAAGGCGACGCTGGTCGCGCTGCACGGACCGGACTGGGCGCGGGGCCAGCTCCATGGCCTCGTTGACCAGGCTCATGCGTTGCTCGAACCTTTTGGCGAGCAAGCTGCGCTTCTGAAACAAGCGGCGCAGTTCGTAGCGGCCCGCAACAATTAAGCGCGCCCCTATGGCGCGCCGGAGAATTGGCGACTGATCGGCCGAACGTCCTCGCAACCGGCCGATCGGGATCATTTCCGGCGATGTCGGACCACATGGACCCGCCACACCAGTTGCCGAGCCATTCTTCAGCCTCGCGGCAGGGTTCCGCGGCTCGGGTGGACAGCGGTCAGCCTTCGCCAGTTGTCTTTTCCACCACGGGCTGCGGAACCGGTTCCATCTCGGCCGCCGCCTCGACCGCCCGCGCCTCGGCCGGCTTGCGCCGGTTGCGGATGAAGGCGGCGATGCGGTCGCGGATTTCGCCGGCGCTGAGAAACACCGGAACGCGCGCCACCGGCGCGGTCGGCTCAAAGGACAGGCCAAGGCCGGTGATCCTGCCCTTGTCGTCGACGTCGCGGACGATCAGCTCGATCGGACCGAGCAGCACGCGGTCGGCGTATTCGGCGTGGCCGCCGAGCCGGGTAGTGACCAGGTCGCCAATGCTGAGCTTGCGTTCCGCTTCGGTCAGGCCCGGCGCGTAGGCGGTCTCCAGTTCCTCGGCGGGGCGTGACGGATCGACGGCGAAGGCGCCGAAGAAATCAGCGTCCTCGGGATCGACCACGGCACGGCTAGCGAACAGCTTGTCGAGCAGGCGCGGATAGCGGTCCGGCACGAAGATGTAGACATGGTCGCCGGCGGTCAGCCTGCCCATGTCCTGGAAGCGCATCGAGCGTCCGTCGCGCAGCACCAGCGAGGGCCGCGCCCAGCGCGGAATGCGCTCGCCGCGCGCCACCGGGCTGCCGGGCGCCACGCGGTAGGCAAGCAGCTCGTGATGGGCGGAACCCGGCAGTTCGAGTTCGACCTTGTCCAGCGGCCCGAGGCGGGCCGGCACGATCAGGCCGAGGCGGCGCGCCAGCGGGCCGACGGTCCATCCCTGCACGACCAGCGAGACCAGCACGACGATGAAGGCGATGTTGAAGATGAAGCGGCCGTTCTCCAGGCCGCCGAGCATCGGGGTGATGGCGAGCAGGATCGACACGGCGCCGCGCAGGCCGACCCAGGAGATGAAGGCGATCTCGGGGCGCGGCAGGCGAAACGGGATCAGGCAGAGCCAGACGGCGATCGGCCGCGCGACGAAGATCAGGAACAGGCCGAGCAGCACCGCCGGCACCAGGAGCGCCGGAAATTGTGACGGCGTGGCGAACAGGCCGAGGATCAGGAACATGATGATCTGCGCCAGCCACGACATGCCGTCCTGAAAGCGCTTGAGGATGGTGACGGCGCGGATGTCGGAATTGCCGGCAACCAGGCCGGCGAGATAGACCGCCAGGAAGCCGGAGCCGCCAATGGCGCCGGCGGCGGCGAACACCATCAGCGACAAGGTCAGCACGAAGATCGGCAGCAGGCCGTGATCGAGATTGAGCCGGTCGACGAGGCGCACGATGGCGAGGCCGCCGAGCACGCCGACAACGGCGCCAAGCCCCATACTGATGAGGAAGCCGAGGAAAAGGTCGGTAACCAGCATCTTGGCTTCAGGGTTGGCGTGAGCCGCGATGATCTCGACCAGGGTGATGGTCAGGAAGATGGCGATCGGATCATTGGTGCCGGACTCCACTTCGAGCGTGGAGCGCACACGCTCGCGCAGATTGATCTCGCCGGCGCGCAGCAGGAAGAAGACCGCTGCCGCGTCGGTCGAGGCGACGGCAGCACCCAGCAGGAAGGATTCCAGCCAGGTGAGATCGAGAAAATAGTGGGCGGCGGCACCGAACAGGCCGGTGGTCAGCAACACGCCGAAGGTTGCCAGCGACAGCGCCGGTGCTGCCGCCTGCCGCAAGGCGTTGAGCGGCGTGCCGAAACCGGAATCGAACAGGATGACGGCCAGCGCCAATGAGCCGGCAAAATAAGCCAGCCGCGCATTGTCGAACTCGATGCCGAGGCCGTCGGTTCCGGTGGCGAGGCCGATGCACAAAAACAGCAGCAGGAGAGGGGCGCCGAAGCGGAAGGCGATCAGGCTCGAAAACGCGGCGGCAACGACGAGCGCGGTGCCGACCAGCGTTACGAGATAGATCGCATGCTCCATCCGAATTTGCCCCTCACATTCGTGTCCCTCTCGAATTGCGGGAGAGTGAGGCGAAGACGTGACCAGTGCAAGGCGGGAGGGTGGCTTTTTGGTCTATGCCGCTGATTTTCGCAGGTTTTGACGCCCGGAGCGCAATCGCGCCGACCAAAGCGTGGGGCGGTCCTGCTCCAACAAAAACGCCCGGACGAAGCCGGGCGTTTCAGGTCGCGATGGGGAAGATCAGGCGATGGTCTTGCCGAAGGCGACCGCTGTGTCGCCCATGCGGTTGGAGAAGCCCCATTCATTGTCGTACCAGGACAGGACCGAAACGAAGTTGCCATCCATGACCTTGGTTTGGTCGAGCGCCATGACCGAGGAACGCGGATCGTGGTTGAAGTCGATCGAGACATTCGGATGGTGAGTGACGCCGAGAATGCCCTTCAGCTTGCCGTTGGAAGCGGCGATCACCGCCTCGTTGATTTCCTGCACGGTGGTCGAACGCTTGGCGATGAATTTGAAGTCGACGACCGACACGTTGGGGGTCGGCACGCGGATCGAGATGCCGTCGAGCTTGCCCTTGAGGTCGGGCAGCACCAGCCCGATCGCCTTGGCCGCACCGGTCGAGGTCGGGATCTGCGACAGGGCCGCGGCACGGGCGCGGTAGAGATCCTTGTGCATGGTGTCCAGCGTCGGCTGGTCGCCGGTGTAGGAGTGGATCGTAGTCATCATGCCCTTTTCGATGCCGACGGCGTCGTGCAGCACGGCCGCCAGCGGCGCCAGGCAGTTGGTGGTGCAGGACGCGTTGGAGATGACGATGTGGTCCTTGGTCAGCTTGTCGTGGTTGATGCCATAGACGACAGTGAGGTCGGCGCCCTCGGCCGGCGCCGAGACGACGACGCGCTTGGCGCCGGCAGTCAGGTGCGCGGCGGCCTTGTCGCGCGCGGTGAAGATGCCGGTGCATTCGAGCGCGATGTCGATGCCGAGTTCCTTCCACGGCAGCTGCGTCGGATCCTTGATCGCGGTGACCTTGAATTTTTCCTTGCCGACGGTGATCTGGTCGCCGGAGACCGTCACTTCATGCGGGAAGCGGCCATGCACGCTGTCGTAGCGCAAGAGATGCGCGTTGGTCTCGACAGGACCGAGGTCGTTGACGGCGACGACGTCGATGTCCTTGCGGCCGGATTCATGGATGGCGCGCAGGATGTTGCGGCCGATGCGGCCGAATCCGTTGATGGCAACTCTGACGGTCATTGTTCTCTCCCTGGGAGTTGGAGGCCGAAGATCAAGTCCGCAGCTTCATAACGGCGGACGGGCAAAGAATCCAGCCGCCGAGGCGTGGATTTAAATCGATTAGTGTTCCACCGCCCGGCAAAACCGCTATGCCAGCCTTTGCCGGGCGGGGCTCACTTTCATTTGCCATGCAGACGGGCTTCCGCCGCCTTCACCGTTGCCTCGGCTGTGATGCCGAAATGCGGGTAGAGCTGTTCGATGGTGCCGGAGGCGCCGAAGCCGGTCATGCCGACAAAGATGCCGTCGGTGCCGATGAAGTGATCCCAGCCCTGACGGATGCCGGCTTCGATGGCAATCTTGAGCGGCGCATTGCCGATCGTCCTGCTGCGATAGTCGGCGCTCTGCTTGTCGAACAATTCGAAACACGGCACCGAGACGACGCGGGTCGCGTGGCCGTGCTTTTCCAAGGCCTCGCGGGCGGCCAGCGCGATCTCGACCTCGGAGCCCGACGCGAAGATCGTCACCGCCGCCTCGCCACTGGCGGCGGCAAGTTCATAGGCGCCGCGGCTGGAGAGGTTTTCCGCAACGAAGTCGTTGCGTACCGTCGGCAGGTTCTGCCGGGTCAGCGCCAATGTCGAAGGCGTCTTTTCCGACTCAATGGCCAACTGCCAGCATTCCGCGGTTTCCACCGCATCGGCGGGGCGGAAGACATTGTGGTTCGGAATGGCGCGAAGTGCTGCCAGATGCTCGACCGGCTGATGGGTCGGGCCGTCTTCGCCAAGGCCGATGGAATCATGGGTCATGACGAAGATCGAGCGGATGCCCATCAGCGAAGCAAGCCGCATCGCCGGACGGGCATAGTCGGAAAAGCACATGAAAGTGCCGCCATAGGCGATAATGCCGCCATGCAATGTCAGCCCGTTGAGCGCGGCCGCCATGCCGTGCTCGCGAACGCCGTAATGAACGTAGCGCTGGCCGTAATCGTCGGCGGTGATGTTCTTGGTCTGGCTGGTCTTGGTGTTGTTGGAGCCGGTCAAATCGGCCGAGCCGCCGATGGTTTCGGGCACGGCGCCGTTGATGACCTCCAGCGCCATTTCCGATGACTTACGGGTGGCGACCTTCGGCTTGTCGGCGGCGAGCTTCTTCTTGTAATCGCCAATGACGGCGTCGAAGTTGGCCGGCAGCGTGCCACTGATGCGGCGTTCGAACTCGCTGCGCAATTTGGCATCAGCCTTGGCAAGGCGGCTTTCCCAGTCAGTGCGCGCCTTGACGCCTGTCCGCCCGGCGGTACGCCATGCGTCGAGGATATCGGCCGGAACCTCGAAGGGCGGATAATCCCAGCCGAAGAATTTTCTGGCGCCAGCGATTTCCTCGGCGCCGAGCGGCGAGCCATGCGCCTTGTTGGTGCCGGCCTTGGTCGGCGCGCCGAAGCCGATGGTCGTCTTGCAGGCGATCATCGTCGGCTTGTCGGAGTGGCGGGCCGCTTCGATGGCATAGGCGATCGCTTCCGGGTCCTGGCCGTCGATATGGCTGGCATTCCAGCCGGACGCCTGGAAGCGGGCGACCTGATCGGTGTTATCGGCGAGCGACACCGGGCCATCGATCGAGATGTTGTTGTTGTCCCAGAAGACGATCAGCTTGTTCAGTTTCAGATGCCCGGCAAGCGCGATGGCTTCCTGGGATACGCCTTCCATCAGGCAGCCGTCGCCGGCCAGCACATAGGTGTAGTGGTCGACGAGATCTTTGCCGAAAGCGGCATTCATGATGCGCTCGCCGAGCGCGAAGCCGACCGAATTGGCAAGGCCCTGGCCGAGTGGGCCGGTCGTCGTCTCAATGCCCGCGGCATGGCCGTATTCCGGGTGGCCCGCCGTCCTCGACCCCAATTGGCGGAACTGCTTGATCTGGTCGATGGTGATGTCTTCGTAGCCGGTCAGATAGAGCAGCGAGTAAAGCAGCATCGATCCGTGGCCGGCCGACAGGATAAAGCGGTCGCGGTCCGGCCAATGCGGGTTTTTCGGATCGTATTTGAGAAAGCGGGTGAACAGCACCGTGGCGATGTCGGCGCAGCCCATGGGCAGTCCGGGGTGGCCGGAATTTGCCTTCTCGACGGCGTCCATGGCGAGAAAACGGATCGCATTGGCCATCCGGTCATGTTGTTCGCGCGAGGTCATGCTTCCTCCAAAATGGGGGTTTGGGCCTTGGGAAAGCCCTTGAAAAGGGTGCGCGACACATAGCAGGCGCGGCCTTTTAGTCAACAAATCGGTGTGCTTTTGCCGGTCTTGTGATGGCCGTGCGCGACTTACATTAGCGTTAGCAGGGGACAGTCGCGACAGCTTTATTGACGTGCGGTTCACACGACGCGTAATGTTTCAGGGATAACGCGTTCTGAACGTGGATGATTCGGTGATGGGCAGGGCGCAGGACGAAAGCCATGACCGGGGAAACGACCCTCAAGGAAGTCATTGCCAGGCTGGGTAAGGCCATCGAAGGGCTGGAAAACGCCGTCGCGGCCAAGCTTGAGCATGAGCGGGACTATTCGGAAGCCGAGGCCGAAGTGCAGCGGATGAACGCCGACCGCTCGCGGCTGGCGCAGGAGCTCGACAATTCCGAGGCCCGCGCCGAACGGCTGGAAGATGCCAACAAGGAAGTGTCGCGAAGGCTGGTGACAGCTATGGAAACCATCCGCGCGGTACTGGACAGGTAGGCCAATGGCACAAGTCACGGTTTCCATCGACGGCAAGCAGTATCGGATGGCCTGCGACGAGGGCCAGGAAGAGCATCTGATCGATCTTGCCGAGCGCTTCGACCGCTATGTCTCGCATCTGAAGGATTCTTTTGGCGAGATCGGCGACCAGCGGCTGACCGTGATGGCCGGCATCATGGTCATGGACGAGCTTTCGGAACTGCAGAAGCGGGTCAAGGGCATGGAAAGCGAAGTGCTGACGCTGCGCAAGACGCGCGACGACGCACTGACCAAGGCCGACAAGAACGATTCCGTGCTGACCGGGGCGCTCGGCGCACTGGCCCAGCGCATGGAAGACCTGGCGACGACGCTGGCAGTGAACAAGGCCTGAACCAGCGCAGCGAAAATTCCTGCTGCATTTGCCGAGAAGCAATGAAAATATTTCGCCGCCGGCCTTGATGCCGGCGCAACAGGCGTTTGAAGGATGACGCCGGAGTGATAGAAAGGCAAAAGCAGCGCCGGGCAACGCCGGCTGCGATCTGCACGCACAGGGTAAGGGACACGTCATGAGCCTTCGCATCAACGATATCGCACCGGACTTCACCGCTGAGACCACGCAAGGACCGATCAGCTTCCATGAATGGATCGGCGACGGCTGGGCGGTATTGTTCAGCCATCCGAAGAACTTTACGCCGGTTTGCACGACCGAACTCGGCACAATGGCCGGGCTCGAAGGCGAGTTCAGGAAGCGCAACGTCAAGATCATCGGCATCTCGGTCGATCCCGTCCAAAGCCATGAAAAGTGGCAGAACGACATCAAGACCGCGACCGGTCATTCGGTGAACTACCCGCTGATCGGCGACAAGGATCTCAAGGTCGCCAAGCTTTACGAGATGCTGCCGGCGGGTGCCGGCGAGAGCTCGGAAGGCCGCACGCCCGCCGACAATGCCACGGTGCGTTCGGTTTACGTCATCGGGCCCGACAAGAAGATCAAGCTGGTTCTCACCTACCCGATGACGACGGGCCGCAACTTCGACGAAATCCTGCGCGCCATCGATTCCATGCAGCTGACCGCCAAGCACCAGGTGGCGACGCCGGCGAACTGGAAGCAGGGCGAGGACGTCATCATCACCGCTGCCGTCTCGAATGAGGATGCCATCAAGCGCTTCGGCGCCTATGAGACGATCCTGCCATATCTCAGGAAAACCAAGCAGCCTTCCGCCTGAGCAGGCAGAGGCGGCACAGAGAGTTTTCGGTTTTCCTGGCCGTGTGAGCATGGGGTGCTTGACGATGCCTGGTTGACGGACAACCATGCCTTTAATTTGCCGTGGCAGAGAAAATCCTTCCTGCCGTGGTGAGGGGCGAAGGAGGCTGGATTGGACGCATTATCGGCCAGGTCGCAGGTCACCGGCTTCTATGACAAGCCGAGCGGGTCCGTCCAGTATGTGGTCGCCGACATGGCGACCCGCAAATGCGCTATCATCGATCCGGTGCTCGACTTCGACGAAAGGTCCGGTGCAACGGCAACGAAAAACGCCGACGCCCTGCTCGACTTCGTCAGGGAAAGCGGGCTGGAGGTCGAGTGGATCCTCGACACGCATCCGCATGCGGATCATTTCTCCGCCGCCCATTATCTGAGGGGGAGAACCGGAGCGCCGACGGCAATCGGCGAGAAGGTCATCAACGTCCAGAAATTGTGGAAGGTGATCTACAACTGGCCGGAATTCCCCGCCGACGGTTCGCAATGGGACAGGCTGTTCGCCAACGGCGCAACTTTTTCGGTCGGCGGCATTGCGGCAAGAGTGCTGTTCTCGCCGGGCCACACACTGGCCTCGATCACTTACGTCATTGGCGACGCCGCCTTCATCCACGACACGCTGTTCATGCCGGACAGCGGCACCGCAAGGACAGACTTTCCGGGCGGCAGTGCCGAGCGGCTCTGGCGTTCGATCGAGGACATCCTGGCGCTGCCGGACGAGACACGTCTGTTCGTCGGTCACGACTACCAGCCGGGCGGTCGCGAAGCGCGGTGGGAAAGCACGGTCGCGGAGCAGAAAGCCGGCAACATCCATGTTGCCGGCTGCAAGACGGAAGCCGACTTCGTCGCGCTCCGCCAAGCCCGCGACAGGACGTTGCCGATGCCGCGGCTGATCCTGCACGCGCTGCAGGTCAATATGAATGGCGGACGCCTGCCGGAACCGGAATCCAACGGGCAGCGCTATCTGAAGTTTCCGCTCGATTGCCTGTGAGAGGATGGGTCGCTGGCACTACAATGCCATTCAGACTCGGCGCCGCCCTCATCGTTCTGCGATGGTCATCCAAGCTATTGATCCTGATTCGATTTTTGCGATGTTTGAATCCGATAGGTCTATGCGGGACGACGGTGGCGGCAGCCGGATGAGGAGCAGCGCAGACGCCAGCCAGTCGAGCGTCAGGGTTTTGTTCGGCGGGCTAAATGTTCATACATGATTTGCCAAGGATCGCTCTCGGAAGATCTTTCCTCGCCGATCCAATGGAAGCTGGTGGCAGTGATCTCGGTGAAACGCCATCGAGTTTGCAGACCGCGCGAGTCATTGCCGAGCTGGACAATGTCCTTACCCTCGGCCCGCCCGATCTGGCGCGAGTGATCCCGGTTGAGCGGGTCGTTCCATATGATATGCCAGCCATCGATCCCAGGGTCGAAGATGCGCAAGGTTGTGCCATACATCGCGGACGGAGCAGGGCGCTTGGGCCTGATCCAAACGTCCTGAATCGCGCGGCCTTCGAGCACCCAGCCAAAATGGCATTCGCCATCCCATTTCTGGATTGTGCCGTCGTCGAGGTAGTGGACCGAGTCCATCTCCCAGCTTCCAATTAGCCATCCATACAGGGCCATGTCTTTCGCTCGATCGGCTGGCGGACCGTCGGATCCGAGGGCGGCCAGAAACGGAGAAATCGTCATCATCACACTGCCTTTCGTTTCCAATAGACGAACTCAACTGCCCGACGGACCGTTGTCGCGCCCGCCTGCCGCAAGCGCCGGGTTGTGGAATGCCGCGGTCGGCGCCGCAACATTGCCGCCACAGCTTGCAGCCTTGCGGTTTTCAGGGCTTGGGGAAAATTGCGACAATGCCGCTATCAATGAGATCGTCTGGGGACGCCTGGCAAGGCTACTGAGCAGTTAGGGCGACGGATCGGACATCCGCGAAGGCGCCGCGGAACCGGCAACCCGCTAATGCATGTCGTGCAAAAGTGTGCAGCGGTTTTGCGATAACGACATGCATAAAAACAAGAATCTAAAGCGCGCCGCACAAGGCCGGCCCGAACGCGACGCGCTTTAGAAAAAAACGGCGGCGCCAGTTACCTGACGCCGCCGTTATTTGTTTCTACCGGAAGGCCTTACGCCGCCGGCTGCGCCTCGATGGTGCGCAGCGCCTGCGTCTGGCGCTTGGCTGCGGCCTTGACCGCGTCCTGCACCTTCTCGAAGGCGCGCACCTCGATCTGGCGCACGCGCTCGCGGCTGATATCGAACTCGGCCGACAGCTCTTCAAGCGTCAACGGCTCATCGGCGAGGCGGCGCGCCTCGAAGATGCGGCGTTCGCGGTCGTTGAGCACGGCAAGAGCGCCCGACAGCATGCCGCGCCGGTTTTCCAGCTCGTCCTGCTCGATCAGCATCTCTTCCTGGCTTTCGTGGTCGTCGACCAGCCAGTCCTGCCATTCGCCGGACTCGCCTTCACTGGCCCGGATGGGCGCATTGAGCGAGGCGTCGCCCGACAGGCGGCGGTTCATCGACACGACTTCCGCTTCCGAGACGTTCAGCCGGGTGGCAATCTCGGTGATCTGGTCCGGCTTCAAATCGCCTTCATCGAGCGCCTGGATCTTGCCCTTCACCTTGCGCAGGTTGAAGAACAGGCGCTTCTGGTTGGCGGTGGTGCCCATCTTGACCAGGCTCCACGAGCGCAGGATGTATTCCTGGATCGAGGCCTTGATCCACCACATCGCATAGGTGGCGAGACGGAAGCCGCGCTCCGGTTCGAATTTCTTGACGGCCTGCATCAGGCCGACATTGCCTTCCGAGATCACCTCGCCGATCGGCAGGCCGTAACCGCGATAGCCCATGGCGATCTTGGCGACGAGCCGAAGGTGGCTGGTGACGAGCTTGTGCGCAGCCGTCGTGTCCTCATGCTCGGCGTAGCGCTTGGCGAGCATGTACTCTTCCTGCGGCTGAAGCATCGGAAAGCGGCGGATTTCTTCCAGGTAGCGGCTGAGACCGCCTTCGCCGGAAACGATACTGGGTAATGACTGGGCCATGATAGCGCCCCCTCTCTATTGGAGTGATGCCCCCGAAACGCGGCGGGCATGTGGCGCGAATGCCAAAGGCACATTCGCGCCAACCGACATATATAGGAACAAAACCAGAAAGACAGGCATTTGTTCAACACGAAACAGTGTGTCACGTTGAAGTGAACAACGCCGGTCAGGTTTTCAGGTGGCTGGTTCAGAGCTTGCGGAAGCCGTCGACGAGTTCCTCCATGTCCCACGGTATCGGTGCTTCGAACCTCATCGTTAGATGGGTATCGGGATGGCGAAATGCAAGGAGGCGGGCGTGCAAAGCTTGTCGCGGAAACGCCTTTACCTTGCTTCTTAGCGGCTCGGGCAACCGATTGGCCTTGGTGCGGAAAGCCTGACCGTATTCGGGGTCGCCAATCACCGGATGGCCGATATGGGCCATGTGGACGCGTATCTGGTGAGTGCGACCGGTTTCCAGCCGGCATTCGACCAGGCTCGCCATGGCGAATTCCTGCTGCTGCTCGCCAAAGCGCTCAACGACGGTGAAATGCGTGACGGCGTGGCGGGCATCGTCGCGGCCTTGCGGCACCACGGCGCGGCGTACCCGGTCGGCGGCGCGGCCGAGCGGCGCGTCGACGGTCCCGGTCGGCCTTGCCGGTATGCCCCAGACCAACGCCAGATAGGCCCGCTCGAGATCGCCGGTCAGGCCGTGGTCGGCAAAGGCCTCCGACAACGCCTTGTGGGCGCGATCGGTCTTGGCGACGACCATGACGCCGCTGGTCTCCTTGTCGAGGCGATGGACGATGCCCGGCCGTCTCACCCCGCCGATGCCAGACAGGCTGTCGCCGCAATGATGGATCAGCGCGTTGACCAGCGTGCCGGTCCAGTTGCCGGCGCCGGGATGAACGACCAGCCCGGCCGGCTTGTTGATGACGATCAGCTCGCTGTCCTCGTAGAGGACGTCCAGCGCAATATCTTCGCCTTGCGGCGCCGCCGGTTCCGGCTCCGGCATATCAACCGACACGCTGTCACCTTGCGCCATCTTGCGCTTCGTTTCGCTGGCTGGCTTGCCGCCGATCCTGACGGCGCCCTGCTTTATCAGCATCTGTACCCGGCTGCGCGACATGTCGGGGCCGAGCCTGGCCGCCAGCCATTGGTCGAGCCGCTGGCCGGCCGCATCAGCGCCCGCCTCCAGGACGATCGGTCCGGCCCCTATTAATTGTCTGACCACTTCGTTATGAGCGCTCATCGAAAACAGTTCCGGAATCTGCTGCCATGGCCCGGCCGCTTGCCGACGAAGACGAGGAAAAGCCGCTCGACCCCGAGGTCGAAAAGGTGCGGAGGAAGCTCGTCCGCTTCGTCGCCATCAATCTCGGCCTGCTGTTCCTCGCCCTTATGGTGGTGATCGCGGCACTTGTCTACAAAGCGCGCAACGCGCCGCCTGCCGCCCCTCCGCTAAGCAGCGACATCCAGGTGCCGATCGGCGAGACGGTCAACGGCGACATCGTGCTGCCGGTCGGCGCCAGGGTGATCAGCCAATCGCTGTCCGGCAATCACCTGTCGATCGACGCAGAGCTGCCCGACGGCAGCCGCGCCATCTTCGTCTATGACATCACCGAGCGCCGCATCGTTGGCCATTTTTCGATCAGGAACAAATGACCGGTTTTGCCGAATACCGCAGCATTGCCACGGTCGCGCTTGTCGTCGCAAATTATGACGAGGCGATCTCGTGGTATGTCGACCGGCTGGGTTTTGTGCTCGCCGAAGATGTCGATCTCGGCGGCGGCAAACGCTGGGTCACGATCACGCCGTGCAACGGACAGGGTGCGCGGCTGCTTCTCGCCGAGGCATCCGGCGATGCGCAAAGGCACGCCATCGGCAACCAGACCGGCGGCCGGGTCTTTCTGTTCCTCGAAACCGACGATTTTGCCCGCGACTATGCGCTGATGCTCGAAAAGGGCGTTGAGTTCCGTGAGGCGCCCCGGCACGAGACCTATGGCACTGTGGCGGTTTTCGCAGATCTCTATGGAAATCTCTGGGACCTGATCGAGCCAAAACGCTAGGCTTGCAGCGGATACTTCACCGGCGCGATCGGCAGCCTTAAGCCTAGTTGCTTTTTGCCAGCCGTCAGCCTATATCGCCGGTTCTTGAACGCGCCCATCGTCTAGCGGTCAGGACACCGCCCTCTCACGGCGGGAACAGGGGTTCGATTCCCCTTGGGCGTACCAAGTCTCTCCAAGCTCTCGGCAAACCATCAATCCGATCCATCGCCTTGGGTCGCGGCGGGTCTGGCTCATTGCCGCTTCTGGTGAAGCGGAGCTGATTGCATTAGCATTGCATCGTGGGTCTTGAGGCACAGCGTTAGCGGCGCGCAGAACGTCGCGCTGAACAGGGCAGTCGATGCCACGCGGGGAGGAGCCAGATACAGAAACTACAATCACAAGGCGTCCATCACGCTGGTCGGCACTGCCTGGAGCCGACCTGAGCTACAGCTGCCGGCGGCGGATCGTTTTGGCGAACTCGGCGAAGGCGCCTCTCCCTCGAAGGGTGGATGCCGGGAAGGCCCTTAGCACCGGCCAGCGAAAGCTGCGCGCGACGCGCATGGCTGGGCTCTAAACGCGCCATACTCCAGTTGCAGTATCGTAGCTTCTTTGCCGTTCGAATTTCTCTCAGTCATGGCTTCGCACGATACCAAGATATGCTGCGAACGACACATCCACGGCGGGCTCAACCATTCGATCTATTCCGGCAAGCCGAAAAGTGTTTGCGCGCCTGCTATTCCTCCGAGCGGATGACTGCCCATGGCGATCATCGGCTCGGTAGTTTCTGCCTCGAACACTGTCGACGCGAGCACCGTCCGTCCCAACGGCTTGCACAGCCCTTCGATGCGGCTGACAAGATTTACAGCCTTGCCGATCGCGGTGAAGTCCAACCTGCCGGCAGTGCCGATATTCCCCCAGAGTATCTCGCCGACATGCAGGCCAATGCCATATCCGAGCTCAGGGCCGCCATTGCGGCGCCGAGTTTGGTTGAGATGATCTATCCCGGCGCGCGTGGCCTTCACGGCGCGTACCGCCGCGTCACATGCGGCATTTGCATCGCGCTCGCCAATCGGGAAAATCGCGAGGACGCCATCACCTATAAACTTGAGAACCTCACCACCAAATGCGTGCACCGCGCCGGCGACGCAATCGAACCAGGCATCAAGTACCAATACGATCTCGTCTGCATCATGAACCTCGGATAGATCGGTGAAACCTCGAAGGTCCGCGCACAGAAGCGCAGCCCGTATCGTCTCTCCCTTTACTCGACGAGAATGACCGTTGAGCACATGTGCTGCACTGCGCTTTCCCAAATATGCCTCGAGCAATGCGCGTTTCGCGGACCGTTCTGCGAGTGCGGTCATCGGAGCCGCAGCAAACCGGGAGATTTGCCGCAGCAGCTCTGACTGCGCCTCATCCGGAGTATGATCGAACGCCCACACCAAAGTCGGTGCGACACCGCCCGCTCGCTCGTCGAACACGATCGCCCGCGTCGTGCCAAGCCACTCCCGCAGCACGAGCCGGGGATCGGCATTCTGGCGGTCGGCGCCTATCCCCAAAGCCTCGACCACTTCACCCCCAGGCGCTCGCCAGAGCCAGATGCGGCGTGAGATAATCGGGTCGGGAGCATCCTGCGCCAGCGCGCCGGCGATGATCGGCAAGCCGTCTTCAATCAAATGCGTTGAGAGCTGCAATAGAAGTCGCCCACCGTCGCCAATATGCGCGGCGTCGTCCAGAAGGAATGAAAGCGACTTTGCGAGAAGCATGGGTAGAAGGTCACTCGGCACCGGCTTATGCTTACGCCTCGAACATCTTCTTGCAACTCCCCACATTCGCTTCAATCATGCAGGTATTCGCTGCGGATGTGACCTGGAGTGAGCGATGGCGGAATCGGTTTACACAGAGATTGAGGTCGCGGCGCCACAAGCGACCGTGTTCGCGCTTTTGACGGATCCGGACCAGATTGTGCGATGGATCGGGACCGAAGCGAATTTGGATGCAACGCCGGGCGGTCTGTTCCTCGTCAATGTCGGTGGTCGCCATATGGCGCGCGGTGAGTTCACCGAGGTGATCCCGGTCCACCGTCTTGCCTACAGTTTTGGCTGGGAAGACAACGAGACCGTGCCCCCCGGCTCCAGTCATGTCGAGATCGACCTGATCGCGAGGGATGCGGGGACACTGATCCGCTTCACGCACAGCGGACTGCCGAACGCAAAGGAGCGTGACAGCCACCGAAGGGGATGGGAGCACTACCTCTCAAGGCTGAAGATCACTGCCGATGGGGGACATGTCGATCCCGACGTGCCGATGAAGAATATGTGATTTTCGTCTAAGGGCCGCGGATGCCCGTAATCCGAACCAGGCGCGGCATGCGTCAACGAGGGCCCCTTTGACCTGCCGTCGCCAAACCGGCGCTCGGGAAACCCAGCGACCTGCGGGCCGCCGCACCACTACAGCTGCCGGCGACGGGTCGTTTCAGCGAGCTCGGCGAAGGCGTCCGCGATCCCGGTGCCGCTCTTGGCGCCTGCGTGGAGTTCTTGAAACTCAGCGCTTCTGGCGCAACGCCGCGGATTGAATTAGCATCCGTTCATCAAAGCTCCGGCCGCACTCCTGCAGGATGCGGAATGCGGAGCGCAGGCGAGCGAGGCCGGGCGCGGTCACATGCCAAGCGCGACTGGGCATCCGAACTTCCGTTCGGCGGCAAGACGGCGTGGCCGGGAGGAGTCAGATGCAAAAGCTGCAATCGCAAGGCGTTCATCACATCACGCTGGTCGGGGCCGGGCGCCAGACTTCCATCGATTTCTGGGAGGGCGTGCTTGGCATGCCTTTCATCTTCGAGCAGCCCAATCTCGATAAGGCAAGCGAAAGCCATCTCTATTTCGATCCGGGCGACGGCCGGCTGATCACCGTCTTCACCGACGAAAGCCGCACGCCGGTCAAGCGGCGCACGCCGACCGACACGGGCTGCGTCCATCATATCGCTTTCGCGGTGTCGCGCGTCACCTTTCTGCAGGCGGTTGCCCGGCTCGACGAGCGCGCCATCAAGCACAGCGGCGTCAAGGATCGCGGCTTCATGGACTCGATCTATTTCGAGGATCCGCTCGGCCTGCTGATCGAACTCGCCTCCTACCGTTTCGAACCGCCGGCGGGCTTCACCCATGCCGACGTGCTGATGCAGGCGCACAAGATCCGCGTCGCGCGCGGCGACTACAACATCGCCGAAGTGCACCTTGCCGATGCGATCCAGGCGCTTGTCGAGCGCTCGCGCACGACGTTGTCGGAGGATCGCGCACCGAAAAATCCATACTGACGACACGCCGAACAAAGGGAGGATACAATGGCGAAGACAGCAACCAAGAGTGCCACGAAGCCCGCGGCCAAGGCAGCCAGGCCAGGAGCGAAGCCGGCGGCCAAAGCCGCCGGCAAGTCAGCGGCGAAAGTGGCAAAGCCGGCGGCCAAGGTCTCCGCCAAGAAGCTGGCGCCGAAGGCCAAGGCGAAACCGGCGAAAAAGCCGGCGCTCACGCTCAGCATGCTGAAGCCCAGCGTCAACAATATGAGCGTTCGGGTGTTTGCACGCGCCGCCGGGCTCGATCATTCCGAAACCGACGTTTGGGGCCTCACGCGCTCGCCCGAATATATGGCGCGAAACCCGGCCCATCTTACGCCGATGATCGAGGACAAGGGCCTGCCGAGAGGTGTCTTGTGGGAAAGCTGCGCCATCATGCAGTATCTCGCCAACAAGCACGGGCTGGAGAAATTATATCCCAAGGCGCCGGCCAAGCGGGCAATGATCGACAGCGCCATGTTCTACCTGATCGGCACGCTCTACCCCTATGTGGCGCGCGCCACATATCCTGTACTGAATTTCCCGCAATATGCCGGCGAGGTCGGCCACAGCGACGCTCATCCCGACAAGAAGTCGGAAGCCCAGAAGGCCGCTATAGAAGCGATAGCCGAGCCGCTGGAGGTGTTTCATAGCTTCTTCAGGAACGGCAAGCCGTTCATCGGCGGCAAGAACCCGTCGATCGCCGACATCCGCCTGGCGGCGACGCTCGAATTCCTCGCCGTCATCGACTACGCGCTGCCCCAATGGGCAAAAGACTATATGGCGGCGATCGAGAAGAAGCTCGGCAAGGCCTATGCCGAGCCGGCCAGCGACGTGCGCGGCTATATCGCCTATGTGCGGTCGCAGGCCAACGCCTGAGGCACGTGCAGGCCGGCGATCGTCCGCACGTTCTGCGGGAGCCGGTAGTGATCTGAGGTAATTCTTTCTTACTCTCCCCTGTTTGCACGATGTGGGGAGCTTAAGGTTTCGTTAACCGAAACCCTTTCTACTGGTATCCACCTCCAGCTTGCGACCACGGATGTACTGGCGCGGATGGAAAGCAAAGGTCGGCTGCTCGCCGGCCTTTGCTTATTGCAGCCCTGCCGAAGTTTGCGGCTGACGGCGCTTCACGACGCCTGAATGGCTGATGAAGCGCGTTGCCGGCATCTTGCCATCGCCGATGTGGGCCCTACCATCGAAGTAGTCCCGTCCTCGATGGCGGTTCAAGGACAGAGGCCCTGTCATGAAAAGCATTGCTGGAATGATGGTGATTGCAGGCGCCATGCTGGCGGGTGCAGCCGGTCAATCGAATGCAGCGACGCTCAACACCATGCCCGAGGTCGGGGCTGCCATCCAGGCGTGCTGGACCCCTCCGGCGAATGCCGGGAATTCCACCGTCACCCTGAGCTTCAGCTTCAGGCGCGATGGCACGCTGATCGGCCGGCCCAAGCCGACCGCCATCCGCGTCGCCGGCGAGGAGAAGACGCGCCAAGCTTTTGTCGACGCGGCGGTCGCGGCCGTGGACCATTGCCTGCCGTTGAGCTTTTCACCGGCGCTGGCTGAAGGCATCCCGGGCAAGGTGTTCACTCTGCAATTCAACTCGCCCAAACAAGAACAGGCTGCACCGCGAGTGAAGGCTTCGCCTTGATCTTTTCCGACAACCGGATTCCACTTTTCGGGACCTAATGCATGTCGCGCAAAAGCGTGCAGCGGTTTTGCGACAACGACATGCATTAGACAAGAACCTAAGCGCGTCGCATGACGCCCGGTCGACCGCGATGCGCTTTAGTGGCGCCTTCGTCTCGCCTCGACATGTCGCGCCAGTTCCGGCACCTCGAAGACATAGTCGCTCCAAGCCGATTCCGGTATCTGGCCGGCGAGATAGCACTCCAGCAAAAGCCTCTGCTCGTGGTCGAGTGGCCTCGGTGCGCGTTCATGGTCCAACCAAAGTGAATGGAACAGATTCCTGGTCAGGTCCGCGACAGTGAAGTGGATCGACATTTGCGGTCTCCTCCTTTGGCCGCTCAACGCCGATCCCAGGGCTAAGGTTTCAGCGACGGCCGGCCGGTAACGCCGGATTGATCGCGATGCCGAACCCGCCGCGCGCATCAAACTTCGCCGTGGCGGGCGTCCGCCGGCGTTGCTGCCGGTTCGTCTCAATCTTGAAATAAAAATGTAATATTGAATTTACACGAGTGGATCTAATACACTAGAGCTAAAGTCTCTGGTGGCGGTTTGATCTACTTCAATTAGGAAAAACTGATTTAGCTAGTACTTATCCATAGTCGACAAAGAAATCCTGTTCTCGGTGCAACAAGGATAATGGTCGTTCCAATGACACGCTTCTGGCCCCTCACGATTCTGATGCTGGTGTCGGCAATAGCCGTTGCGCTCGGCACATCCTTCTCCTACGCGGATAGCTGCGGTGCCATCAGGAGCCAATTGCTTTCGGCGGGGCGCAGCGGCGGGACCAGCCCCGAGCTTGCCCAACTGCGCCGGCAACTCGCCGCGATTCAAAAGCTTGAGAGACAACGCAGATGCGCAGCGAAAACCGCCGGCTTCTTCTTCAATCCCTGCGCCGACCTGGTCAGCAGCAAGGCGGAGGTGCAACGGCAGATCGCCAGACTGTCGAATTCGAGCAGGGACACGTCCGGACTGAAGGCCAGGTTTGTCGCGCTGGGCTGCGCCGCCCCCGCTGCCAAGAAACAGCCGGCGCAGCAACGCACGGCACCCAAGGCCCAGTCCGCAGGCACAACAATTGGCGGCAATCGGATGCTGTTTTGCGTTCGCTTGTCGGACGGATATTTCTTCCCCGCGCCAAAATCGCAGTTCGCCAAGAGCGACGATCAGAGGGAAACGGTCGATCAGTGTCGCTACATCTGCGACGATGCCGGCGTCGACCTCTATACGCTGAGCGACGCCACTCGCGAGACCGAGGAGATGGTCGCGCTCGAGTCGGGAAAACCCTATGTGGAGCTACCTGCCGCGTTCCGGTACCGCGACGACGCGAACTTCAAGGCCTGCGACGTCAAGCGCTATTACCGGCGCGTCGCCGAGCTCAGGGCACGAACCGTGACACCGGCCAACATGACCAACGCCATCATACCGTTGCCGACGGCAAAGCCGGATCTTGGCGTCGTCGCGGAAATTCCTGAATCCGGGATCGAAACCGCCGGTGCCGCTCCGGCAGAGGCAAAAACGCAGGCTGCCGAAGTGCAGGGGGCTGCCCAGCATCAGTCGATCGAAAGAGCGATCGGCGCGCGGCCGGTGAGAGTGGTCGGGCCGGCCTTCTTCCCAGCGGACTGACCAAGGCGGGCGATGTTCCGAGACGGCTGGCCGGATAGCCGCTTCAAGGCCTGGAGCCGTGCGCATCAACCGACGGACGGTTGGCTATTCGCAGACCATGCGGGCCCGTTTGCCGGGCTCGCTGACATTCTTGCAAGTTAGCGGCTTCGTCGGCTCCGGCGACAGCATGGGCGGGTTGTTGGTGACCCTCCTCCGAGGCGCTGCAACGGAAGCCGCGCTCCTGCGCACCGCCGGCCTTTTCGGCGGTTGCGGCGCCACTGGAAAGACGTCGGTCTCCAGTTGCGACTGTTCGGCTTGCGCCTGCGGCGAAGGCCTGTCCCAGAAACGGCGAACATCGAGCGGCTTGGGAATGATGACGGTGCCGTCATAGCTGCGCGCGCAGCCGCTTCCCAGAGGCAGCGCCAGGCACAGGAAGACAGGCAGAATCCGTCGAGACATCAGCAATACCCCTGCAAGCTTATAACGCTGCTTCGGCCTAACCGACAACCGGCGGAATAGGGCGAAGGGAGTAGATACCGTGAAGTAGAGTCGTCGCACTTCCAGTGGAAGGCGTTGCTCGAAGATCGAGCGCCGGGTCGGGCGCGGATGGAGGTCCAGCGCGAGTTAGAACCTTGCGATTCGTCAACGCTTCCAGCGTAAGGCCATGGTGCGATCGCACCATACCAAAGCCGCGCTCAGTGGCGACAATGGGATATTCGAAGTTCCGCTCCTCCAGTTACGGGCGGGAGCAGCGACCGCCGGCAAGAAACAGGGTCAGATTTACCCCAACGGACCTGTTTCGGCGATGGCGCGGCCATGACACGTTCTGGCTGCATGCAACGCGCTCCCGTCCGGCTTTTTTCTTTTAAAGCCGGTGGCTGCGATCGCCGAGCAGACGATGCCGGCCGGAATTCACGCAAGCTGCTGATTCCAGCGGCAAACCGCGGCCCATGCCGACAAAAGCCCGCGGCCGCTCCTTCTTAACCCGGCTGGACGTCGTTACCGGAGCGACATGAAACTGTCATGCGACTGTAATAATCGGGGGCTATTGGCCTCAGCGGGCGCCGGAGGAATGGCGCCGAGAGACCATATTCCGAACAGGAGCAGGCCACATGAGACATTTCATCCGCTCGGCGGCCGTTGCGATTGCAATGGCTGCGGCGACGACCACCCTCACCCTGTCCGCCGCGCTCGCCGCGGACATCTCCGGCGCCGGCGCCACCTTCCCCTACCCGATCTATGCGAAGTGGGCCGACACCTACAAGAAAGACACCGGCGTTGGCCTTAACTACCAGTCGATCGGTTCCGGCGGCGGCATCAAGCAGATCAAGGCCAAGACCGTTACCTTCGGCGCTTCGGATGCGCCGCTCAAGGGCGACGAGCTTGAAGCGACCGGACTGGCTCAGTTCCCGATGGTGATGGGCGGCATCGTTCCCGTCGTCAATCTCGAAGGCATCAAGCCGGGCGAGTTGGTTCTCGACGGCCCGACGCTGGCCGACATCTTCCTCGGCAAGATCACGAGCTGGGATGACGAAGCGATCAAGAAGCTCAATCCCGACGTCAAGCTGCCTTCGCAGGCGATCGCGGTCGTTCACCGTTCCGATGGTTCGGGCACGACGTTCAACTTCACCTATTACCTCGGCGACGTCAGCGCGGTCTGGAAAGAAAAGGTCGGCGTCGACAAGGCCGTGGAATGGCCGGTCGGCATCGGCGCCAAGGGCAATGAGGGCGTTGCCAACAACGTCTCCCAGACCGGCGGCGCGATCGGTTATGTCGAATATGCCTACGCCAAGCAGAACAAGCTCACCCACACCGATATGATCAACAAGGACGGCAAGAAGGTCGAGCCCACCGCGGCGGGGTTCTCGGCGGCAGCGGCCAATGCCGACTGGAGCTCGCAGCCGGGCTATGGCGTCATCCTCGCCAACGAGCCGGGCGCCGAGTCCTGGCCGATGACGGCGGCAACGTGGATCCTGCTCTACAAGAAGCCGGATGATGCCGCGACCACCGGCGAAGCGCTCAAATTCTTCGCCTGGGCATACGACAAGGGCGACGAGATGGCCGGCGAGCTGGACTACGTTCCGATGCCCGACAAGGTGGTTGAGAGCGTCAAGGCCATGTGGGCCAAGGAAGTCGTCGGCGACGACGGCAAGCCGCTCTACTCGGCTATGTAATCTCCTCCAGGGAGGGCGTCGATGGCGCCCTCCCTGTTGCCTTTAATCGCGAGGACCCAATGACCATCGCTTCCGATGCCGTGCCATCATCTGCAGCAGCCCGGGCCAGGGAAGCTACGGTGCGGCGCTTCGCGCTCACAGATGCCATATTCCGCGGACTCACCCGCGCTTCCGCAATTCTTGTGCTGGTCATCCTCGGCGGTGTCGCCATCTCGCTGTTTGCCGGCTCATGGCAGGCGCTGTCGTCGTTCGGTTTTTCTTTCCTGACGACTGAGAGCTGGAATCCCGTTACGGAAAAATTTGGCGCACTGGCGCCGATCTACGGCACGCTGGTGACGGCGGCCATTGCCATCCTGATCGCGGTTCCGATCGGCATCGGCATTGCAATCTTTCTCACCGAGCTCTGCCCGCGCCCGCTCAGGCGTCCTATCGGCATAGCGGTCGAGCTGTTGGCCGGCATTCCTTCGATCATCTACGGCATCTGGGGCCTGTTCGTGTTCGCGCCGTTCCTGCAGACGACGATACAGCCCTTCATCATCAACATCTTCCACGGCGTGCCGGGACTATCCAGCCTTTTCGCCGGCCCTCCTTACGGCATCGGCCTTCTGACCTCGGCGCTGATCCTCGCCATCATGGTGCTGCCCTTCATCACCTCGATCACCAAGGACGTCTTCGATACGGTGCCGGCGGTGCTGAAGGAATCGGCCTATGGCATCGGTTGCACGACCTGGGAAGTGACCCGGCGCGTGGTCATTCCCTATACCCGCATCGGTATCATGGGCGGCGTCATGCTTGGCCTCGGCCGGGCACTCGGCGAAACCATGGCGGTGACTTTCGTCATCGGCAACGCACATCGCATCAGTGCCTCCCTGTTCGCGCCGGGCACGACGATCTCGGCGACCATCGCCAATGAATTCACCGAGGCCGACGGCGACCTCTACACCTCCTCGCTGGTTTCGCTCGGCCTGATCCTCTTCGTCATCACCTTCCTGATCCTCGCCGCCGCCCGCTATATGCTGATGCGGATCGACGCCCGTACGGGAGCCTGACCGATGTCGACATCCTCATCGCTCCACAGCCGCCGCAAAGCCAGGAATTCGGTGATGATGGCGCTTTGCGTCGTCGCCGCCGGCATCGGGCTTGCCTGGCTGGCGCTCATTCTCGGCGCGTTGGTCTATAAGGGCACAGCCGGGCTTTCGCTCGCGGTCTTCACCGAGATGACGCCACCACCGGGCGAGGCCGGCGGCTTGCTCAATGCCATCACGGGCAGCCTGCTGATGACGATCATCGCCGTTGTCGTCGGCACGCCGATCGGCGTGCTGGCGGGAACCTACATGGCCGAGTATGGACGCTTTTCGCGCATCACCACCGTCGTCCGCTTCATCAACGACATCCTGTTGTCGGCGCCGTCGATCATCATAGGCTTGTTTGTCTATGAGCTGATGGTGCGGCCAATGGGACATTTCTCGGCCATTGCCGGCGCCGTTGCGCTTGCCATCCTGGTCATTCCGGTGGTCGTGCGCACCACTGAAGACATGCTCAACCTGGTGCCGAACGCGTTGCGTGAAGCCGGTGCCGCGATCGGCGCGCCACGCTGGGTGGTGATCCGTTCGGTCGCCTACCGCGCCGCATTGTCCGGCATCGTCACCGGCATATTGCTGGCGATAGCACGCATTTCCGGCGAGACGGCGCCGCTGCTCTTCACCGCGCTCAACAACCAGTTCTGGAGCAGCAATATCAACGCGCCGATGGCCAGCCTGCCGGTGACCATCTTCCAGTTCGCTCTCAGCCCTTACGAGGAATGGCAGCAACTGGCGTGGACCGGCGCACTCATAATCACCCTGACGGTTCTGGGCTTGAGCATCCTCGCCCGCAGCCTTACCGGACGCAGAGAGGACAGATGACACAGATGTTGTCCCCAGACATGACGATGGCCGAAACGGTCGCCGAGAAGACGAAGATCGAGGTCAAGAACCTCAACTTCTACTACGGCCAGAGCAAGGCGCTGAAGGACATCAGCCTGTCGCTGCCCGAGCGCAGCGTCACGGCCTTCATCGGCCCTTCGGGCTGCGGGAAATCGACGCTGCTGCGTGTGTTCAACCGCATCTATGAGCTCTACCCAAAACAGACGGCCGAGGGCCAGGTGCTGCTCGACGGCAAGAACATTCTCGACCGGTCGCAGGATCTCAACCTCCTCAGGACCAAGATCGGCATGGTGTTCCAGAAGCCGACGCCGTTCCCGATGTCGATCTACGAGAACATCGCCTTCGGCGTCAGGCTCTACGAGAACCTCGGCAAGTCCGAGATGGACGGCCGCGTCGAACAGGCGTTGAAGCGCGCCGCGCTGTGGAGCGAGGTCAAGGACAAGCTCAACGCCAGCGGCTTGAGCCTGTCCGGCGGCCAGCAGCAGCGGCTCTGTATCGCCCGCACCGTGGCGGTGAAGCCGGAAGTCATTCTGCTCGACGAACCGGCTTCGGCGCTCGACCCGCTGTCGACTGCCAAGATCGAGGAACTGATCGACGAATTGCAAGCCGACTACACGATCGTCATCGTCACCCACAACATGCAGCAGGCGGCGCGCGTGTCGCGCCAGACGGCGTTCATGTATCTGGGTGAACTGGTCGAGTTCGACCGGACCGAGAAGATATTCACGTCGCCCCGCGAGAAGCGCACGCAGGACTACATCACTGGCCGCTTCGGCTGAGCCGTTCCGATCATGCATATGAGGACAGGACCATGGGCGAACACACAGTCGCTTCTTTCGACGAGGATCTCGAGCAGATCAGCAAGCTGATCCGCGACATGGCCGACCTCGCCGGTTCGATGGTCGGCGGGGCAACCAAGGCGCTGTTGAATTCCGACAACGTGCTGGCGCAACGCGTCGTTTCCGACGACGCCATCATGGATGCGCGTCAACGCGAACTGGACGACCGCGCCATCACCCTGATCGCCAAACGCCAGCCGATGGCCCACGATCTTCGCCATGTGGTCGGAGCGATCCGCATGGCGGGCGACCTCGAACGCATCGGCGACCTTGCCAAGAATATCGCCAAGCGCGTGAGTGCGGTCGGCCTCAGCGCCACGCCGCGGGACCTGTCGCATTCCATCGACGCGATGGCGCAGCTGGTTCTCATCCAGGTGCAGGGTGTCATCGAGGAATATGCTGCAGGCGATGCGGCCGCGTTGGCCAAGCTTCGTGCCGCCGACGAGCGCATCGACGTTAAATACACGTCCGTGTTCCGCGAGCTGTTGACCTACATGATGGAAGATCCGCGCAACATCACCGCTTGCACGCACCTGCTGTTCTGCGCCAAGAATCTGGAGCGGATCGGCGACCATGTCACCAACATCGCCGAAAATGCGTATTATGTGCTGACCGGCGAGCAATTGCCGGTCAATCGTCCGAAGCAGGACGAAACGACAATGTCCGCACCGGTGACATGATGGGGGTGCCCAGCCGATGATCGCACCACGCATAATGGTGGTGGAGGACGAGGAGCCGTTGGGTGTGCTGCTCCGCTACAATCTCGAATCCGAAGGCTACCAGGTCGAGGTGGTGACACGCGGCGACGAAGCCGAGATCCGTTTGCAGGAGAATGTGCCCGACCTTTTGGTGCTCGACTGGATGATACCAGCGGTTTCCGGCATCGAGCTCTGTCGTCGGTTGCGGGTGCGCCCCGAAACCGAGCGGCTGCCGATCATCATGCTGACCGCGCGCGGCGAGGAGAGCGACCGGGTGCGCGGTCTTTCGACCGGCGCCGACGACTATCTGGTCAAGCCGTTTTCGACACCGGAATTCATGGCCAGGGTCAAGGCGCTGCTGCGGCGCGCCAAGCCGGAAGTGCTGTCCAGCGTGCTGAAGGTCGGCGACATCGTGCTCGATCGCGAATCGCACAGGGTCTATCGCAAGAAGAGCGAAATCAGGCTCGGGCCGACCGAATTCCGGCTGCTCGAGTTCATGATGCGGCATCCGGGCCGTGTCTTCTCGCGCAGCCAGTTACTCGATAATGTCTGGGGGGAGACAATCTACATCGACGAACGCACCGTCGACGTGCATGTCGGGCGGCTGCGCAAAGCCGTCAACAACGGCCGGATGCCGGATGTCATCCGCACCATCCGCGGCGCCGGCTATGCGATCAGGGAAGATTGACCCGCCTGGTCAGGCTACGTTCTTTCTGACGCTGGGCCTCATTTGCGCGCCCGGCGCGAAAATCTCCTGGTCGACGAAGCTTAACGCCCGCATCGCGCAGCCTTCGCGGATCAGAGGCAATTCGTTCGGCTCTGTATCGAAGGAGATCGAGCCTGAATGCTGGCCGCCGGCGGTCTGGGCGATTGCCTTCCGCAAGGCCGGCTCGATCAGATCGAAGGCGGCGGCACTGGCGCCGACCATCGCGACCGGTGCCGGATCGATCAGCGCGAACAGCGAGCCGAGACCGAAACCCAGCGCTTCGCCGGCCTTGCGGTAGGCCTCGCGTTCCGGCCCATCTTTCTCGCGCGCCCGGGCCGCCAGTGCGCGCATGTCGGCGTCGCTGACGTCGGCGACCGGTTCGCTGTCTTCGCTCATCTGCCTGGCGTTGCGCCAGATGGCGTAGTTGCCGGCATACGCCTCGATGCAGCCGCGCCGCCCGCAACGGCAGAGCGCGCCGCCCGGACGATGGATCATGTGGCCAAATTCGCCGCCCGAGGAATGCGTCCCGGTGAACAGTTCGCCCTTCAGCACCAGCCCCATGCCGATGCCATGCGAAAGCAGGATGGCGATGAAGTCATCGCGATAGCGATCCGGATTGCGCCAGCGCAAAGCCACCGCCATCATGTTGCAGTCGTTCTCCACCGTTGCCGGGATGCCGAATTCGTCCTCCAGCATGTCGGCAAAGGCGATGTCGGTCTGCGGCGTGATCGGCGACCACAGCATGGCGCGTGCAGGGGAGTCGGTAATGCCCTGAATCGCCAGGGCGATGCGGGCGACACTGCGGACGTCAAGATCTGGATCCTGCAGCCGGCGCCGGACGATGGCCATGCATTCACGGATCAGCTCGTCGCGCGGCATAGTCAGCGTGTCCAGCCGGCGCTGTTCCTCGGCGACCACCTGTCCCGTGTAGTCGATAATGGCGGCCGAAAGGAAATTCAGCGACAACACCACGGTCAGCACCGCCGCCGCTTCCGGGTTGAGGGCGAGGCCGACTTGCGGACGACCGCGTTTCAACGAAACGGGCTCACTTGGCTTGCTCTCGGCGAGGATGCCTTCCCGTATCAGGTCGGAAGAAATCGCCGATATGGTCGAATGACTGAGGCCGGTGGTAGCTGCGATCTCAGTACGCGATGGCTGGCCGGCCCGGCGCACCGCCGAGATCACCATCGCCCGGTTGCGCCGGCGCAAATCGTCATGGCGGATTCCGACCGACATTGTTTTGCTTTCCTCCCGGTTGCCGCGGCCGCTCATGAACCGGAAGCCGTCGGTAATGTCCGACAAATAGTGTCGGATGAGGCAAATAGTGTCAGATGCAGGTGGCGCTGTCATCGTTTATTCCGACGCTCGAAAAAACTCGCAGAGTCATCAAAATCCATCAGAATCGATGTTGACAGCAGCCGGAGATCGGACCAGTATTTTTTCGAGGCTCGAAAAAATTAGAGCTTCTAAGCTGGTCTTTGAGCCAATTGGTCACGCCGTACGCGGCGCAGGGAGGATATGATGAAGAAATTCACGACCGCCATTCTGGCGGGTGTCGCCATGACGCTGGCGCTGGCGTCGGTGGCGCAGGCTAAAGACAAGGTCATCGGCGTTTCCTGGTCGAACTTCCAGGAAGAGCGCTGGAAGACCGACGAGGCCGCAATGAAGGCGGCCATCGAGGCCGCAGGCGACAAGTATATTTCCGCCGACGCACAGTCCAACCCCGGCAAGCAGCTCACCGACGTCGAGAGCCTGATCTCGCAGGGCGCCAACGCACTGATCATCCTGGCGCAGGACGCCTCGGCCATCGGGCCGGCCGTGCAAAAGGCGCTGGACGAAGGTATTCCGGTTGTCGGCTACGACCGGCTGATCGAGAACAAGGACGTCTTTTACCTGACCTTCGACAACAAGGAAGTCGGCCGCATGCAGGCCCGGGAAGTCTTCAAGGTGAAGCCGGAAGGCAACTATGTCTTCATCAAGGGTTCGGGTTCCGATCCGAATGCCGATTTCCTGTTTGCCGGTTCGATGGAGGTGCTGAAGGCGGCAATAGACAGCGGCAAGATCAAGAATGTCGGCGAGGCCTATACCGACGGCTGGCTGCCGGCCAACGCTCAGAAGAACATGGAACAGTTCCTGACCGCCAACGACAACAAGGTCGATGCCGTGGTCGCGGCCAATGACGGCACTGCCGGCGGCGTCGTCGCCGCGCTGACAGCGCAAGGGCTGGCCGGATCGGTTCCGGTTTCGGGCCAGGACGGCGACCACGCCGCGCTGAACCGCATCGCGCTCGGCACACAGACCGTGTCGGTGTGGAAGGATGCGCGCGAGCTCGGCAAGAATGCCGCCGAGATCGCCTCGCAGCTGGCCGACGGCAAGCAGATGACCGACATTGCCGGCGTGAAGGATTTCACCACGCCCGGCGGCAATACCGTCAAGTCGCTGTTCCTGACCCCGGTCGCCATCACCAAGGACAACCTCAACGTCGTCATCGACGCCGGCTGGATCAAGAAAGAAGAGGTCTGCGCCGGCGTGACGGCTGGCACTGTTGCAGTCTGCAACTGAGCCGACGTTTCCGAGAAGTCCGAACGCCGCGGCCGCTCGCCGCGGCGTTTTTCAACAAGAGTTGTTTTTCCGCTTCCGGCGGATAACTTCTAGGCTGCTTCCGGCATCCGCGGCAGACGGCAACCCGGCGGGAGAAACATCATGACCGACACGACGTCCAACACGCCGGTCGACAGCACGGCAGACCGGGCACGGGAATCCGAGCTCGGCATCGTTGCCCGATTTCTCAAGGCAACCGAACTCGACACGCGCATGCTCGGCATGGTCGGCGCGCTGCTGGTCATCTGGGTCGGCCTGCATGTCATTTCCAGCGTACGGCTCGGCGTCAATCCGTTCGACTTCGACAGCCGGACCTTCCTGACGCCACGCAATCTCTGGAACCTGTCGGTGCAGACTTCCGCCGTGGCCATAATGGCCGCCGGAATGGTGCTGGTTATCGTCATGCGCAATATCGACCTGTCGGTCGGTTCCGCCGAAGGTCTGATCGGCGTGGTCATGGGCTTTGCGCAGGTGCATTTCCTGGTGCGAATGATCGGTCTGCAATTAGGCAATCCCTGGATCTGGATCCTGGCACTGGCCATCGGCCTGGCGCTTGGCCTTCTGATCGGAGCGTTCCAGGGATACATCATCGCTTATCTCGAGGTGCCGGCCTTCATCGTGACGCTGGGCGGCCTTCTGGTCTGGCGGGGTGCCGCATGGTGGGTCGCCAGCGGTCAGACGATTGCGCCGCTTGATGCCACTTTCCAGCTGATGGGGGGCGGGCCGGCGGGTTCGATCGGCGCGCGATGGAGCTGGATCGTCGGAATTGTCGCGTGCCTAGCGGTTGTGTTCATGCTGCTCAACGGGCGGGTGCAGCGCAAGCGGTTCCGCTTTCCGTTGCGCCCGATCTGGGCCGAGACGTTCCTCGGTGTCCTCACCTGCGCTGCCATCATGGGCGCCATATGGCTTGCCAATTCCTATCCTTGGCCGGTCGGCATCGTGAACAGATATGCGGCGGCCAACAATATAACGGTTCCCGAAGGCGGGCTGTTCATCGCCCATGGCATCGCCATACCCGTGCTGATGGCTGTAGCCGTAGGGCTGATCATGACCTTCATCGCCAAGCGTACCCGTTTCGGCCGCTATGTCTTCGCCATCGGCGGCAATCCGGAAGCAGCCAACCTTGCCGGTATCAACACGCGCTGGGTGACCATGAAGGTGTTCATGATCATGGGCGTGCTGGCGACGATCGCCGCGGCGATCTCGTCAGCCAGGCAGAACTCGTCGACCAATGCGCTGGGCACGTTGGACGAGCTGCTGGTCATCGCGGCGGCGGTGATCGGCGGCACGTCGCTCGCCGGCGGCTCCGGCACAGTGCTCGGCGCCATGCTCGGCGCGCTTTTGATGCAGTCGCTGCAGTCCGGCATGGTGCTGCTCGGCATCGATTCACCGCTGCAGAGCATCGTTGTCGGCGCCGTGCTGGTGCTCGCGGTGTGGCTCGATACCGTCTATCGCAAACGTGTGTAGGGAGGAGGAACGATCATGGCAGACAAAACCGCTCCCACGGGCACGCCGCTGATCGACATGCGCAACATCTCCATCGCTTTCGGCGGCATTCGCGCCGTCGACGATGCCTCTGTCGACCTTTTCCCGGGCGAGGTGATGGCTTTGCTCGGTCACAACGGTGCCGGCAAATCGACGTTGATAAAAATCCTGTCCGGCGCCTACAAGCGCGATGCGGGCCAGATTTTGGTCAACGGCGAGGAGGCTTCGATCTCCAATCCCCGCGACGCCAAGAAGTACGGCATCGAGACGATCTACCAGACGCTGGCGCTGGCCGACAATGTCGATGCGGCCGCCAACCTGTTTCTCGGCCGCGAGCTGATGACCGGCTGGGGAACGCTCGACGACGTCGCCATGGAGGCCGAGGCGCGCAAAGTGATGGGCAGGCTCAATCCGCGTTTCCAACGCTTCAAGGAGCCGGTGGTAAAGCTTTCGGGCGGCCAGCGGCAGTCGGTGGCGATCGCCCGCGCCATCCTGTTCAATGCTCGCATCCTGATCATGGACGAGCCGACGGCTGCACTCGGGCCGCAAGAGACGGCGCAGGTCGGCGAACTGGTCAGGCAGCTCAAGGCCGACGGCATCGGCATCTTCCTGATCAGCCATGATATTCACGACGTGTTCGAGCTTGCCGACCGTGTCTGCGTCATGAAGAACGGTCGGGTTGTCGGAACGGCGCGCACAACCGACGTCACCCAGGACGAGGTGCTCGGCATGATCATCCTCGGCAAGTGCCCACCCCGCGCCATTCCGGGGCCGGGCGCGCTGAAGATCGCCGCATGAACGAGAATTAGCCGGCTAATCACACGCCGCCAAAATGTGCCAGCCGTCACCATGCTTTGGCCTCGCCATTGTGTTGGCGTCAGGACTTGCCCATAAAGATGCCGAACCGTCCACGGGACGTATCAGCAATTGAAGAAGCTTTTTCCGACCGTCGCTTTTATCGCCGTCGCGCTGATCAGCCTGACGATGGCGGGTTTTGCCTATTTTGCCACCCAGGAGGCGGCCCGCATTAAATTCGAGGCGACGGCAGACGACGCGCTTAACCGGATCGAAAGCCGCATCGACCTGGACCTGTCGCTGCTGCGTTCGACCCGGGCGCTGTTCGACGCACGCAATGGCGGTATCTCGCAGGGCGAGTTCAAGGCTTTCTTCAACGCGCTCGACGTCGACAATAATTTCGCCGGCCTGCGCGGCATCGGTTTCCTCCGCCTGGCGAAAACTGGCAACGAGGCGGCGGTCGAGCGCGACATCCTGCACGATCACGGCGCAAGCCATCCGATCTATCCCGACACGAACTTACCGTGGCGTACGCCCATCGTGCTGTTCGAACCGCTGGATCCGTCCAACAAATCCAGCATCGGCTACGACATGTTCACCGGGCCGGCGCGGCGCGAGGCGATCGAAAAGGCGATGGCCGACGACCAGCAGCACGCCAGCGGGCTCGTGCAGTTCGGCAAGGATACGGGTGCCGCGCAGACCTTTACCGGGTTCCTCGTCTTCGTCCGGCTCAATGTCGAAACCGCGCCGGACGCCGTGAACGCGACGAGATCCTCGACTGCCGGCTTCCTTTATGCGGCCTTCCGCGCCCGTGATCTGTTCCAGGCTGCGCTCAGCCGGGCACCATTGCTGCCGGTCAACACCGAGATCTATGACGGCACGGTGGACAGCGACAACCTGCTGTTCCAATCGGAAACGCCGCCTGTTTCGAGCCTCGGCGACAGGCTGCTGGTCACCCGCAAGGTCACCGTCGCCGGCCGGCCGTGGGTCGTCCTGTTCAGGCCGACAAGTGCTTTCTCGCAACCTTCCTCGCGCGCCATCCCGGTGATGCTCGGATTGTTCGGACTGCTGCTTGCGGGCGCCATCGCGCTGGTGGCCCGCTATCAGGAGCGGGCCTATGAGGCGGTCTCGCTGCTTCACGAAACGACCGAAAAGAGCCTGCTGGAAAAAGACCTGATGCTGCAGGAGATGAAGCATCGCATCAAGAACTCGATCACGCGGGTGCTGGCAATCGCGCGCCAGACAGCATCGCACACCACCGACGTCCAGGAATTCTCGGCTTCTTTCTCGGCCCGGCTGCAGGCGATGGCGGCTTCCCAGGACATGCTGACGCGCTCACGCTGGCAGAAAGCCGATCTCGGCGACCTGCTGCGCATCGAGCTAGGCCAGGTGTTCGGCAGCGAGCTTCCTGAAGGGCTGCTGTCGGGACCGCAGATTCTTCTCGATGAAAAGACGACGCAGGCACTCGGCCTCGTCTTTCACGAACTGGCGACGAATGCGCTGAAGCATGGCGAAGCCGGCAATTCAGTCGGTGCGCTGAAGGTCGACTGGTCGCTCGAAGCCCGTAGCGGCACCCGGACATTGGCTCTCAACTGGCGCGAGGCCGGTCAGAAGAAGCTTGAGAGACCGGCAAAGAGTGGTTTTGGCACCAGACTGATCGATCTCAACGTCACGCGCGAATTGCGTGGCACAATCAGGCGCGATTTTCGCGAAGATGGCTTGAACGTGGAAATCAAGGTTCCGCTGCCGGCCTGAAACGCCGTCTCGTGGGCCGCATCGCAACAGCGCTTTAAAGAGCAAACGCGGAGACAGGTGGCCTGCCTCCGCGTTTGCTGTTCGCCTGGAGCTCGAAACTAGTTGCAGCGAGCTGTGTAAATCCGGCCGTGACGATCTCTGTATTGGCAGTAGCCATTTTGCAGCCGGCGAACGAGCAGACCGCCAATCGCACCAGCGCCGGCGCCGATCAAAGCGCCCTTGCCGCCGCCGACAGCGCCACCAATGAGCGCGCCGCCCACAGTGCCGATACCCACGTTCTCTTCCGTGGTGGTGCAGCCGCTGACCGCAACCACGGCAACCATGGCAATAATCATCTTCCGCATGGAGTCATCCTCACTTTTGTCCTCACTTTAATAAGCTCCAGCCGCCATTTAGCATGAAAGTACGGCCTTTGCCCGCACGATTTCATTGTTGATTAAGATAGTCTTTTTCGGGGCGTGCGCCGTTCGATGCTACCACGAACCCGGAAATCTCCAAGGACGCATCGAGCGTGCCGTTGGGGCGCACGTTCCAGACGATCCTGTCATGGTCGTTCTCGAGCGCCGGATCGACGGCAAGGCATCTGGCGCCGACATGTTGGGCCTGGCCCTGCAGGTCAGCGACCGCGAACGGGCACGGCCGAGCACTCGGGCAGTGGTTTCAAAGCGATCAAGCAGAGGCGAGTTCGATTCAGATCAGTTGGGACGCGGCGGTCAGGACGATCGCGGCCATAAGCGCGACGGCGGCGAAGCGCAGGGGCGAAGCACGAGGCGCGGGCGTTGCGGGCGCGTCGGGATCCTGAAAACCGCCCATCGAGACGCGAGCGGCCTGTTCCAGTCTGTTCACGTCTGCAGCCGTCAACGCCCATCCCTTCACTTTGTGCCAAACTCAATCCGGCGGATCGGCACGTTCGCACAGGATCGGACTTTATGGTGAACAGTCGGTTAAAGATGGCGATGCGCAGCAAGCCTTCGCGCGGCGACCGCCGCTCGTTAATCCGTCTCGAAATTACCGTGAGGAACGACAAGGCGGTATTCGAGGCGGTTCCCGGTGATCTCAAGGGTCGCCGTTCCATTCAATGAAGTGGGCACGACGCGTTCGAGCGCGACGCTGCCAAAACGCTTCTCACTGCGCTGATTGTCGTTGGCTCCGATCACTTCGGCCCATGTCAGCGACAGCGCAGGCTCGCCAGCGGAAGCTGCCGTCAGATCGGCCGTCACCTCGACGAAACCGTCGCTGCGCGACAGTGCGCCATAGCTGACCGAATTGACGGCGAGCTCATGCATGGCCAAGCCGATGTGCAAGGCGGCATTGGGGTTGAGATATGGATTTGCGCCGCGGAAACGTAGGCTGTGCAAGGGATCCGCGCCGTACCTGCCGACCTGACCGGAAACCAGCTCGCGCAGCGCCGCTCCCCGCCAGTTGGATGACGTAACCAAATCCTGCGAGGAGGCCAGCGACTGCAATCGGCCCCGGAAGCGCGTCAGGAAATCGTCAATGCTGCCGGAATAACGGCCCGTCTGGGTGGCGATGCTCTGGATGATGGCCAAAAGGTTCTTGGAGCGATGACTGACTTCGCGCAGCAGCGCCTTCAACGTCTGCTCCCGGCGTTTCTGCTCGGTTGTTTCGACCATGGTGGTCACGACGCCCTGCACCGCGCCGGTCTCGCTGCGGTCGGCGTCTATCCACACCTGAAACCAGCGGGCGCCGTCATCGGCCGGCACACTGAGCTCAAGATGTTGAGGATTGCCGGAGACGATGACGTCGTGCTTGGCGGCGCCGATACGCTCTGCCTGCGCCGGCGGCAAGATGCCGTTGTTGTCGGAGGCATCGGAAGTCCAGGGCGCGCGCATGTTGCGCGCCCACACCGTCTTCATCTCGCGATCCTGGTACAGGACGGAAATCCCGGCATTGTGCAGTGCATGGAGAAGGGCCCGACCAAGCTGCATCCCGCTTTCGGCGGGATGCAAAGCGATGATCTCATCACTCTGGCCGCGGTCTTTCATTTTTCCGACTCTGGAACGCATCGGTCAATTTGCTCAACCCATGTCGGGCTGAACGGTTCGCGGAAAAATGGGTTCCAAAAGGAGGAGGTTCGTATCAAACCTTAAAAAGCGGTCCGCCGAGCGGCATCCCGTTGGAGGACACTGCCCGGCGGTGGCTGGAAACCGTTTGAGGGGTGCGGCTTCCAGTGTTCGCTTGAATGGCCGCTTGGCATTCACGCTCGTCTGATCAGGCCGGCAATAAGCGATATGATCAGGAAGGCGAGAAAGATGAAGAACAATATCTGCGCTATGCCGGCCGAGGTGCCAGCGATGCCGCCGAAACCAAGCGCACCGGCGATGATCGCCACGACGAGAAATACGAGCGCCCAGTAAAGCATGATCGATCTCCTTCCAATGCTGCGGTGAAAACGTGATTCGCCTCCGTTTGTTCCACCATTTTCCGAAAAAGACGATGCTGAAAATCTTCAGGGCCCGAATTGCCGCGGTGTGTGGAAAGGTCCAGTTGGTTGCCCCAGTTGGTTGCCAGTGAATTGAGCCGGCGTCACTCCCCTCTGATCCTGGGGAGCGGCTGTCTCGGCGGCCGCAGTTCGGCCGCCCGCTGTTTCATGCCGCGGCTTTCGCGTGCCGGTCAAAGAACAGGGCCTGGCTGATAAGAGCCTTGACCATGTCCGGATTGAACGGCTTGGTAACCAGGAATGCCGGTTCCGGCCGCTCGCCGGTGAGCAGGCGCTCGGGAAAGGCGGTGATGAAGATCACCGGTACCGAGGTCGACGACAGGATCTCATTCACGGCCGCTATGCCCGAACTTCCGTCGGCAAGCTGGATATCGGCAAGCACCATCTTTGGCCGCGCCTTGCCGAACATCGCCACCGCCTCGGCGTGGGTGCGCGCCGTTCCGACGACGCGGTGGCCGAGGCTTTCGACCATTTCCTCGATGTCCATGGCGATCAGCGGCTCATCCTCGATGATCAGCACGTCGGTTGCCACCTGACGGGAGATCTCGTTGCTCGCCTGCGCGAGGAGTTCGGAGAATTCCTGTTCGTCGACGTCGAGAATCTCCGCCGCCTCGTCTTCGCTGAAGCCTTCGACCGCCACCAGCAGAAAGGCTTGGCGGGGGCGAGGCGCAATTGCATTCAGATTGGCCGCGGCACGCTGTTCCCATGCCGACTGGGCATGCTCCTGCGGAACGCGAATGGCCACTGAGGTGAAGAGCTTGGCAAAGACCTTGTAGAGCGCGATGCGGTCGTTCGATGCGTTCGGAAAGATGTCGACATCGGCAATGATGGCCTCGAGCATTGCGGCGACCAGCGCGTCGCCGCTCTCCTGCGATCCGGATACTGCGCGCGAGAAGCGACGCAGGAACGGCAGGTGCGGAGCGATGGTTGCTGATAGGCTCATATTGGACGTCTCCCTCATATGACGTGATTGCATGTTACAGCTAAAAAACGGTTCGCAAGCCCAGAGTTGAAAACGCGGGTTCTGCGAAAAAGTTCCGATCATGCGGAACTAAATATATGGGCTGGCGTTTAGGGGCGGGTTGGGCAACCAGACGAGGCTGCCGCTTGCCTTGCGTTATGTGTTGAAGGGCGGCTTAAGGCTGGGACAAAAGGGCGAAATGAAGAACATGACGAAAGCTACCATGGGTGGCGTTGGCAACGGGCGCCGGGCTGCTTCCCGCGACCCGCTTGGGCCGAACTCGGAAATCGGCCGCAAACTCAAACAATACTACGACGAGCTGGTCTCCGACAATGTGCCGGATCGCTTCGCCCAACTGCTCAGCCAGTTGGAAAAAGCCGAACCTGTACAAAAGAAGGACTGAGGCATGGCGGCCGTCTCCCAGGGCTTCAAGACCGACTTGCTCGGCTCGATCCCGAGCCTGCGGGCTTTTGCCGTGTCGCTGACGCAAAACGCCGACAAGGCCGACGACCTGGTGCAGGAAACATTGGTCAAGGCATGGGACAAGCATGAAAGCTTCCAGCCCGGCACCAATCTGAAGGCATGGCTGTTCACGATCTTGCGCAACGAATTCTATTCGCAGATGCGCAAGCGCGGCCGCGAGGTGCAGGACAGCGATGGCGTCATGACGGCCAGGCTTGCCGTTCACCCGGCCCAGCACGGCCAACTTGACCTCGAGGACTTTCGCGGCGCGCTCGAATTGCTGCCAGAAGACCAGCGCGAAGCCATTATCCTCATCGGCGCGTCGGGCTTCTCCTACGAGGAAGCGGCCGAGATCTGCGGCTGCGCCGTCGGAACGATCAAGAGCCGCGTCAGCCGCGCCCGCACACGGCTGCAGGAAATTCTGAAGATCTCCGGTGAAGACGAGTATGGCCCGGACGCAATTTCGGCTCAGGTAACCGGGTCGACGGCTGCGTGAAGCGCGGCGTGTTCGAACCGCTCCGCGCCTCAGCGGAGAGGCGTTCGCCTGCAGGCCGCCGCCACTGCCTCGACGAGATCGTCTCCCGAATAGGGCTTGGTGACCAGTCTGACGCCGGGAAAGGATTTCTTGATCTCGTCCGTATCCGAATAGCCCGAGGCAAAGACGAACGGGATGCCCGCTTCACGCAGCCGCGAAGCAAATTGGAGCGTCGAAACGCCGCTCAGCATGAGGTCGACGATGGCCACATCGAACTGCGCGGCAACGTCTTGCTGTTCGATCTCAGTCAGATCACGGGCGATGACCACATTGAGCGCGCCGTAGTCGCGGCAAAGCTGCTCGATATCCATGGCAATCAGGAACTCATCTTCCAGGATAAGAATCCGCAAACCGTCGAGTGATGCGCGCACGCAGCAATATCTCCTTAAATTCGTCTCGATCGTGAAACGGGGGAAGTCATGATCGTTATTTGGCATGCTGTCATTTAAAAAAGACGCGCTGGCGCGGATGCGTCGGCCTCGGCCCATGCAAGGCATTTGCAACGCGCGCTGCCGGAGATAGGGTTAGAAGAGGTTCGTGCCGGAACCTTGGGGTCTGTCGGGCGTTTCGACCGAGCAAAAGCATGGAGAGTGAAGCAATGGCGACTGCCGCAGGAAAGGCCGCGAACGAAGCCCGCACGAATTCCGATATTGAGGCCGACATCGCACAACTGAAGGCCGACATCGACCAACTTACCAAGCTGTTGGCCAAAACTGGCGAACATGGCTACGGGGCAGCGCGGCGAGCCGCCGCCGAAAGCGTCGAGCAGTTGCGAACCCAGGGCGAGGCAGCCTTCGACAGCCTGCGCAGCAACGCCAGGGACATCGAGGCGCAGATGATAGCGCATATGCGCGAGAAGCCGGTGACGTCGCTGGCGATCGCCGCCGGCGTCGGGTTCCTCTTCGCGCTTCTCGCGCGCCGCTAGTTCTGCACGCATGGGAATGCTTGCATCGCTGATCTCGGGCCTCGCCTCGGGCGAAACCATTGCGGCGGTGCAACGCGCGCGTGTGGCTGCAATTGTCTATTCGGTCGCAGCGGTCGTAGCGCTGTGCGGCCTCGGCTTCCTGGTCGGGGCGGCCTATATCTGGACGGCGGCCCGCTATGGGCCGATGGCAGCTTCCCTGAGCTTCGGGATCGGCTTTCTCGCAATCGCCGGTCTCATCCTGCTCGTCTACCGGATGTCGGCCGGCTCGCGCGCCAGGCGCCGGGCGAAGCGACGCAACGCTGACATGAAGGCTATCGGCATCACTGCGGCACTCGCCGTGCTGCCGGCGCTGCTCAAGGGCAAAGATGGCCCGGGAAAGGCCAGACTGAGCGCGATTCTCGGCCCGGCGATAGCACTCGCTGCCTACGCCATCTACCGCGAGAACGTGAAGCGCGGCTCCGATGATCCGGATACCGGCAAACGTGAATAGTTCGGAGGGGATAGTTCGGGGCAAACGATTCTGGCGCCGGTCGCAAAATCACAAATCTTCGAGCGGAATCGATATTTCCGCGACCACGCCGTCCGGCCGGAATTCATGGATCACCTCGCTGGAAATGACCTTGGCCAGGCTGCGGCGGATCAGGATCGAGCCGAAGCCATGGCGTTCGGGCGGCGCAACCCGCGGGCCGCCGCTTTCGCGCCAGGCCAGCAACAGACGGCGTGCGCCCTTCCTGCCTTGTACCCTCCAATCGAGATCGACCTTTCCGGAGGAAACCGAGAGCGACCCGTATTGCAGTGCATTGCTTGCCAGTTCATGCAGGATCAGCCCGAGCCCGACTGCCTGGTCGGGTGAGAGCAGGACATCGGCGCCGGAGATCGCCATGCGCGATTGTCCGGCGGCTTGGAACGGCTTTAGCTCGATCTCCACCAGCTCGCGGATGCCGATGCCGCGCCACTCGCGGTCCGACAGCAGGCTGTGCGCAACGCCCAGTGCCTGCAGCCTGGCGCTGAAGGCTTCGAGGAATTCGCTTGGCTGGCGGGCATGGCGAACGGTCTGCGTCGCCAGCGCCTGTACGGTTGCCAAAGTGTTCTTGACGCGGTGATTGAGCTCGCGCAGCAACAGTCGTTGACGTTCGTCGCCAAGCTTGCGTTCGGTAATGTCGTAGTTGACGCCGAAGATCAGCGTCGGCTTGCCATCGCCGTCGCGTTCTATGACGCGGCCGCGTGTTGCGATCCATCGCGGCGGATCGAGGCCTTTGACACGGTATTCGCCAAAATAATCGTCGCTGCCGGTCAGCGCGTCGCGAAAGCGTGTTTCGGTCTGGTGAACGTCGCGCGGGTCGATGGCGGTCAGGATGTCGCGCGCCCTCAGCCTGTTCGACTTCGGCAGGTTGAACAATTCGGACAGCAGGACATCGCAGTCGATCATATCGCTGCGGATATCCCATGCCCAGCTGGCAAGCGAAGCCGCGTCGAGCGCGATAGCGCGCCGCTTTTCCTCTCGAACCAGTGCTGCCTTGGCAATCGCCGCACTGCGGGTTGCATCCTTCAGCGTGAACAGGCTGGCGGCGAGGCCGGCCAGCGCCGACAGCTGGTCGAGCTGGACAGAGGAGGGACGTGCGTGCGGCTTCCGGTCGAGCACGCACAGCGTGCCGATCAGCGCGCCGTCGACTACGATGGGCACGCCTGCGTAAAAGCGGATATGATGCTCGCCGGTGACCAGCGGATTGGCTTTGAACCGCGGATCCGCCGCCGCGTCGGCCACCACCATCGGCACGTCGCCGGCTGCGATGGTATAGGCGCAGAACGATGTCTCGGTTGCGATTTCGGTCTCGTCGAGGCCGATACAGGACTTGAACCACTGCCGCTCGGCATCGACCAGCGTGATCAGTGCGACAGACGTTTGCATCGCCGAAGCGGCAAGACCGCCGATACGATCGAAATCAGGGTCGGCAGCCCCGTCCAGCGTGTCGAGGCCGTGCAGCACGGCAAGACGGTCCGCGGCGCCCACCACACGGCGAATATCGGCCGGCAGGCCCGGCGTGTTCTGGCTATTGTCGTCCACTATGCCCCCGGTGGCCGGCTCCGCTGATTGGTCAGGCCAACCGGCCCGTCTGCCGCCTTGCAGTGCCGGAACTTTCGCGGCGGGGGACCGTTACCAGCCAACGCCCCGCCAGTTACGCCTGCCGGCGCCAAATATGGAGCCAGACAATGCCAAAAACCATTCCTGAAAACAAAGCCCGTCAAGGGCGGCGGGGTCGGCATGTCCTTCGTATCCTGATCGCCGCGCTGTTGCTGGCTTTTATCGCCTGGGGCGTCGCCGAAATCTACGGCTGGATGATCGAGACGCCGAAGACCGAACAGGGCAACACGCCCAGCGGCTAGGTTCTCTCCATCGCTCGCGCCAGTTTGCATCACGCAACCCCACATCACGCATCCCACGTCAGGCAACCTTTGCCTCGACAGCGCGCGCCGGGACGAGAACATTCAACGCGCGCGGATGGATTTCGACGGTCGTCTCGCGATCGAGCTTTACCAGTTCGCCGTCCATGACGGCCTGAACTTTCCTGTTAGTCGAATGGATTTTCAAAACGGCGCGGTTTGCCTGATGGATTTCGACATGCTCGTTGCCGCGCCATTTCCCACGGGCGACGTCAAAGAGGAACCTGATCAATTCGCCGCGCCGCCTTGCCACGGTGACATAGATGCCCAGCACGCCGCCTGCCGGATTATCGGCATAGGGCAGGTGGCCCTCGCCGAACAGATTGTTGGTGATGCCGATGCCGGTGATCCGCGTTCTGATCTCGGCCTCACCGACCGTCAGCGTTACGTTCATGGCCGGCGGGTTGTTGATCGTTGCCCAAGCGGCCCGCACCGAGGCACGCATCTTCCCCAGCCGCGAGCCGAATTCCATCTTCTGGCGCAGTTGCACCATCTTGGCGTGCATGCCGATCGAGAATTGATGTACGAAAGGCCGGCCGTTGGCTGTTGCAATGTCAATTGCCATCACCTCGCCGTCGGCAAACGATTTCAGTGCCGCATCGAGGGTCTGCGGGATACCGAGGCCGCGCGCAAAAAGGTTCATTGTGCCAGCCGGCAGAATTGCCAGCGCCTTCTCCCCATTCATCAAACGGGCTGCCGCGGCCGAAATGGTGCCGTCGCCGCCGCCAGCCAGCAGGACGTCGATGCCGCGCCTGGAAGCTACGCCGTCCAGCGTGGCGACGATATCCTTGCCGGCGACGATTTCGATATCAATCGAGTGGCCGGCACTCTCAAGGGTGCTGCGCATCCGACTGGCGAAGGCCTCAAGATCGATGGTGCGCAGGGTGCCCCCGTCCTTGTTCAGCACCGCTGCAAACCGCATGGCCGTTCCATTTTCCAGCACCTATCGGGCCGGGACGGAGCCCCAGCCGGGAGTGGAACGGGGCGGCCGAGAAAATGTTCCTTTCGACCAACGCGGCGAATCCGAGAACCATTGACATCGCACCGGGTGCACCACGGCTTTTTTCGGAACAACAGTGTGGTCACAACGTTGTGAACATGCAGAAGACGCTGCGCCCGCAGTGACGCCAGGCGGGTACGGCGTGCACGAAATCACCGACGAGGAGACACTAAGATGATCCGCACCCTTTTAACCACGACAGCAGTCGCAACATTGATTGCGACGGGTGCATTTGCGCAGTCGGCGACGACCCCGGCGCCGGCGCAACCACCCGCCGTAGAGAATTCCGCTCCAGCCGCTCCGGTGCAACGCGCCGAGGGCAGCCTTGTCACCAATATCATCGGCGAGTCGGTCTATAACGGCACCGGCGACAATGCAGAGAATATCGGCAAGATCACCGATGTCGTCTTCGACGAGCGCGGCGAGGTAAAATCCGTCGTCATCGGCGTTGGCGGTTTTCTTGGCATAGGAACCAAGAACGTCGTTTTCGACTACAAGAAGATGCAATGGGCCGAAAGAAATGGCGACCGTTGGCTGATAGCGCAAACGACGAAGGATGAGTTGACGGCTCAGCCGGATTTCGACCGGAGGCCTTACGATCCGACTCCGCCACCAGCTTCGGCGGATAATGCGGCGCCTGCCGCCCCTTCCACCAGCGCGCAAAATACAACCCCGGCGCCTGCCGCGCCGGCTGAGCCAGTGAAGCGCGCCGAAGGCAATCTCGCCACCAATATCATCGGCGAGACCGTCTATAACGGCACCGGCGACGACGCCCAAAACATCGGTGACGTGAACGACATCGTCATCAACAAGGAAGCCAAGGCGCAATCGCTGATCATCGGTGTCGGCGGCTTCCTCGGCATCGGCGAAAAGAACGTCGCCTATGACTTCGACAAGGCGCAGTGGGCCGAGAGGAACGGCGATCGCTGGCTGGTCGCGCAAACGACCAAGGAAGAGCTGCAGGCGCAGCCAGACTTCAACCGCAAGGCCTATGATCCGGCGCCGGCAACCACTGCGTCGAACGATGCCAATGCGCCTGCTACCGTCACGCCCACCGTGATGGCCAGCAACACTGCGCCGAACGACAACACCGCAACGACTAACAACGCTGACCAGGCCGGCAAGACGGCTCAAAACGCTCCGGCAGCGGCGCCTCCGGCTAATTCCACGGCCGACCAGACCAAGACCGGGTCGATCGACAAGTCGACGCTAACCGAAATGCCGATGGGCGAAATCCGGGCCGAGGATCTGGTTGGAACCACCGTTTATGGCGCCAACGATGTCAACGTCGGCGAGATCGGCGATATCGTTCTGGGCAGCGACAAGAAGGTCGACGCAGTCATCATCGACGTTGGCGGCTTCCTTGGCGTCGGCGAGAAGGAGGTGGCGGTCGGCATGGACAACCTGAAATTCATGACCGACAAGAACGGCAAGCGCTATCTCTACACGAACTTCACCAAGGAGCAGCTTGAGGCGCAGGCTCCCTATGACAAGGCCAGCTATGCGCAAAATCGCGACAAACAGCGCATGATCATGCGCTAAGCAGCACACAGGCCGACAGAGAAGCCCGCGCCGGCAACGGCGCGGGCTTTGTTTATGTCGAGGGAAAGCCCGCGACATGGCCGGCAACGCCATTGTCCGTCAATTCGGCGAGCGCCAGAGATTGGTCGAGATGCTCGGCCCGCCAGGCGAGCAACTTCTCGGCAAATTCCAACCGCACCGGCAGATAGGCTGGGTCGTCAGCGACGTTGGTCAGCTCGCCGGCATCTTTTTCCAGGTCGAAGAGCAAGGGCGGCAGGCCGCCGCCGAAATTCACATATTTGAACTTTTGGGTGCGGATGACGGCGAGATTGCACTGACGCGGACCGATGCCGAAATAGCGTTCTGCATCACCATCCGCAATCGAGCGGAAATCGAACTCCCAATGCGCCGCATCGCGCCAATTGTCCGGCTCCGTTGCGTCCAGGAAAGGCGCCAGCGAGCGGCCGTCGAGATGCGGCAGGACTTCGCCGCCAGTGAGCTCGAGCCCAGTGAGCTCGACCAAGGTGGGTGCCAAATCGACCGCCTCGGTGAAGCGGTCGACACTGCTGCCGGCCGCCTTGTGGCGGCGCGGATCGCGAATGACCAGCGGAATATGGAAGCTGCCGTCGAAGAAGCCGCCCTTGCCCAGCATGAAATGATCGCCCATCATCTCGGCGTGATCGGAGGTCAGCACGATGACGGTGTCGTCCCATGCATCGGCCGCCTTGACCGCTTGCCAGACACGGCCAAGCTGCGCGTCGACCTCCGAGATCATGCCGTAATAGAGCGCCCGGATGCGGCGAAAATTGTCGTCGCCCCAGTCGCGCACCTTGCCCTCCGAGCCGGGACGGAATTTCGACCGTTCCTGCCGGCTAAGTTCATAGGCGAGATAAGGGTGGCTTGCTGCTTCGGCCTGCCAGCTTTCCGCGCGGTCAAAAGCTGGACCGATGGCCGGATTGTACATGGCGTTGTAAGGCGCCGGCACGATGAAGGGCGGGTGGGGGCTGATGAAGGAAAGATGCGCGAACCACGGGGCATCGCGCTCCTGCTCGCCGAGCCAGCGGATGAATTCGCCGGCCAGGAAGGCCGACGGCGTCTCGTCCTTCGAATAGATTGGCGGACCGTTGCTGATCGCGCCGTCGTTTTCCAGGATTTCGCCCGCCGGGCGGTGAATGGCGGGGGAGCCGGCGCCGGCATCGACGCCGCGCGCCTTGAGCCATGACAGCCAGGGCTTCTGGTGCTCGGGCAGAAGCTGGCGCACGGTGAAGCCGGGCAGCACGCCTTCATAGCTTTTCAGCTGCGGGTCGCCAGGCGCCAGCGTGCGCGGGTCGCGCGCCATGTCGGTATAACCGAACAGCGTCGGATCATAGCCGAGGGCGCGTGCCCAGAGGGCTATGTTGCCGTGGCGGGCGTCGAGCGGTGTGCCGTTGCGGCAGACACGATTGTTCATCTGGTAGAGGCCGGTGTAGAGGCAGGCGCGCGCCGGCGAGCAAGGTGCGGCGCCGCCATAGTGCTTCTGGAACAAAACGCCCTCGGCAGCCAGCGCGTCGGCATTCGGTGTCCTTACCACCTTGTGGCCAGCAGCTGACAGGCAGTCGCCCCGCCACTGGTCGCAGGTGATCAGGAGAATATTGGGGCGTTTTCCACTCAACCGCTGTATCCTCATGCTGGCTACATGCGTCGCTCATGGAGCGCAATTTCGGCGAGTATGCAAGCCGGTCCAGTTTGCCGAATGGTGAACAAAACCTGCTTCGTCGTTCACTTTAACAGCACAGTCCATTCTGTGTTTGCCGCCTTTGCGGCCAGGAGGCGGATGCTCATATTTGCGTGGACAGCGGCAAGGGCCGCACCGGCACAAGGAAAGGAGCAGAAACATGCTCGACCAGGTCAAGGGCCTGCATCACGTCACCTCGATGGCCAGCGATGCGCGCCAGAACAATGAATTCTTCACCGGGACGCTCGGTCTGCGGCGGGTCAAGAAAACCGTCAATTTCGACGCACCCGATGTCTACCACCTCTATTACGGCGACGAGGTCGGCACACCCGGCTCGGTGATGACCTATTTCCCGTTTCCAAACATCGGCAAGGGCCGCCATGGCGTTGGCGAGGTCGGCACCACCGCTTACTCGGTGCCTGAGGGCACGCTCGGCTATTGGGAGAAACGGTTTGCCGACCAAGGCGTCACCGGGCTGTCCCATGAGGAGACGTTCGGCGAGAAGCGTCTTGCGTTCGCCGGTCCCGACGGCGACGGGTTTGCGCTGGTCGAAGACAGAGCGGACAACCGTGCGCCATGGGCCAAGGGTGGCATTCCCACCGACGTGGCGATCCGCGGCTTTCACTCGGTGTCGCTCAGGCTGAAAGATGGCGGCGCCACCGAAGAGCTGCTGAAATTCATGGGTTATGAGGAGGTCGACAAGTCCGGCAACATCAGGCGGCTGGCGGTGAAGAACGGCAACGGCGCCGACGTCGTCCATATCGAATCGCTGCCAGGGGCCGGCTTCGCCAATCTCGGCGCCGGCTCGGTCCACCATGTTGCTTTCGCCGTCGAGAACCGCGTCAAGCAGATCGAAGTGCGCAAGGCACTCCTCGATACAGGTTATCAGGTGACGCCGGTGATCGACCGCGATTATTTCTGGGCGATCTACTTCCGCACACCGGGGGGCGTGCTGTTCGAAGTCGCCACCAACGAGCCGGGCTTCGACCGCGACGAGGATACCGCCCATCTCGGCGAGGCGCTGAAACTGCCGTCGCAACACCAGCATTTGCGGCCCTATCTCGAGCAGCATCTGCAGAAACTGGAAGACTGAGGGCAGGGTTATGAGCAAGGATTCGTATATTCACAAGGTGCTGCCCGGTTCGCTGGGCGGACCGTTGCTCTTCGTCTTCCATGGCACTGGCGGTGACGAGGATCAGCTTCTGTCGCTTGGGCGCGATCTTGCGCCGCAAGCGACGATCGTCGGCCCGCGCGGCGATGTCTCGGAACAAGGCGCCGCACGCTTCTTTCGCCGTACCGGCGAGGGCGTTTACGACATGGGCGATCTCACGCGAGCGACGGACAAGATGGCCGGCTTCGTCAAGGCACATGTCGAGGCGGCAAAGCCATCTTTGGTGCTAGGCCTCGGTTATTCCAACGGCGCCAACATCCTGGCCTCGGTGCTGTTTGCCGAACCCTCGCTGTTCGACTCAACGGTGCTGATGCATCCGCTGATCCCGTTCGAGCCGGAGGTCAAGGGCAGCCTTGACGGCAGCCGCATCCTGGTCACCGCCGGCAGGCGAGACCCGATCTGTCCGCCTGATTTGACGGCGCGGCTTGAAGCCTATTTGCGCGCCGATGGTGCCGATGTCACAGTCGAGTGGCATGACGGCGGCCATGAGGTGCGGCCGAGCGAGATCGAGGCGGCGCGGCAGTTGTTCGCCGTAGCGCCGGATGAAAGGACCGCAAGCCATGTCTGACCTATTGCCGGAGATCGAGCTGGAGGACCGCGGCTCGAAGGGCCGCTACTTCCTGCGTGGGCCGAGCGGCGCCGAGGCGGAGATGACCTTCACCAAGGTCGGCGAGCACCAGATCATCATCGACCATACCGAAGTGCCGGATGCATTTCGCGGCCAGGGCGCGGGACTTCGCCTCGTCACCCGTGCCGTCGAGGATGCACGTGCGGCGGGCAAGACGATCATCCCGCTTTGCCCGTTCGCCAATGCTCAGTTCCGCCGCCATCCGGAATGGGCGGACGTGCTGAAGCGGTAAGAGACTGCCCCTCGATGAATGACAGGACAAAGGGTGCGCGGCTTTACCGCGTGCCGCTTCGACCATTGGCGGCGTACAAACATAAGGCAAACATGCGGGATTTGCGCAGAGCGCTCGCCTTGCCTAAGTATTGGCAACAACCGGCTCGCCCTCCGCGGCCCGACCACTTCAACCGAATGGCCCTCCATGACCGAATCCGATCTCATTCCCGTCTTCGACGGCCACAACGACACGCTGCTCAGGCTCTACCAGTCGAAGGATGCGGACGTCGAAAAGCTGTTCGTCGAGGGGACGCCGAGTGGCCACATCGACCTGCCGCGCGCGAAGAAAGGCGGATTTGCCGGCGGCATGTTCGCGATCTTCCCGCCGCCTGTCGAGAAATCCAAGCGCGGCGCGGTGCCGCTGGCGCCGAGCGACAGCGAGCCCATGCCGCCCGAGGTTCCGCGCGCCGATGCGCTCAACTCCACCATAGCGATGGCCTCGATCCTGTTCAGGCTGGAGCGGGCTTCGGCGCTCACTGTCTGCCGCACCGCCGGCGATGTGAGGAAGGCGATGGCGCAAGGCTCGATCGCGGCGGTCTTCCACATCGAAGGGGTCGAGGCGATCGACCCTGAGCTCACCCTGCTCGATGTCCTCCACGCAGCCGGCCTGCGCTCGCTCGGTATCGTCTGGAGCCGTCCCAATGCCTTCGGCCACGGCGTGCCGTTCCGTTTCCCGTCGTCGCCCGATACAGGGCCGGGGCTGACCGATGCCGGCAAGGCGCTGGTGAAAGCCTGCAACCAGCTGAAGATCATGATCGATCTTTCGCATCTCAACGAAAAAGGTTTCCGCGACGTCGTCGAGATCAGCGACGCACCGCTGGTCGCGACCCATTCCAACGTGCACGCGATCTGCGGCCATTCGCGCAACCTCACCGAATGGCAGCTCGGCGCGATCCGCGACTCCGGCGGCATGGTCGGGCTGAATTTCGCCACCGGGTTCCTGCGTGAGGACGGCAGGATGAACGCCGACACCAGTCTCGACATCATGGTGCGCCATGTCGATTCGCTGCTGCAGGCGCTGGGCGAAGACGGCGTCGGCCTGGGCTCGGATTTCGACGGCGCCATGATCCCGGCCGTGATAGGCGACGTTGCCGGCCTGCCAAGATTGCTCGACGCTTTCGCGGCTCGCGGCTTCGGGCGCGCGCTGATCGAGAAGATCGCCTATCGCAACTGGCTCGGCATGCTGGAAAAGACCATCGGCTAAGCGGGTGATGCCGGCTTGACCGGAATGCGATTTGGAGGCCGACTATTCGAAACCCATGCGTTTAAGCCAGTCCTGGCCAATGCCGCGGTCGCGGATGATCGGCAGCGGATCGGTCGAATCCAGCCTGGCACAAATACGGTAGGCCTCCAGCGTTTCAGCGCTCATCTCACCGCGTTTGTAGAAGAACATGGCCGCAGCATAGCGGGTGCGGCCCGACCATTTTTCGCCGAGCGGTGTGTTGATCAGCTGCCACTGTTCGGCGGCTTCGGCGGCGAGTTTGGGACTGTCGGTGTCGTCGGCCATATTTAGAAATCCGCAGGCGGATTGGCAGTGCGGCGGCCGAGCCTGACGACCAGCCGCGGCACCAGTTTGGCACGCTTCAGCAGCTTTTGATATTGCAGCTCGCGCCCGGCGTAGATCTCGACCCAAGGTCCGCTGCAGGCGGGCTCGGCGGCGCTGATCTGGTCTCCATCGCCGGGATCGCTGCCTTTCGCCGACGGATGCCTTCGACGACGTTTTATCCAAGGATGCAATCTCGACGAGAACATTCGAATATGGGCAGCCATGCAGAAGGTGCTTGACAGTGGCAAACACCGTCCCACTGATCTTCGCGGCCGATGCCGGTCGGCTAGCCGGCGATGCTGGAGACCATCACCCCGATGAAGACAACAGAGGCGCGCGAAGCCCTCCTCGAACCGGCGCGAAAAAGCGATTCCGAAAAGCGCGGCCGCAAAGCGTCGAAAGAGACAAGGCAGGTTCAACTGATCGAAGCGACTATCGATTCATTGGCCAAGCGCGGTTATTCGGAAACGACTATGGCCGACGTCGCCGACGGCGCCGGCCTGTCGCGCGGCATCGTCAATTTCCATTTCGAGAGCAAGGAGAAGCTGCTCGTCGCCACTTTGCAATACATGCATGACGAGTATTCGGCGCATTGGCGCAGCGCCTTGCAAAGGGCCGGCGATGATCCCGCCCGCCAGCTGCAGGCATTGGTGGCAGCCGATTTCAACCGCTCGATCTGCAACAAGCGCAAGCTGGCTGCTTGGTGTGCCTTCTGGGGCGAGGCCAAATCGCGACCGAAATATCAGGCGCTGAGCAGCGCACGTGATGCCGTCTACCAGAACATATTCGTCGATCTTTGCGCGGCGCTCAAGCAGAGCGGCTTCTATGCCTATGAGCCGCAAGTCATGGCGCTGGCGCTCAGCGCCATGCTGGATGGTCTGTGGCTGCATTTGATGATGGGCACCGAGGACGCCACACGCGAGACGGCGCTGCAGGCCGCGAACGAGTTCCTGTCTGCGGCATTCCCCAAGCACTATCCGAACTCAGCAGCCCGCGGTGCCAGGCCGGCATGAACCATCAAAAAGAGGGTGGACCAGCAATGAAGACAATGATCCGGCGCCTGACATTCGAGAAGATCAAGGCCGGCCAATGAAGTTCAAGATCGAACGAGCCGATGTGGCCATCGTCGGCGCCGGCTTCACCGGCCTGTCGGCCGCGCGTGAATTGAACCACGCCGGCATCGATGTCGTGCTGCTCGAAGCCCGCGACCGTGTCGGCGGCCGCGTCGAAGCCGTGCAGAACGGGCTCGGCGAGCGGATCGACAGCGGCGGCCAGTTCTTGTGCGAAGACATGCCGGAATTAATGGCGCTGGTGCGAGCGCGCGGCAAGACATTGGTCGAGACCCATGTCGCAGGCGAATTCGTCACACAGCCGCGAATGAGCGAGGCGCAAGCCGGGCGCACTTACGGCACCGCGATGCGAATGCGCGAGCGGATGAACGCGATCGCACCGACCGACCCGGCCATCGCCGGCTTGACAGTCGCGGCATGGCTCGATCGCCAGAACGATCCCGACGATGCCAAGGCCGCCTTTCGGTCGATGATCGAGGGCCTGTGGTGCCTGGCAATGGAAACGCTGCCGCTTTGGTACTTGATCGACAATGATCGCCGCATCACCAATGAGGTGTCGGAATTGCAGTATTTCGTGGGCGAAACCATGCATTCGCTGGCGGATGATCTTGCGCGGGATCTCGGCGATCGACTGCGGCTGAATATAGCTGTCAAGGCCATTGAGCACGGGCCGGGAGGGGTTCGCGTCGTTTCGCCTGCCGGCGTGACCGAGGCACGAGCGGTACTGGTCGCGCTACCGCCGATGATGGCCTCGAGAGTGGATTTCGTGCCGCCGCTGCCGGCTGCGCTGGAGAGAGCCCTCGGCGTCTGGCAAAGCGGCGCGGTGATCAAAATGCTGGTGCGCTATCCCAAGGCTTTCTGGCGCGACAGGGGCTTGAGCGGCATGGTGATGTGGCGGGAGCCGCACGGACTTTTTGCCTGCGATGCCAGCAAGGACGAGGATCATGCAGCACTTGTCGTCTTCATCGGCGGGCCGCTGGCGCAGCGCTGGCGGGATATGGACAGCGCGGCGCTACGCGCAACGGTGACATCAAAGCTGCAAGATGCGCTCGGTATCGAGGCGGCCGGCGTCACCGATCTCAGCCATCGCGACTGGACCGGGGATCACTGGAGCGGCGGCGGTTACAGCGATTCGATCGTCGATGCGGCGGCAACGGATGCCGAATGCATTATCCGGGCGGGCGCCCCGCCGGTGCATTTTGCCTCGTCGGAGCTGTCGCCGTCATTTCCGGGCTATGTCGAGGGCGCGATCGTCGCCGGTCGCACTGCTGCGCAAAAAATTATTCAGGTTATCGCCAGCAGAGCCTCAGGGTCATAAGCGAGGCGGATCGAGGTGCCGACCGGCATCGACGCGCATTGCCACGAGCTCGGCCTGTTGGTCCGGCTACTGATCAACATGTGCGTGATGTCGCCGCCATTAATCATCAAGCGCCAGTAGATCGACGATATGGTGTCGATCCTGCGCGAAGGCATTTCGCGCGCGATGGACGATCTGCGCCGCGAAGATGTCTGGCGGGGATAGGCGTTTATCGCCGGCAAGCCGTGGCATTGGTCGGCCGCTGGCAAGGTGGGCGAGGTCGATGAACTGGGCGGTGCTGCGATCTTCCTGGTTTCCGACGCGTCGAGCTTCATGACCGGCCAGATCATCTATATCGAAGGCGACATGACCCGGACCCGTATGAGCGCGACTGTCGCTGTCGGGCGCATGGAAGACCGGTCGGCCTCGGGGCCGCCCTGCAAAAGGCAGGGCTCGTCATTTGCACGCTCTTATCTTCACCGCTAAGCTTCTTTGGCTGGGGTATTTTCCTCAGATCACATTCGCCATCCCAAGGATCTCATGACACCCGACACAGCAACGCGCGAACAGTTCGCCATCGATCTCGCGCGGCGCGCCGGCGCGCTCGGCCTGAAGTATTTTCGCGACCTCGACAGCCTCGCCATCGAGAACAAAGGTCATCAGGACATGGTCTCGCAGGCTGACCGCGAGGTCGAGCTGTTCATCCGTGCGGCAATGAAAGCCGCTTACCCGACCGATGGAATTGTCGGCGAGGAGCATGCCTCGGTCACCGGATCTAGCGGGCATGTCTGGGTGATAGATCCGATCGACGGCACCGCGAATTTCGTGCGGGGCATTCCGGCCTGGTGTGTGGTCATCGCCTGCGCCAAGGACGGCGACACTGTCGTGGGTGTCATCCACGAGCCCTCTACCGGCGAAACGTTCCATTGCCGTAAGGGCGGCGGCGCTTTTCTCAACGGCAAGCCGATCAGGGCAAGCGCGGCCACCAGCCTGACCGACGGCTCGTTGGGCACCGGCTTTTCCAACCGCGCCGAAATGCAGAACGTCGCAACGCTCATCGGTTTGCTGTTTTCACAGGGCGGCGTGTTTTTCCGTAACGCATCCGGCGCGTTGATGCTCGCCTATGCGGCCGCCGGCAGGCTGCTCGGCTATGTCGAAGAGCATATGAACGCCTGGGATTGCCTGGCAGGCATGCTGCTGGTGGAAGAAGCCGGCGGCACTATAGTCAAGCCCGACCCAAAGACGGTGCTGGCAAACGGCGCGCTGGTGATTTGCGCCGGCAGCGGCGTGTTCGCCCAGGTCCGCCAGCTCTGCGTGCAATCCTTCAAGCTTTGATCAGAACCGGCCCGCATGAGCAGCGGCGATTTGTATTCCACTGTCAGGCCCTCCTCGGCTGCCTGCAGATGCGGATCGCCGGCTCCGCCCCACCAGATGTCTCCCTTTGGGTTGGCGGCCTCGGCGCGCAATTGCGCATAGAATTCGCCAGCGCTCTTGCGGGTCATATTGACGGTGATGCCGGTCTTCTCCTCGAACGCCCGCGCCGTCTGCTGGCACCAGACCTCGTCAACGCCGCAAGACATGGTCAGGCTTTCGGCGGACGCCGATGACGACGCGGCCCACATACCGGCGGCGAGGATGCCGGCGCAGAGAATTGCCCTTTTATCATGTTGAAATTCCTCCCTAATTTATTTGCCGACTTATGAAATGCAGATACGCGGAAAATTCAAGTTGGAAGGGTACGGCCGCCTTTGCGCCTTTCGCCGACTTCCCGCTCGATGTGTTCGACAGGTTGATGCGGATCAATCTTTGCAGCCACCTGGCCGACCGTCCTGCGCCGCCGAACATTCTCAGACGATGGCCCGGTCCCAGCCGCCATAATGCGCAGCGCTGCGCGTGCCGCGCGGCAGGCTGAGCCCGACCAGCAGCGCTCCGATCGCCAGATTGGCGAGGCTCGCCGCCGCGCCGCCGGGGAGCATGAACGGAGAGAGGGCGATCCAGGCTCCAAGCGCTATGTTCACAAAGCGGACGGCGCGCGCCACCTCGGCCATCGCCGTAACGGCGATCATGATGACCAGGCAGCCGGTGACATGGTCACTGAAGTAGAGCGGCGGGCTGGTGCCGAAGACAAGCGGCGTGATCATCAGCAGGGCGCCGGCGAGTGTGCTGGCGACAAGGGTCCGGGGGAAATTCACACCGCCAGTGACGAAGTCCCGCGCCACTGCCGATAGCGGCCGGTCGAGATCCGGCGTCGGCGTCTGGTCCTCCGAAAGCGCCGGGCCGCCGCACCAGAATGTGCGCCAGAACGGCTCTCCCGCCTGTTTCGCACGCCAAAGATACTGGCAGCTCGCCAGCACCTCGTCGACCGAATAGGGGATGAGCACGACCGTGACGGCAGCCTGGACGATGCAGAGCGTGCACAGCGCCCCGATGAGCGGCGGCTGGATGATGATGAAGCCGACGCTGACCACGCCGAGCGGGATGACCAGCAAGCCGAACAGCAGCACCATCCATGGCATGGTGCGCCAGCGGCGGCGGTCGCCGATCGCGCCCGCGAGGATATCCAGCGCATAGGCGAAGGCGCCCAGCCCGGCATCGGCGATCGGAAAACCCTTGGAGACCCAGGAGGTGACCACCGCCTCGCTGCCATTGCCGGCCGGCGTTTCGCCCGGGCCGAAGAACGGATCCCAAAGACTGTCGATGTGCCCTAGCTGATAGGCAGCGAGATAGCGCGAGACGAACAGGCCGACAAAGGCGAGGCCGATTATGGGAATGCGCTGGGTGAAGAGGGAGGGCGAATAGCTCCAGCCGAGCGGGCGGTCGTCATCGGCGGCAAGGGCACGCCGGCTGATACCCGGCGTCGGCGGGATCATCACCGCGAACGCGACGATCAGCATGCCGGCCAACGTGTCGGTCGCGTAGGCTCCGGCGCTGGTGGTCCAGAACAGCAGCGGCGCGAACATCACCCAAACCCCGATCGAGGCGGTGATCCATTGCAGCCCGTGCCAGCGCCGGCGCATGCCGACGAGCGCCAGCGACAGGATGGCGAGGCCGGATACAATCTCACTGATGCCGAGCCTGCCGTCGCGCGTCTCCGGCGAGGCGATCTCATGTCCGAGCGCCGGCGGAATCGGTGCTGAAGCGGGATCGAACAGGCCGAGCGTGAAGGGCGACGCCACGAGCCACAGCCCGATCGCAACGTTGGTCAGCGGCGCCCAGAGCGTTGCGGCCCGGCGGCGTTCGGTTTCCGCCTCGACCTCGTCGTCCGAGCGCTCGAGCGGGCGCTGCAGCCGTTCGGCGGCCTGGTCGAGCTCGGGCGCGGAAGCGGCGGCCGCCGACGGTTCAAGCTTGTTCTTCTTATACCAGTCGGTAGGATCCGCCTTCAGCCGCCGGATCATTTCCGGCAAGGTAGCGGTCAGGCTGTGCCGCGGGTTCCAGCCAAGCAGGCGCCTGGCGCGGGAGATGTCGATCTCGTAGTGATCGTCGGCGTTCTCGATCATCCATGGTTTGATGTCGGACTCCTGGTCGAGAACCTTCTCCTGCATCCAGGCGCCGAGCTTCGTCACCTCTTTTGGCAGGGACAGGGTCCGCCAGGTTTCGCCATGCAGGAGCTGCCCGATCTGCTTCTGCATCTCGTCGTAGGACGGCGTCTCTTCTTCGCCGATCAGCAGTACGGTCTCGTTGGGAAGCGCGCTACGCCGGTCGACGGTGCGCACCACGGCGTCGACGAGATCGTCCAGATGCAGGTAGGGCCGGCCGGTGGTGATGTCGCCGGTGAAAAGATAGGCGGTCGGCATGCGCTCGAAAATGCGGGCGATCTGCTGGGCGATGAAGGCCGCGTGACAATCCTCGTCATAGACACCCGCCAGTCGCAGGATCGCAACCTTGATGTCGCCGTGCTCCTTCTGGATCAGCGTCTCGGTCTCGGCCTTCGATCTCGGATAGGCCCAGGCCGGATCGATCGGCGATCGCTCGTCGATCCTGGCGCCCTTTGCCGGGCTCGGCGCATGCACCAGCAGCGTGCTCGACAACACGAACTGCTCCGTCTCGAACCCCCTCAGCGCGTTCAGCAGCCGGCGCGTTCCCTCGACGGTCACCGCGCCGTATTTCGGATTATCCTCGCCGGTCGTGTCGTAATAAGCCGCGAGATGGATCACCGAGGCAACGCGGCCGCCGCTCCGCTCGCGTACCTCGGCCAGTGCCTTCGCCACGCTCGCGTCCGAGGTAAGGTCGATCTCGATCGTCTCGACGCCGGGCAAAGATCGTCGGGCAACATCAAGGCCGATGATGTCGTAGCGCTCCATCAAGCCGCGAGCGATGGCCTGGCCCAGAAACCCGCTGCTGCCTGTGATCAGGACGGTGGGACGGGTTTTGCCGGTCATGGCGAATCTCCTTGGCGATAGCCGGGTAGAAGAAGCCGAATGCTTCGGTCGCACACTCCGAACCATGTTCGTTGAGAACGGTTCCCGATGAGGTAGCACCACAGAATGGGTGCGCGCGGCGATCCGTCAGACCGACGGCCATTCGTGCCGGCGGATTGCATTTGTGCACAAGTGCAGGACTCCCATTGGTCTACCGGCCGCGAAGGGAAGCGACCAGAATGTCGATCAGCAGCTCGCCACAGCGACGATCCGGATCGCGGTCGGGATCATAGATCGTCACCTCCATCCCAATCACGCGTGGATCGTTGCACCATGTGCGAAGGGCTTCGACAGCTTCGTCGGGCAAGACACCGCCGGCCTCCGGCGTATCGACAGCCGACATGATCTCGCTGTCCAGCACGTTGACATCGAAGTGAACGAATACACCCTCGATGTCCTGCCCTGCGATCGCGTCAAGCGCTATGCGTGCCGCATCGGCGAAGCCGCGCCGCCGCACTTCAGCCAAATCCATCCGGTGAACATCGGTGTCGAAGACGGCCTTGGACGTGTAAGTCGCGGGGTCCTGCACATCGCGATAGCCAAACGCGACTACGTCGGCCTCACGGACCAAAGGAGTGTGCTCGCCGAAATCGGTCAGGAGCGTCGGGCCATGGCCGGTCACGAAGGCCAAATCCATGCCCGCGGCTCCCTTTGACGGCGAGGTATCCGGCAATTTGAAATCGGTGTGCCCATCGAAGAAGATAAGGCCGTAGCGGCCACGACGCCGTAGCGCGAGCGCAGGGCCAAGCAACACACTGCAATCGCCGCCGAGCATGAGCAGGAACCCTCCCGAGTTCAGCTCCTCGTCGACCGCTTCGGCAAGCGTCTTGGAATACTGGCGCAGGGCCTGGGCATTGCGCACGCCCGTCGCAGGATCCACCTCAGGCCGATAAGGCGGAGCCCGAACCGAGCGCAACGGACCGGCGCCTAAACGGTCGGCGAGACCAAGCGATTGAAGTGTCTCCGGCGCCTTCCACACGCCGGGCTCCGGCTCACCCTCCTGCGGCATCAGCCCAAGATTAGAGGGCGCGCCGAGCAAAGCGATATGTCTCGTCTGAGTGGTGTCTCGCGGCATTGTCGTGCTGGCAGCTGAGGTCATGATCAGAGTTCTCCGCGTTATGGGCGATACGCATCATGCTCAAGAAACAGGCTGCGCTTTCCTGACCGGTCTCCCGCTGCCCTTGCCGCCGTGTACCTCCGGTCGGTGTCACGCGTCAGGCAGCATCGCGAGCGACGAGTATTGCTCGTTCAGCGCCACCGTTTCGTCAGCGGTGATTTCGAAGTCGATGTTGTCCCGCGGATGCAGGCTCGCCTTGGGCAGCGGCGTTGTCCCGCGCTGCCGGGGCAGATCTCGATACCGGTCGCTTGGGCCATATCGGATTTCCAGGAGGCGAACTGCCGTCTTTGAACTATGCGTGGTGCGCGCGCGTTCTGGCGGCCTTCTGCGCCGCCGCCTTCCTTCCGCTGGCGCCTTTCGTCTCGGCGGCCTTCTTGGCAGCGGCCGAGCGCTCCTCAGCCGTCCGGCGCGAGGCCGCACGCTTGGCCTGCTGCGCCAGCGCCTCGTGCGACGCCGTACTCCTCGGCTCGTGCTCGAGCACCTTGGAGACGGCTTTCGACACCCGCGGGCGGCGTTTCGGCGTGCGTTCACCCTGGCCGGCCTCATAGGCGTATTCGGCGCTTTTGCGCGTGCTCTCCTTCACCTTGCCCTTTTTGGGCGGGGGCAGGTCTACGCCTGCGCGTCTTGCCTCGGAAAGCCCGATGGCGATGGCCTGCTGCGTCGAGCGCGCGCCGTGCTCGCCGCGGCGGATTTTATCGATCTCCTCGTGCACGAACTCGCCGGCCTGTGTGCTCGGCGATTTGCCCTCGCGCTTGTCCTTTCGGGCCTTCTCGATGGTTTTCTTGTCCGGCATTGTCTTTCTCCCTCATACGGGTTGCGACAGCCATTCGGGTTGCAGCTGCGCGCGGTCTTATGAGGATCATAACGCGTTGAGGACGCAAATGATCCCGGGACTGGTGATCCAAGCCCCAGCTGTCAGGACGTCGACGCCGATCTGTCCGAAATCAGATGGCGCAAGAACCATCGGCTCGCCAGGCCCGCGACTTCGTCCAGGGCGCCGGGTTCCTCGAACAGGTGCGTCGCGCCAGGGACGATGGCGAGCTCCTTCTCGCAGTGGAGCGCCGCCAGCGCCGAGCGGTTGAGCGCGATCACCTGCTTGTCCGCGCCTCCGACGACGAGCAAGGTCGGCGCCCGGACGCGCGGCAGGGCGTGCGCTGCAAGATCGGGCCGGCCACCACGCGAAACCACGGCCGCGGCCTGGTCGGGCCGCTCGGCCGCCGCCACCAGGGCGGCACCGGCGCCCGTGCTCGCGCCGAAATAGCCAAGACGCAACCCCGATGTTTCCGGCGAGGCGCCGAGCCAATCCGTGACGCCGACCAGCCGGTCGGCGAGCAGTCCGATATTGAAGCGCAACTCGGCCGTGACCTGGTCGATCCGCTCCTCTTCGGCCGTTAACAGGTCGATGAGGAAGGCGGCGAGGTTCGCCTCGTTCAGCCTTCCTGCCACGTAGCGGTTGCGCGGGCTGTGGCGGCTGCTTCCGCTGCCATGGGCAAAGAGCACAAGGCCACGAGCATCCGAGGGCAACGAAAGATTGCCCTCAAGCGTGACAGGTCCCGCGGGAACATGCACGACGTGCTCGCTATCCCGGTCCATATCCATCTCCGCTATGTCGATCTGGTGCCAGGCGCCGGACCCGCGCCCGCGCGCCCAGCCAATTCCTCTTCGGAAGCGGCGGGCTTGGGCCCGGACCTGGCGAGGAGCGCGCGGACCTCTTCATCGCTCGTCTGCGAGAAATCCACGTACCAGCGCCCGACACCCAGCAACGGCTCTGGTGTCGTCGCGCAAACGACCTCGTCGGCGTCCGCCCGCATCGCGTCGCAAGTGTCGGGGCTACCGACGGGAACGGCCGCGACAATATGGGCGGCGTGGTTTTTTCGCAGCGCCTTGATCCCGGCCCGCATGGTCGATCCGGTCGCAAGCCCGTCATCCACGAGGATAATGGTTCGTCCATTCAACTGCGGTGGGGGTCGCCCGTCCCTATAGAGGTGCTCGCGGCGCAGAAGCTCTTTTTCCTCCCTTGCAGCGACCGCGTCGATGACATGTGGCGGGATCGCGAGACCGTTGACGATTTCGTCGTTCAGGACACGTACGCCTGAGGGCGCGATCGCCCCCATGGCCAGTTCCTCGTGGCCGGGGACGCCGAGCTTGCGCACGACGAAGACGTCGAGCGGTGCCTTGAGTGCCTGCGCGACCTCGTAGCCGACCGGCACGCCGCCTCGGGGCAGCGCCAATACGATCACATCGTCGCGGCCGGCAAAGCGAACGAGTTCCCCGGCGAGTTGCCGCCCGGCCTCGCGGCGATCTGAAAAGATGATAGCCATGACCTTCAATCCGCGTGCATCTGTTTTCCCGGTGGATGTTTTTTCACCAGCCTGCGTCCACATTCCGTGGGATGGCTGCGGCACCGGTACCATTTTGGAACTCGCTCGCTGCCTGGACGTTCCAAGAATAGTTTCGATCGCGAGGTGCCGGCACCGGCACGCGCCTCAGCGCGGATCGGGAAGATCGAAGATAGTGATCCGTACATGCCTCGTCCGGCCAGCTGGCAATCTAGCGATGCGTGGCAACAGGGCCGTCTGGCGACTTGTTGCCTCAGCAATCAGGGAAAGGAATATCCCATGCAAGTTCAGGAGATCATGAGCCGTCGGACCGAACTGGTCGGCCCGAACACGACAATCAGGGATGCCGCCCGGAAAATGCGTGCCGACAATCTCGGCGCCCTTCCGGTCGGCGAGAATGACAGGCTGGTCGGCATGGTGACGGACCGCGACATCGTGATGCGCGGCGTCGCCGAGGAGCGCTCAGCCGGCAACACGACCGTTCGCGAGGTCATGTCCGAGCATGTCTATTGGTGCTTCGATGACGCCGATATCACCGATGCGGCGAAGATCATGGCCAAGCATCAGGTGCGTCGTCTTCCGGTGATCAATCACGACAAGCGCCTCGTCGGCGTCATTGCCCTGGCCGACCTCGGGCGGACCGATAAGGAAGCCGCCAAAATCGCTCTCGAAGGCGTTTCCGAGGCAACGGACGATCCCCGGCGCTAGACGCTCGCTGGGCGGTTGCCGCCGTGCTCGCCGTTCTTCTCCATCTGGGCTGAACGCCGCCTGCTCAGGCAGCCTTCAGTTTGGCAACTATCGCGCTTTCACTTCTATGCGGCGTGTCTTGTCCTTTGCAGCGGGGTTCTTCGGAAGCTCGACAGCCAAAATGCCGTTTCTGAAAGTGGCCTGCACCTTGTCGGCATCGATCTCCGCTTCCAGCGGGATGGTCCGCTGAAACCGGCCATAACTGCGTTCGCTGTAGGTGCGGCCGCCTTCGCCTTCCTTGTGCTCCGAACGCTTCTCGCCCGTAATAAAGAGGGTGTTTTCGCGCAGCTTGAGCTCAACGTCCTTCTGCTCGAGCCCCGGCAATTCGGCGGTGACCTTATAGGCTTGGTCTGTTTCATGTACGTCGACGCTCGGCCAAAGATCGCCGGCCGTAGTCGCTTCGGCCATCGGCGCGAAGAAGTCGTCGAACAGGCGGTCAATCTGCCGGTGGAATGACGTGAGCGGGTCGCGCGCGGATGGGTAGAGGCTGCGCGATGGCGTCCGGGGCGCCAACTCGTGATGTGCCATGGTTCTTCTCCTGTTTTTTGTGTCTGCATCACTCGTCGCCATGTGATCGGCGACGGCAAACAAAACTCGTCCACCCATGAGGATGTTCCGGTGCCGGCCAAGAAAGGTGGTCGAAAAACAGCGGCAAAAAAGCCGGCCCGAATTCCCTCATGACGGGACCTCCGACAACAGACGGGACCTCCGACAATAAATGCGCATCAGGACATGCGCATGGGGGAACAACGGGCAGGTACGGCTGTTTGGTCACATCACCTAGTCGGATTTGAACGGAAGGAGGATTTCGATGAATGCCACCGGACTCGACGTATTCGACAAGACACTGCAGACCACGAACATCTGGCTCGACGAGATCATGGACGAGATTGGACCGGATCGGCAGGTCGCCTGGCACGTTCTCGGAGCGGTGCTGCACGCCCTGCGCGACCGTATGCAGCCGGATCTTGCAGCCCACCTCGGCTCGCAGCTGCCGATCCTGGTGCGCGGCGCCTTCTATGACCAATATCAGCCTTCCAAAGCTCCCGAGAAGATGCGGTCGCTCGACGAGTTTCTGGCCAAGATCAAGGCGGAGCTGGAATTTACCCGCCCGGTCGATTCCAAGGATGCATTCAGGGTCGTGTCCAAGGTACTCGCCCATCACGTCGGAGAAGGACAGATGCACAAGGTCTGGGAATCCCTGCCGGGCGAGATAAGACGCGTCGCCGAAGCTCAGCAAGCGGCGTGAACGGCGCAGGCGCGGGCTTCTCGGTCGCAACCTCCTTGGGGAAATAGCAATGCCACTCACCCTTATCAGCCCGGCGTTCCGGGCAGGCGGAAGAATTCCCGAAAAATATGCGCGTGACGGCCAGAACGTCTCGCCGCCGCTGAAGTGGTCCGGTGTCCCGGATGGTACCAAGAGCCTTGTTCTTGTCGTGCGGGATCCCGATGCACCAAGCGGGATTTTCGGGCACTGGGCGGTGTTCAACATCCCGCCGGATGCCGGGGGACTAGCCGAGGCCGAAGACGGCAAGCCCGGCCCGTCGGCACTCAGGCAAGGCACCAACGATTTCGGCAATGCGTATTACGATGGTCCGCAGCCGCCTGCAGGGCACGGCGTCCACCATTACCACTTCCTGCTGGCCGCGCTCGATGTGCCGAGCCTCAGCGTACCAGGACAGGCGGGCGTGCATCAGGTCTGGAAGCAAGCCCAGAAACACGCATTGGAGGAGACGGAGCTGGTCGGAACCTACGAACGGCCGGCGTGACGCGGGCCGTGTCGGTCGCCGCCTTCACAATGTAATCTGGGCAAGCGGTTTTCGGGCAGGGCCGTGGATGACCGAACCGTCGGCGGCGAAGATCGAGCCGTGGCAGGGACAATCCCAGGTGTGGTCCGCATTGTTCCAGGTTACGGTGCAGCCCTTGTGGGTGCAAATCGCCGAAACCGCCTGGAGTGCGCCTTCGGTGTCTCTCCACGCCGCAATCTTTTCGTCTCCCCTGACGATCACGCCGCCCATACCAGGCGCAATGTCGTGGGTGCTCGAGACGATCGATTGACTGCGGCCGTTCTTGTGGAAGTCCTCAGGATAGGGCCGGGCCGGATCGTAGAGTTGTTGCCATGGGCTCGGGCGGCCGCAGATCAGGTCGGCGATCATCGCGCCCACGGCCGTCCCGTTGGTGATGCCCCAGGCGTTGAAGCCCGTGGCAATGTGGAAGCCGGCGGCCTTGGCGGGATCGGGTTCGCCGGCATATGGGATCCTGTCGGCCGTATCATAGTCCTCATTGCACCAGCGCCAGGCGACGTCGCCGACCGGAAGGTTCTTTCTTGCCCAGTTTTCCAGTTCGACAAACCGCTTGGCCACGTCGCCGTCCCAGCCGGTGTTGAACTTGGGGCCGAGCGTGACCAGCAGTGGCCCTTCGGCATCACGGCCCGTGCGGATGGAATGCGTCGGGTCGTCGATGCCGATGAACATGCCGTCGACAGGGAGGGGATCGTCGATCCGAAAGGCCATGGCGGTGTGGCAGCGCGGTTGCGTCCGGTTCGCCATGCCGACGGGGCTCTTCACCGTCATGTTGGTGGCGACGACGACGTGCCCGGCATCAACGGCGCCGCCATCGGTGACGACGCGCCAGCGGCTTGCCTCGTCGATCGAGGTGGCGCGGCTGTTTTCGAAGATCCGACCGCCACGGGCCGTCACCGCTTCCGCCAGGCCAACCAGATACATCGCCGGATTGAACTGCGCCTGGTCGGGGAACCGTAGCGCGGCGGCCGTTACGAAAGGCAGCGGCGCGCGGTCGAGGATCTCGGCCTCCAGCCCGACCTGGCGCGCGGCCTCCGCCTCGGCCGCAATCTCCGCGCAGCGGCTTTCACTGCAGGTGTAGGTATAGGCGTCCTTGCTCTCGAAATCGCAGGCGATGGCGCAGTTGTTAACCCAATCGCGGATTTGGCGCGCGCCGGCGGAATTCGCATCGGCATAGGTCTGCGCCAGGTCCCGGCCAACGCTGTCGATGAGATGACGATAGATCAGCGCATGCTGCGTGGTGATCTTGGCCGTCGAGCGGCCGGTCACCTGGCCGCCTGTGCGCAGGCCTTCGAGGACGACCACCGACCGGCCCGCCTCGCAAAGCCGAAGCGCCGTCGTCAGCCCGACAATTCCAGCACCCACGACAACGGCGTCCGCACGGATCGACCCTTCGAGCTGGGGATAGTTCGTGGAGGCGGCTGCCGCCACCCAACAGCTTCCCGGTTTTCCCAAGAGAATGGCCATTTCAACCGCGCCCCTTGCGTCTCCATGCACTTCCATCGACAACCGCGCCGGCGGAGGAACGTTCCCGAGCTTGGTCGCTTTCAATCATTGTCTCGCCACCCCGGGTCAGAAAAGCGCCGGGAAGGTGCGAGGTGCAGGCCATCACCCAGGTGATCGCCTCGCGGTCGTATTCGTCGCCGGAGCGCCAGTCCTCGAAGAAGGCGTTCAGCCTATCGACACGCCCCGGCCAGATACCGGCGGCCTGCAGGCCGAGCGAAACGCCGTAATTGGTGAAGGCGAACTTGGTATCGCGCAGCCATGGCGCGCGGCTGAAATAACCGGGCGGGTCGACCCACATCGTTTCCAGGGTTCGCTGCGAACGCCTCGTCTGGGCCTCGGCCCACGGCTCGTCGGGAAAGAAATGGGCGAGCCACAGCATCATGCCGAGGCCGAGGTCCTGCTCGATGTCGAGCCTGCGCCAATCGCGCTCCATCAGGGCACGCATCTGCGCGATCTCGGGCGCCAGTTCCTCGTCGTCGAGCATTCGGTAAGAGACGTAGCCGTCATAGGCATCCATGCTGCCGAGGCCGTAGCCGGGGTAAGGACCGCTCAAATCCTCCTGCATCTTCCAGATCACGCCGCGGCCAGGGACCACAAACGCCGGGTGAATGTCCCGCGCCAGCGCAATGCCGCGCTCGCGGTATTCCGGCCTCAGATCGCCGAGACGCGCCAAAGCAAACAGCCACATCGCCAGATAGTGGAAGTACTGGCCGTCGCGATCGGCCGCTTCGCCGATCCTCAGTCCGCGCCGGCGGCCGAGCACACGCTCGACATCCACGACCAGCCGCTCGGCCGCGTCCAGCCAGCGCTGTTCGCCAGTTTCTGTGCAAAGCGAGACGTAGAGCACGACCCCGAATGCGTCGGTCCACAGATACCGCAAGCCGTTGGGCCAGATGCCTTCGGCGCGCATCCAGTCGAGTTTTTGCAGGACATAATCGACGTCACGCAGCATCGCGCCAAGGCCCGAATCCACGGCAGACTTTGCCGATGTTCGGTTCCATGCGATTGCGGGCATACGGCATATCTGCCTCCGCTCCGGTTGGCCTTAGCCAGATACCCGAAACGATCTGATCGGCGGCAGGTTCCTTGGCCGCTTTCACCGGCGCGACCCTCACGATTCTCGCGGAGACTTTGCAGGCTGAAGGAACAGCAGAATTATGATGCGCTGCGCTGGCCACGGACCGGTATCGCAACTGACGCTGCGCCGGAGCCCTTTAAGGTCGCCTGGCTGCGGGGACGTTGGAAATCGTCGACACACCGGCCGGCGAGCGGATGCGGCTGACCATCGATCGCCAGGCCGACGATCTGGCAGCGACGGTGATCATCGACCGGCCCGGCGGGCCGGAGACGCTTCGCCTCGAACCTGTCGGCGACAACCATCACCGCCTTGAGAGCACCGTCGCCCCTGCCGAGCCGCATGAGTTCCAGGCAGGTCTGGTGCTGACCGCGAAAGATCGCGAACAGGTGCTGCCGTTCAAGATGGTCGAACCCGAAGGTCACCATCATTAGGTCGACTGGCGGATATGCGGTTCAATGACCGATCTCGCGGCCTGTGCTGGTCTGTACCTGGCGGCCTTGCTCGCCGCTACGATCCTGCCGATGCAATCGGAAGCAGTGCTGGTCGAACTCGTGCTTGCGGATTACTCGCCCTGGCTGTTCATCGGAGTCGCGAGCGTCGGCAACGTGCTTGGATCGGTGATCAACTGGCGGCTCGGGCGAGGCATCGAGCGCTTTCGGGGCCAACGGTGGTTTCCGATGAACCAAGCGCAACTGGACCGCGCGCAAGTGTGGTATCGCCGCTATGGAAAGTGGTCGCTCCTGCAGAGTTGGCTGCCGTTGTCGGTGATCCGCTAACCGTCGTCGCGGGCGTCCTGCGCGAGCCTTTTCGGGTTTTCCTTTTGCTGGTCACTGCCGCCAAGGTCGGCCGCTATCTGGTTCTTGCCGCCGTGACCCTGAGCGTGATCTAATCTCACGAAGCTTCTCGAAGCTGAGCTGGTTAGGTCGGCTGGTTCGAAGAGCCCTGTATGATGCGCGCGGACGGGAAGCGCTAGCTCTTTTTGACGGCGACCTTGTCGAGGGCTGCGCGCAGGCCTTTTGCCAGCTTCTGCGTATCGCGCGACCGGTCAACCAAGCTACGGCGCAGCGCTCCAGCCAACATCGACATTGTTAAGACATTCCTGTGGCCGCGCGCCAGGCCTGCACAACGAAGCTGTGCTGGTTCCAGATCATCAGCGCTCCACTCACAGCCATGAGCGCGACCACAAGGCCGCGGAACTGTCGTCCACTTAGGCGTTCGAGCCAGCGCTTGGCCAGCAGATTGGCAAGCGCAGCGCCCAAACCCGCGGCTGCGCCGTACATGACCGCCTGACCACCGAGCGCGCCGAGTCCGGTGAATACCGCGATCTTGACGACATCGGTCACAAACGAGTTCACCGATTTCGTGGCGACCAACGTCTCCTTCTCCGAACCGTAGTTCAGATAGAGCGAATTCAAGACGGGTCCCACCGTGCCCATCAGCGCCGACAACAGCGCGACGATCAGGCCGGCCGGGAGGAACCACCAGCGGCGGGCTCGGTAGCTCCGCTCGCGCGCGCCGCCGCGAAATTCCCAGACTGCACTGATCAGATAGATCCCTATGAGTATCTGGAGCCATTCCGCCCGACTGTTGGCGAAGAGCCAGGAGCCCGCAGCGGCACCGGCGATGGCGCCGGGCAGGTACCAACGGACCAGGCTCCAATCGATGTCGCGCCGGAAGGCCAGGGCGCGGATGGGATTGCCGATGAGCTCGGTCAAGGTGATGACCGGCGCAACCGCCGCGCTCCCTGTGATGAAAGTCACGGCGGGGATCAGCAATAGACCTCCGCCTCCGGCCGAGAGGGTGTTCAGTGTCCAGGTGAGGAACCCCGCCAACGCCAGGAGGCCTAGTCTAATCCAGTCCATCCGATCAGAACGAAGCGGACCTTTGATCGTTCCGAACGCGTTAGTTCGCAAAAGCCCGGCCCGCCCCTTGAGTCTCGTGTGCGATGGAAAGGTGATCTCAGGCGCAATGCTGGTGGCGGAGAGACGCCGTGCCAGAGAACCATTCCCGAGGCGGCGGGAAGAAGGCCGACGATCGCTCCGAGTCGGCCGAACTCCGCCGTTGGACGCGCGCGCGGACGCCCAATCTAGCTCTTTTTGACGGCGACCTTGTCGAGGGCTGCGCGCAGTCCTTTCGCCAGCTTCTGCGCATCGTCGTACGCCCAGAAATGCATGAAGAAGAGCCGCGGTTGCTCATCGAGCATGTGGCTATGCAACGCGGTGATCTCGATGCCGTTATCCAGCATGGCTTTGATAACCGGATTGACCTCCTTTGCTGTCAGCACAAAATCACCCGTGATCGCCGCCTTGCCGCCACCTGTCGATTGGAAGTTAATCGCTATTGCCGAGCCCATGGCCGCCGGCACTTCCATTCCATTTTCCTCGACCGGCTCAGCGCGCGAGATCGTGAACTGGTAGACCGCGCCATTGGCCTTACCCTTATAACCGATGGTTTGGTCGACACCGGCCGTGTCGAACTCGATCTGTGGTGCGGCTTGCGGCTGGGCGCCGCCTCCCATCGGTGTTTTGCTCAGCGCCAATCCGGCATGAAGCGCTGTGGCGAGCGTAACCGGGTCGCCCTGGCCGAAGACGTGCATGTAGAGTGTCATTGGCTCCGCGCGCAGCAAGTGGTTGTGTACCGCAGTGATCTCGATCCCGCTTTCTTCAAGCTTCTTCATGACCGGGTTCACCTCGTCCTGCGTCAGAACGATGTCGCCCATAACCATTGCCTGATCTCCCATGGGTTCGAACGCAATCCAGCCTCCAAGCGCAAATCCGGGTTTCAGGGCCACGCCGTCGAGCGAAACCTTCAGGTCCGTTCGCGGCAGCCCGACCCGGTAGACGCCATCAGGCGTCTCGGTTCCGGATTTGCCGAGCGCCTTAGCGATTGTTTGCCAATCGGGTGCCGCCGATGCCGGTTGGAGCAGCGCCGACATCGCGATCAGCATTGCTCCGGTCACGAGTTTTGCATGCATGGGATTTCTCCTTGTGATCTGCCCCCCAATTTGTCATGCGGCTGCTGGCTTCGTGGCGGGAGGGTCGGCGCCGCGCATGATCGCGGCAATGATTACGATCGCCGGGTCGCGCTCGAGCCCATTTTTGGATCGGGCTCGCCGGCATATGGAATCCTGTCGGCCGTATCATAATCCTCATTGCACCAGCGCCCCACGACGTCGCCGACCGGAAGGTTCTTTCTCGCCCATTTTTCCAGTTCGTCAAACCGCTTCGCCACGTCGCCGTCATAGGCATCCATGCTGCCGAGACGGTAGCCGGGATATGGGCTGCTCAGATCCTCCTGCATCTTCCAGATCACGCCGCGGCCAGGGACCACAAATGCCGGGTGAATGTCCCGCGCCAGCGCAATGCCGCGCTTGCGGTATTCCGGCTTCAGATCGCCGAGACGCGCCAGGGCGAACAGCCACATCGCCAGATAGTGGAAATACTGGCCGTCGCGATCGGCCGCTTCGCCGATCCTCAGTCCGCGCCGGCGGCCGAGCACACGCTCGACATCGGCCACCAGCCGCGCGGCTTCGCCCAGCCAGCGCTCTTCGCCAGTTTCCGCATAAAGCGAGACGTAGAGCACGACCCCAAAGGCATCGGTCCAGAGATAACGCCAGCCGTTGGGCCAGATGCCTTCGGCGCGCATCCAGTCGAGTTTTTGCAGGACATAGTCGACGTCACGCAGCATCGTCACGCAGCATCGCGCCAAGCCCCGAACTGGCAGAGCCGGCCCGTGTTCGGTGTCCCGCGATTGTGAGCATGCGGCATGTCTGCCTCCGCTCCGATTGGCCTTAGCCAGATACCGCGAAACGATCTGATCGGCGGCAGGTTCCTTGGCCGCTGTCACCGGCGCGACCGGGAACCCTCGACCTGATCATGAGTTTCGGATCCAGGCGCTCACAACGGGATGCGGGGGTTACCAGTCATTTTCGGAGCCTTTCGATCGAGGAGGCAAAGTTGCGACACCGCCAAATCAGAGTTGACGGAACTACTGTCTTCTTTCGCGAGGAAGGCCCGGCCGACGCTCCCGTGCTTCTGCTGCCGCACGGCTATCCCTGTTCGTCCTATCAGTTTCGAAGGCTGATGCCCGGACTGGCTGATCGCTGGCACACGTTCGCCCCGGATTTTCCTGGCTTCGGCTACAGCGCTACGCCCGACATGGCTGCATTCGGCTACGATTTCGAGACCTATGCCGGGTTTTTGGCGGCTTTCGCGGACGCGCTCGGCCTATCTCACTATGCGCTCTGGCTGCACGATTACGGCTCGCAGATCGGATTGCGCCACGCCATCGCCTATCCGGAGCGCGTTGCCGCGCTTATCATCCAAAACGGCGACATCTACGAAGACGTGCTCGGCCCGAAATACGCAGCCATCAAGGCGTATTGGAACGACAAGACGCCCGACAAGCATCGCCCGCTGGAAGAAGCGGTGAGCGAGGAGGGCTTCCGGCACGAGTTCATCGGTGAGGTTGGCGAGGCCGTGGCCGAGCGCGTGCCACCGGATCTGTGGAAACTCCATTGGCCTCTGATGGACACGCCGCCCCGTCGGCGGCTTGCGGTCGGCCTGATGGAGAAGCTGGAGGCGAACCTCAACTGGTTCCCGAAATACCAGGCTTATCTGCGCGAACGGCAACCACCGACACTGATCGTCTGGGGTCCCGAGGATGGCTATATGCCGGCCGCATCGGCCCGCGCCTACAAGCGCGACTTGCCGCAAGCAGAGCTCCATCTCCTCAATGGCGCCGGCCACTGGCTACTGGAAACCCATTTCGATGAGGCGCTTGCGTTGGTGCGCGACTTCCTCGCACGCGTTCACAGCCGAGCACCGACGCGACCGTCAGGTAACCAGTTGAAAGCGTGGTGATCCCGACAGGAATCGAACCTGTGACCTACAGATTAGGAATCTGCCGCTCTATCCTACTGAGCTACGGGACCACGCGGCCCGACACATAACCGCTTCGGGACGTTTCGCCAAGAGGCAGCTAGGCCGCTCGCTTGGGTTCGACCGCGAACGGGCTCAGGCCGAGCCAGGTCTGCATTTTGCGCGCGATGTCCTGGTCGCCCGTCAAGATGACTTTCGGCCCGGCCTTCTCGACGGTGATCAGCCCCATCCAGATTTCGGTCATGGTGTGCAGGTCGGTCGAGACGTAGAGATCGACATCGAAGCCCGGATCGTACCAGCAGAGGTCGACCTCGCCGTGCTTCTCGACGATCAGCCACCATGACCGCTTGGAGGCGGGGAGCTCCTGATACAGAAATTGTATTACTGTGCGCCCGTCGGGCAGCGGCGACGCGTTGAGATTGCGCCGCATGTCCCACATCAGCAGCGATGGATCGAGGTTCTTCAGCGACAACCGGGACTCGACCCATTTCTGGCCCCAAAAACCCATCGCCTCGACGACGGAACGCAGATCCCTGCCTGCCTCGGTCATCCGGTATTCGAAGATGCCTTTCTCGCCGCGCACCTCCTTGCGCTCGACGATCCCGGCCAGCTCGAGCTCCTTGAGGCGTTGCGACAGAAGGGTCGGCGACATTTTGGGGACGCCGCGGCGCAAATCGTTGAAACGGGTCGATCCCGCCACCAATTCGCGAAGCAGAACCATGGTCCAGCGGGTGCACAGCACCTCGGCGGCCATCGATAACGGGCAGAACTGTTTGTATCCGGACTGGGTCACGATGTTGCCTTCCCTCAAACTCCGCCGGAACCATAGGCCTTTCCCGGCGACGCGGCGAGTACAGAAACTGTACCGGCCCAGTGCGGTGGATTCGAAGTTCCTGCTTTCTGGGTGGCATCAGCATTAGGAACTTCAAATCCAAAACCACACTGGAAATCCAAGCACTTGCTGGTGTGGCTTTTGAATCCGAAATTCGCTCGCTGCGTTGCTCCAAAGTGAATGCGAATTTCGGATTCGCCACACCAGTACAGATCGCGGACTGGCTGGCGCCGGCCCTGCCATGCGACCCCTTGGCCGCTGCACGGGATACCCCTGTGCACGACCAGGAGACATGACCCATGACCGCTTACGTTATCGCAGACATCAAGGTGAGGGACCCGAAGTGGATGCCGGCCTATGCCGCGTCGGTCCACGACCTCGTTCACAAGCACGGCGGCAGATATCTGTCCCGCAGCGGCAATGTGAAGACGCTCGAAGGCAAGCCGCTCGACACCACGCTGATTGCCTTGATGGCGTTCCCGACCGAGGCCGCGGCGCGCGCCTTCACCGACGATCCTGCCTACGCGCCGTTCGTTTCGGCCCGTCAGGGCGGCAGCGACAGCCGTTTCCAGCTGATCGACAACTCCGATCTGGCCGGAACCATCCCGTATCTGCCGAAGGGATGATCTTCCCCTGCATTCGTCGCATCGGGACAGGGATCTCCCAGCAACAACAGCCACAGCGCCCACCTGCCGGACCTCCTTACCTCCGGCGGCCGGCCGGGCTGTGCTTTTCAAGAAGAATGGAATGACTATGACAATCAACTTTCGCAATAGAGTTCTCGCTGCCGCGGCGCTGCTGTCGGCCTGCACTGCGTTGGCGCAGGCGCATCAGGCAGCGCCCGCGTCCGGTCCCAATCCGCTGGCCGACAAGGTACGCGCGGCCAACAGCCGCTTCGAGAATGTGGCGGCGGCGACCGCCGAGGGCTATGCGCCAATCCCCTGCGCCAGCGGCATCACCGGCGGCGCCATGGGCATCCACTACGTCAATCCGGGCTACCTCAAGGACGACGCTGTCGATGTCGCCAAGCCGGAAGCGGTGATGTACGAGCCGATGGCCGACGGCACGCTAAAACTGATCGCTGTCGAATACATCACCTCGAAAGGCCCGGCCTCGCTCGATGGGCATCTGTTCAACTTCAACAGCGCGCCCAACCGCTATGGCCTCGGCCCGTTCTACGAGCTGCATGTCTGGGCCTGGAAGGGCAACCCGACCGGCGCGTTCGCGGACATGAACCCGAACGTGTCGTGCGAACCGACGACTGCTGCCAGCCAGTAAGCAGCCGAGCCAGGCGGCGCAACCGCCGCGGGGCCGCGCTGAGTTGCGGGGCAGCCGGCAACGGGCGCAAAGACGGCTCAGAGAGCGGAACTTTCGGGATGCCGACGCGCTTTAGTGTCCCGAGGAGAGACCGCATGAGCGCCACCAAAGAGTTCTTTGAGACCTGGCTGCAGGAGAATGTCGGCAATCTGCCGGCCGAGAGCGAGGTGAGCGTCGCTGTCCTGGCGCAGCAATTCGAGCAGGATGCCGATGCTGCCGGCTATGGCCACGAGGTTCGCGAAGACGAACTCGGCAATATCCAGGAGGCGATCGAGGCAGCCCTGACGAAGGCGAGGACAGGCGAAGAGCCGCAGGCTGCCGATGACAATGAGCTGGCGCCGGTCATGGAGGCGCTGGAGGTCGAGGATCCGAAGAGCGGACCGTAGCGGTTGCGGCTCTTCCCTTCCACGCTACATGACCGGGCATGATGGATGCCAAACACCTCACACTCGGCGTCGTGATCGGCGTGGCTATCGGCGTCGTGTTGGACAACATTGTTACGGGCATTGGTATAGGTATCGCTCTGGGCATTGCCTTCGGCCTTGCCCGGAAGTCGTCCGGCCGGAAGTGACCAGCCGAACATGTCCTGCCCAGTTTTGCCGCCCAGAGGTGCGGCGGTTGCCGCACCGCCGATGCCGAATGGCTACGCCGCCAGCGCTGTTTCCGCCAGCTTCACCCAATAGCTCATGCCGTGCGGGATGACCTCGTCGTTGAAGTCGTAGGCTGGGTTGTGCAGGCCGGCGGTATCGCCATTGCCGATGAAGATGAAGGCGCCCGGCCGCGCTTCAAGCATGTAGGAGAAATCCTCGCCGCCCATCACCGGCTGGATGGCGCGGTGCACATGGCTGTCGCCGGCGACGTCGGCCGCGATGTCGCTGGCAAAGACCGTCTCTTCCGGATGGTTGAAGGTGACGGGGTAATTGGCATTGTAATCAACCTCGATTGTCGCGCCGAAGGCAGCGCCCAGGCCTTGGCAAAGTGCGCGGATGCGCTCTTCGGCCTTCTTGGCGACTTCCTTCTTCAGCGTGCGTACGGTGCCGGCGATCTCGGCAGTCTCGGGAATGACGTTATAGGCGTCGCCGGCGTGGAATTTCGTCACCGAGACGACCACCGCCTCGACCGGATCTGTGCTGCGCGAGGCGATCGTCTGCAATGCGCCGACGAGTTGGCTGGTGATGACGATCGGATCGATGGTGCCGTGCGGCATCGCCGCGTGGCCGCCCCGGCCCTTGACGGTGATGGTGAATTCGGCGGTCGCCGCCATGATCGGGCCGGGCCTGATGGCGAACTGGCCGACCGGCAGGCCCGGCATGTTGTGCATGCCGAAAACCTTGGAGATAGCGAAGCGCTCCATCATACCGTCCTTGACCATCTCGTTGCCGCCGCCGCCGCCCTCTTCGGCCGGCTGGAAGATGACCGCGACGGAGCCTGCGAAATTGCGCGTTTCGGCGAGGTATTTGGCGGCACCCAACAACATAGCGGTGTGGCCGTCATGGCCGCAGGCGTGCATCTTGCCGGGGACGGTCGAGGCATAGGATTTGCCGGTGATCTCGTTGAGCGGCAGGGCATCCATGTCGGCGCGCAGGCCGATGGTCGAGCCTTCGCCGTGGCGGCCGCGGATGATGCCGACGACGCCGGTCTTGCCCAAACCCGTCACGATATCGTCGCAGCCGAAAGCCTTCAGCTTCTCGGTGACGAAAGCGGCGGTCTTGAAGACGTCGAAATTCAGCTCCGGCGTCTGGTGCAAATGGCGGCGCCAGCCGGCCACCTCGTCCTGCATTTCGGCGGCTCGGTTCAGGATCGGCATGATGGTTCCATTTCGCTGTTGGAGCAGGCGGTCTTGGCCTGCTGCTTTGCAATTGTGCCTGCTGCCTTGCAACCATGCACGCTGCTTTGCATTGTGCTGCTGCTTCCACATTGTGATCGGCAGCACTTTGCCATGTTGACGTCACATAGAGTAAATAGCACCGCGACTGTGGTCCGGGAACAGAGGGCCGGACCATTATCCTGGCGATCGTGTAACGAAATCTTACGGAGCCAGGTGCGACTGCGGCAAGAGGCTATTTCGGTTTTCATGATGCGCTACAGGCATTTCCTCAGACTGTTGGTGGCGGGCACGGTGGTGCTTGCGTCGCTGGCCGGGCCTGCCTTGGCCAATCCGACAATCCTGTTCGACCTGAACAGCGGCAAGATCCTGCAGCACCAGGAGGCGTTCAGGCGCTGGTACCCGGCGTCGCTGACCAAGCTGATGACCGCCTATGTGGCGTTTCGGGCGATTGCCGCGGGCGAGGTCCAGCTCGATTCGCCGGTCAAGGTAACGAAACATTCTGCCGGCGAGCCGCCGAGCAAGATGGGCTTCAAGCCGGGCTCGGTGATGCGGTTGGACAATGCGCTGAAGATGATGCTGGTCAAATCGGCCAACGATATCGCCATGGCGGTCGGCGAGAATATCGGCGGTTCGCAAGCGGCTTTCGCCGAACGCATGAATGCCGAAGCGCAGAGGCTCGGCATGAGCGGGTCCCATTTCGTCAATCCGAACGGGCTCTATTCGCCGGACCAGTATACGACAGCGCGCGATCTCGCTTTGCTGGTGATGGCGATTCGCAAGGAATTTCCGCAATATGCCCCCTGGTTCTCGATCGAAGGCCTTGCCGTCGGCAAGAAGGCGATCTCCAACTACAACCTGCTGATCGGCCGCTATCCGGGTGCCGACGGCATGAAGACGGGTTTCGTCTGCTCGTCCGGTTTCAACATGATCGGCTCGGCGACCCGCAACGGCCGCACCCTGGTCGCCGTGGTGCTCGGCGAACGATCGGCAGTCACCCGCGCCGAGGCGGCGGCGAAACTGCTCGACCAGGGTTTTGCAACCCCGGCGCCGAGCTGGCTGACGGTCGCGGCGCTGCCCGCCTATGGCGACACCATGTCGGCCAACGACATGAACGACGAAATCTGCAAGAAGAAGCCGGTCGAGGAGCAATCGGAAACCGCACCCGCCGTCGGCGACAAGGGCAAGGACGTGCCGAAATCGCCCTATCAGGAAAAGCTCGACCATGTACCGACGCTGATCGCCGTCGGCCTCGGCGGCGCCACGGGACCGAAGCCGAAGGCGATGCTCGACGCCTCCGGGCAGGAATATGCCGACGTGCCGCTGCCGACATGGCGGCCGGACCGGGCGCCGCCGGCCGGCGCCGAGCCAGTTGTGGCCGGATCCGCCACCGCCGCGCAGGTCCAGCAGCCGGCCAAGGCGCTGAACTAGCCGCATGGCCGGCTTCCCGATCCCCGTTTCGGTGCTCACCGGCTTTCTCGGTGCCGGCAAGACGACGCTGCTCAACCGGCTGCTCCGGGATCCGGCGCTCGCCGACACCGCCGTCATCATCAACGAGTTCGGCGAGGTGGCGATCGACCATCTCCTGGTCGAGCAGGCCTCCGACGGCATCATCCAGCTCTCCGACGGCTGCCTCTGCTGCACGGTGCGCGGCGAGCTGGTCGACACGCTGGCCGACCTCGTCGACCGGCTGCAGACCGGCCGCATCGACCGGCTTGCCCGCGTCATCGTCGAAACCACCGGGCTCGCCGATCCCGCCCCCGTACTGCAGTCGATCATGGCACACCCGGCCCTGGTCCAGGCCTTCCGGCTCGACGGCGTCATCACCCTGATCGATGCCGTCAACGGCAATGCGACGCTCGATGCGCATGTCGAGGCGGTGAAGCAGGTGGCCGTCGCCGATCGCATGGTGCTCAGCAAGGCCGACCTGACCACGGATGCAGGCGATGTCGAGGCGTTGCGGGCGCGGCTCAGGCAGCTCAACCCGGGCGCCGTGGTGCTCGACGTGGGCGAGGCAAGCACCGCGACCCTGTTCGATAGCGGCCTCTACAATCCGGCCACCAAATCCGTCGATGTGCAGCGTTGGCTCGGCGAACAAGCCGGCCACGACCATGACCACGGCGGGCATGACCACGGCGGGCATGATCACGACGGGCATGACCATGCCGACCATGATCACCATGACCACAGGCACGATTCCCGCGTGCGTTCGTATTCGCTGGTTCATGACGGGCCGGTGCCGTTTTCGGCAATCGAGATGTTTCTCGATCTGTTGCGCTCGGCGCATGGCGAGCGCCTTTTGCGGATGAAAGGCGTCATCGAGCTTGCAGAAGACCCGTCGCGGCCGCTGGTTATCCATGGCGTGCAGAAGATCCTGCATCCGCCGGTGCAACTGCCGGCCTGGCCGGACAGCCAGCGCGGCACCAGGCTGGTGCTGATCACGCTCGACATGCCCGAAGACTATGTCCGGCGGCTGTTCGCCGCCTTCACCAACCGGCCGTCGATCGACACGCCGGATCGCGCAGCACTGGAAAGCAACCCGCTGGCTATTGCCGGATCGTGATCTCCCCCCTTGAGGGGGAGATGTCGCCGAAGGCGACAGAGGGGGTCGCCTCGGCTGGCGCGACCCCCCTGTGGGACCAAACTTGGTGCTTCACGCGCGGCGACCCCCTCTGGCCTGCCGGCCATCTCCCCCTCAAGGGGGGAGATTACGCGTTCAGCCGCCGCGCTCGACCAGGAAGCGGTGGCCGCCTGCCGCCGCCGCCGTTTCGACCAGTCGATGGCCGCTCTCGGCGCAGAAGGCGGGAATGTCGATGACGGCGAGCGGGTCGGTGGTTTCGAGCCACAGCCGGCTGCCCGGCTGCATTGCGGCCAGGCGCTTTTTTGCCTTGAGCACGGGCAACGGGCAGTTCAGGCCTTTGAGGTCGTAGACGGCGGCGGGGCTGGTTGAGGGCCTGTCTTCTTGGCCCCCATCTTCTTGCTCAAGCATGAAGTTCAGCCGCCAAACATGCCGAGCAGCTTTTTCTTCAACCTTGTCGCCGTGCTTTCGGCGTCCGCAGCCTGCGTTTCGACTGCCGGGGCGGCGTCCGATGGCGCTACGGTGGCGGTGGCGACAGGCATCTCTGCGGCGGTCTTGGCAGCTTCCTTTTCGGCTAGCGCCTGGGCTTTTGCAGCTTCCTTCTCGGCCAAGGCCTGTGCCTTGGCTGCCGCTTTCGCTGCCTTCGCCGCTTCTATCGCGGCAAGCCGCTGTTCCTCGGCCTTCTGCTTGGCAGCCTTTTCGGCGTCGAGCGCTGCCATCTTGCGGCCCGCCGGCGAATCGATGCGGCCCATGCGCGCCGTTTCGGCCACCGTGCCGTCCGGGTTGAGCGAGGGCGGCTCGATCGGAACGCGTTCGCCGCGCGCACGCCGCTTCGACCAGTCGGAAACGATGCTGGCTTCCTTGATCCCGGCGATGGTCGGCTTGGGTGCCGGCACGCTGGCCTTGATGGCGCCGTTGAAGGCCGCCTCATAGGTGCTTTGATAGGCGTTGATGGCGCTCTTCAGCGAATCGGGCTGGGTGGTCACAGGGCAAGGGCCGGTCGGATTGAAGGTCGAGCCGTCGGCCGCAACCTGGTTGAACACGTAGCGCTTCTCGCAGACGTCGACTTTCGGCGGCACCTTGGTGACCTCGAAATTGTCGTAGCCAACCTTCAGCATCTTCCAGAATTCGTAGTTCGGGTCGTTGCGATAGCGCGCCATGTTGGCGGCGGTCATGCGGAACGGAAAAGCCTGGATCTGGAACTCGGTCTGGCCGCCCTGGAAGGCGTCGCGGCCGAAAGCGTAGATCTGCTCGATCTGCGCGTCGGTCATCGAATAGCAGCCCGACGACGAGCAGGCGCCGTGGACCATCAGGTTGGAACCGGTGCGGCCATTGGCGCGGTCATAGGCGTTCGGGTAGCCGATATTGAAGGACAGGTGGTAATTCGACCGCGGGTTCATCTGTGCCGGGCGGACCGTGTAAAAGCCTTCCGGTGCCTGGCGGTCGCCTTCGGTGAATTTCGGGCCGAGCTTGCCCGACCATTTGCAGATGTCGTAGCTGGCGACCAGGTCGTAGCGGCCGTTGGTCTTGGCCTTCCAGATTTCGAGCTTGCCTTCTTCCTTGAAGATGCGCGCCATCACCGAGGAGGTGCGGATCATGCCCTTGGCTTTCATCTCGGCCAGGATCTTGTCCGGCAGCGGCTTGTTGGCTTGCGGCGCAAAATCCTTCATCGAAGCGTCATTGCAGCCGGCGACGCCGATCGCAGCGATCAGAACTCCGGTGCGGGCAAGCTTGGCAAACATGGATATGGCTATCGTCTTCATCTCTGCGCCGCGGATGCCGCAGCTGCTAAACCGACCGCTGACGGACCTTAAGCCCGTTAACCTTGAAAATTCCTTACCGCAAGCATGCGGCGCGTCCCCTTACGTTAAGCTCACTGAGCCGAATGCAGCGGCATTTTTGTGGCGAAACTGGTTCACGCCGCCACATTTCAGGCTGCGTGTCTGCGTTGGTTACAGATTGCGGCCCATCGCCAGGTATTTCTCGCGGCGATGCTCGCGGAAGTCGGTGTTGGCGCCGGAGAATTCCTTCATCGTCCTGGCGATGAGGTCGCCGGTGGCGGCGATCACCGTTTCGGGGGCGCGATGGGCACCGCCGAGCGGCTCGGCGATGATGGCGTCGATGATCTTCAGCTCCAGCAGGTCCTGCGCCGTGATCTTCATGTTGGTCGCAGCATCCTTGGACCGCGTGGTATCGCGCCACAGAATCGAGGCGGCGCCTTCCGGCGAGATCACCGAATAGATGGCGTGTTCGAGCATGTAGACGCGGTTGGCGGTGGCGATCGCTATGGCGCCGCCCGAGCCGCCTTCGCCGATCACCACCGAGATCGACGGCACCTTCAGGCCAAGGCAGGCCGAGGTCGAGCGGGCGATGGCTTCTGCCTGGCCGCGCTCTTCGGCGTTGACGCCGGGATAGGCGCCGGCCGTGTCGACCAGCGTCAGCAGCGGGATCTGGAAGCGGTCCGCGAGTTCCATCAGCCGCACCGCCTTGCGGTAGCCCTCCGGCCGCACCGAGCCGAAATTATGCTTCAGCCGGCTTGCCGTATCGGAACCCTTCTCCTGGCCGATGATCGCCACCGGCTCGCCACGGAAGCGGGCGAAGCCGCCGACGATCGCCTGGTCTTCGCCGAAATTGCGGTCGCCGGCAAGCGGCGTGAAATCGGTAAGCAGGCCCTTGATGTAGTCGATGCAATGCGGCCTGTCCGGATGGCGCGCCACCTGCACCTTCTGCCATGGCGTCAGCGCCTTGTAGGCGTCGCGCAGCGCATCGCGCGAGCGCTTCTCGAGACGGGCGATCTCATCGCCGACATCGACCGCCTCGCCGTTCTCGGCAAGCTTCTTCAGCTCAAGGATCTTGCCTTCGAGATCCTGCACAGGCTTTTCGAAATCGAGGTAATTGTACATTCTTGGGCGAACCGGCAAGTCGGAAGGCAATGACTGACGCAAGCCCGAAAATGCAGGCTGGGCGCGGTGGAGCGTCGTTCTCACATAGCGATATGACGCCTAGTCGGCAAGCGGATGATGATCGTTGACCAGACGCACCAGCCGCTCCTCCAGCACATGCGTGTAGATCTGCGTCGTTGAAATATCGGCATGGCCGAGCAGCTGCTGCACGGCCCTGAGATCGGCGCCGTTCTGCAGCAGATGGCTGGCGAAAGCATGGCGCAGCACATGCGGCGATATCTTCGCCGTGGCAATGCCGGCCCGCGCGGCAAGCGCTTTCAGCTCGCGGGCAAAGACCTGTCTCGAGAGATAGCCGCTGTCGGCGGCGGCCGGAAACAGGAACGGGCTGTCGGCAAAAGCCGGCACCGTTGCCCGTGCGGCAAGCCAGGTCCGCATCGCCGCGCGCGCCTTGGCCGACAGCGGCACCATGCGCTCCTTGTTGCCCTTGCCGCGCACCATGAAGAAGCGGTCGTCGCGCTGTGCCACCGTCACGGGAAGGCCGACCAGCTCCGAAACGCGCAAGCCGGTGGCGTAGAGCACCTCGACCAGTGCGTGCAGGCGCAGCGCCGCCAGCCTGTCGCCGTCATGCATGGAGGGGTCCATCGCCTCCTGCGCGGCGCGGTCGAGCAGCCGGCCGGTATCGGCCTCGCTCATCGTCTTAGGCAGCGGCCGGCCCTTCTTCGGACTGTCCAGCGTGCCGGTCGGATCGTCACCGCGCAGGCCTTCGGCGTAGAGGAACTTGAAGAACTGCCGGATCGCCGACAATTTGCGCGCCTGCGAGGTGGCGGCAAAGCCGCGCGCGGCGATGTCGTCGAGATAGGCACGGATGTCGGCGCTGGTGGCAGCGGCAAGCCCACCGCCGATCCCGGCGGAAGCGTCTTCGAGGTCGCGGCGATAGGAGGAAAGCGTGTTTTCGGCCGCGCCGCGCTCGGCGCTCATCATCTCCAGGAAGGCTTCGATGCGGGCGGCGCTGTTCATTTTTTGGGATTGAGCTTTTCTGGAGGGATACGCACGCTCATTTCCGCCTTCCTCGGCTCGACGAACATGACCAAGGCGAACATCGCGCCATAGACAATGCCGGCCAGAATCGCGAGCGTCACGACAAAGCGAAACAGTGTTGGCATTAATTTTCGCCCGTCGTCTTATTCTGCATTTCCAACCCTGTGCCCTTATGAGACGCCAATCCGGCCAATTCAAGGATGAAGCCCATAGTCCCGGTTGCGCCGCGCTTGACGCAAACAGGCTTTTGATGTCGATACGCCGCCAAAGAGGCCCTAGAAGCATGAACGCGCTACCAGCAAATCCTCCGGGCGAGAGCCATGCCGCGCTGCTCGGCCGGCTGGGCGGCCGTTCCATCGTCTTTGTCGGGCTGATGGGCGCCGGCAAGACGGCGATCGGCCGCAAGGTGGCGGCGATGCTGGCACTGCCCTTCATCGACAGCGACCAGGAGATCGAAACTGTTTCGCGCATGAGCGTCCCGGACCTGTTCGAGCGCTATGGCGAGGCGGAGTTCCGGGCACTGGAGCAGCGCGTCATCCTGCGTGTGCTGGAGCACGGGCCGCAGGTGCTGTCGACCGGCGGCGGCGCCTTCATGAACGCGCAGACGCGCGAGGCGATCGCCAGCCATGGCGTTTCGGTTTGGCTGAAAGCCGAGATCGACCTGTTGATAGAGCGCGTTTCCAAGAAACAGAACCGGCCGCTGCTGAAAAGCGCCGATCCGCGCGCCGTGCTGGAACGGCTGATGGCGGAACGCTACCCGGTTTATGCCGCGGCCGATGTCATCGTGCCGACCCGCGACGACCGCAAGGAGATCATTGCCGCCGAAGTGGTGGACGCGCTGCGCGGCCATCTCGGCGTTGCCGATATTGACGAGGTGCGGTCGTGAGCGCTGATGCAACGGTCACTGTCGAAGTCGGGCTTGGCGAGCGTGCCTACGACATTTTGATCGGCCCCGGCCTGCTGTCACGCGCCGGCGCCGAGATCTCGCGCCGTCTGCCGGGAACGCGGGCGGCGGTCGTCACCGACGAAAACGTCGCTAGCGCGCATCTCGCAGCGCTTGCGGCCGGCCTGGCAAGCGGTGGCATCCAACATGCCGTCATCACGCTGCCGCCAGGCGAAAAGACCAAGAGCTTTGCGCATCTCGAGGAGGTGGTCGACGGCGTGCTGGCCGCCAAGCTGGAGCGCGGCGATGTCGTCATCGCGCTCGGCGGCGGCGTCATCGGCGACCTGGCCGGCTTCGCCGCCGGCATCGCGCGGCGCGGCATGAACTTTGTGCAGGTTCCGACCTCGCTGCTGGCGCAGGTCGATTCCTCCGTCGGCGGCAAGACCGGCATCAACAGCAAGCGCGGCAAGAACCTGGTCGGGGTATTCCACCAGCCGAAGCTGGTGCTGGCCGACACCGAAGTGCTCGACACGCTGCCGATCCGCGAGTTTCGCGCCGGCTATGCCGAACTGGCCAAATACGGGCTGATCGACCGGCCCGAGTTTTTCGCCTGGCTGGAAGAAAACTGGCGTCAAGTGTTTGCCGGCGGGCCGGAGCGGGCTGCGGCCATCGCCGAGGCCTGTCGTGCCAAGGCCGACGTCGTTGCCCGCGACGAGTTCGAGACCGGCGACCGCGCGTTGCTCAATCTCGGCCACACCTTCGGTCATGCGCTGGAGGCGGCGATCGGCTATGACGGCGCAAGGCTCGTGCATGGCGAGGGCGTCGCCATCGGCATGGCGCTGGCGCACCGCTTTTCGTCAAGGCTCAATTTGGCGAGCCCCGACGACGCGGCGCGTGTCGAGGCGCATCTTCGCGCCGTCGGTCTGCCCTGGCGGATGGCCGACATTCCAGGCGAACTGCCCGACGCCGAGACGCTGTTCTCCTTCATCACCCAGGACAAGAAGGTGTCGCGCGGCGCGCTGACCTTCATCCTGACGCGCGGCGTCGGCCAGGCCTTCATCGCCAGGGATGTGCCGGCCTCGGAAGTGCTGGCGTTCCTCCGGGAGAACCATCCGGGTCGGCAGGAAAGCCGGCCGGGATGAGCCAGGCCGGCTGGATCGCGGCTGCCGTGCTCGCCGGCCTCGGCGTGCTGGGCTTCGTCTTGCGCCGGCGCCTGCTCGCCGCCTTCGGCTACGAGCTGCAACGCATGGAGCCGCAGCGCTCTGCGCGCGAGGAACTGCGCGGCGCCGTCGACGATTTCCGCCGCGACGGCCAGGTGGTGCGCGAGGACCGCGCCCGCATCGGCGGCCTGTTCGACCTCGAGGAGCTCGAAGTGTCGGACGTCATGGTCCACCGCACCAATATGCGCTCGGTCAACGCCGACGACCCGCCCGAAGCGGTGGTTCGCGAGATCCTGCAGAGCCCGCACACCCGCATGCCGTTGTGGAAGGGTTCGCTCGACAACATTGTCGGCGTGCTGCACGCGAAGGATCTGCTGCGCGCGCTGAACGAGGTCGGCAACGATTTTTCCAGGATCGACGTGATGAAGATCGCGTCGAAACCGTGGTTCGTGCCCGACACCACGACGCTTCAGGAGCAGCTCAATGCCTTCCTGCGCCGCAAGGCGCATTTCGCCATCGTCGTCGACGAATATGGCGAGGTCGAAGGGCTGGTGACGCTGGAGGACATCATCGAGGAGATCGTCGGCGAGATCGCCGACGAGCACGACATCGACATCCAGGGCGTCAAGCAGGAGGCCGACGGCTCCGTCGTCGTCGACGGCACGGTGCCGATCCGCGACCTTAATCGGGCGCTCGACTGGAACCTGCCGGACGAGGAAGCCACCACCATCGCCGGCCTTGTCATCCACGAGGCGCAGTCGATCCCGGACGAAAAGCAGGCCTTTACGTTTCACGGCAAGCGCTTCGTCGTCATGAAGCGCGACAAGAACCGTATCGCGCGGCTGAGGATCAAGCCGGCGATGCTTGGAGAATGACAGTGCGCACCTTGTGGCAGCCGTGGGCAGTCAGGCGTTGATGAAGATCGATCGGCGAAGCCTGCTTCTGGCGTCGATGGCGGCGCTGCTGCCGGGACAGGCTGCGGCGGCATTGCGGCTGCGTTCGCCGTCGCCCGAAACCTTCGACTATGGGCCGGCCAAGCTCGACATTTATTCCCGCGACGGCGCAAGCGGCCTGCCGGTCGTCTTTTTCGTCCATGGCGGCGCCTGGCGAGTCGGCAACCGCGGCAACGTCAATGCCAAGCCGCAATTCCTGCTCGACAATGGCTTCGGCTTCGTCTCGATCGACTACCGGATGCTGCCCAAGGCCGACGTCGCCACCCAGGCGGCAGATGTCGAACTGGCCTATCGTTACGTCCGCGCCAACATCGCCAGGCATGGCGGCGATCCGGACCGGATCGTCGCCATGGGCCATTCGGCCGGCTGCCATCTCGTCGCATTGACCGGGCTGCGCGGCGGCCTGCCCGGCGTCGCGGCGCTGGTTCTCGACGACACCAGGGCCTACGATCTGGAGGCGCTGGCCAGAAGCGGCGGCATGGCAGGGGTCTATGCCCGCGCCTTTCCCGATCCGGCGCAGTGGCGCGCGCTGTCGCCTGTCACCTACGTCGAAGGCCGCAAGCACCCGCCGACCTTCATCGCCCATTCGCGCGCGAAAGCCCGCGCGGCGGATGCGCAGGCCTTCGCCGGGCGTCTGCGCGCCACCGGAACCAGGGTCACGCTGTTCGACGGCAGCGCCTATTCGCACATGTCGATCAATCGCGACTTCGGCACCGAGGGCGATGCATTGACCGCCGCGGTGATGGCTTTCCTGAGGGCGAGCTTCGGCTGAAATTACCAGCGGGTCTTTTCGCCGGGCGCCGCCGGCTCGATCGCCAGGGCGTGCACGCCGGATTTCAATTCCTCGGCCAGCAATGTGTTGACGGCGCGGTGACGTTCGACGCGGCTCATGCCGGCAAAGGCTGGCGCGACGATGCGGACGCGAAAATGCGTCTCGCCGGTGCCGTCGAAGGTGGCGTGATGGCCGGAATCCACATGATGATGCCCGGCATGGAGATGGCTTTCGTTGATGACGGCCAGCCGTTCCGGCGAAAACGCCTTTTTCAGCTTGTCTTCCATCGTTGCCTGTATGGACATCGCCGCTTCCCTTCACCACATCTATGTCATCGCACAAAATTCGCAATTCGCCGGTTTTATGCCGCGATTCAGCGGTTAGGGCGATCATCGCGAAAATGTCAATTCTTGTTTCGCATCCGCGAACAGCCCATAAATGGGTGAGATGAAGCCGTACCCAAAATATTTCGAGAAGATTCGCATCCGCCCGGAGAAGGACGCGGAGCTGAAGTCGCGTTCGCCGATCTGCCAGTGGGATGGCTGCAAGGAGGCCGGTACCCACCGTGCCCCGGTCGGACGGATGAAGGAAGGCGAGTATTTCCAGTTCTGCTTCGATCACGTGCGCGAGTACAACAAGGGCTTCAATTATTTCTCGGGCGTTCCCGATACCGAGATCGCCCGCTTCCAGAAGGAAGCCATGACCGGCCACCGGCCGACCTGGAAAATGGGCGTCAACGGTGCCTCGACACGCTCCTCGCCCGACTTCGCACAGGCGCGCTCCGGCCGCGCCGGCTACTACAATCGCATGCGCGATCCGTTCGACCTGTTCAAAGGCCCGAAGGACCCGCGCGAAGCACGCGAGCGCAAGGCCAAGCCGCTTGAGGCCAAGGCACTGGAAACGCTTGGCCTTGATACAAAGGCAACTGGCAAGGATATCAAGGCGCGCTATAAGGAACTTGTGAAACGCCACCACCCGGATGCGAATGGCGGCGACAGAGGTTCGGAAGACCGGTTCCGCGATGTGCTCCAGGCGTATCGCGTGCTCAAGCAGGCAGGTTTGTGCTGAGCGACCATACGGTTCGTGTCGCTTTCCAACTTTCATAAGGTTGGAAAAGGCTCTAAGACCGCCCCCGAACAAAATCGATTGCCGGCGAAACGCGGCGTTTCGCTTGTGGAGATGTTGATAGAGATGAACAAGGTCGATCGCGACATCGCCAACCTGCCCGACACCACGGTGTCGGTGAAGGAGACATTCGGCTTCGACTCCAAGATGGTGGTGCCGGCCTATGCGGTGACGAGCGAGCATGTCCCCGACATCGATCCGGACTACCTGTTCGACAAGAACACGACCATGGCGATCCTCGCCGGCTTTGCCTACAATCGCCGCGTCATGGTGTCGGGCTATCACGGCACCGGCAAGTCGACGCATATCGAGCAGGTCGCCGCCCGCCTCAACTGGCCTTGCGTGCGCGTCAACCTCGACAGCCATGTCAGCCGTATCGATCTCGTCGGCAAGGACGCCATCGTCGTCAAGGACGGGCTGCAGATCACCGAATTCCGCGATGGCATCCTGCCCTGGGCCTATCAGCACAATGTCGCGCTGTGCTTCGACGAGTACGATGCCGGCCGCCCGGACGTGATGTTCGTCATCCAGCGCGTGCTGGAATCGTCGGGCCGGCTGACGCTGCTCGACCAGAGCCGGGTCATCCGCCCGCACCCGGCCTTCCGGCTGTTTTCGACCGCCAACACGGTTGGGCTGGGCGACACCACCGGCCTCTACCACGGCACCCAGCAGATCAACCAGGCGCAGATGGACCGCTGGTCGATCGTTACCACGCTGAACTATTTGCCGCACGACAATGAAGTGAACATCGTGCTGGCCAAGGCCAAGCATTATCGCGACGGCAAGGGCAAGGAGATCGTCAACAAGATGGTCCGTGTCGCCGACATGACGCGCTCGGCCTTCATCAACGGCGATCTGTCGACGGTGATGAGCCCGCGCACGGTTATCACCTGGGCCGAGAATGCCGAAATCTTCGGCAATATCGGCATGGCGTTCCGGCTGACCTTCCTCAACAAATGCGACGAGCTGGAACGCTCGCTGGTGGCCGAGTTCTACCAACGCGCCTTTGGCGAAGATCTGCCGGAATCGGCGGCGAATGTGGTGCTGGGCTAAGCAGAGTCTCGATGGCGGGTCCGGGCGACAATACGCGAAACAAATCCAAGACCGGCGCTGAGAACGACAGCTTCAAGCGCGCCGTCACCGTCTGCATGCGCGCCATCGCCGGCGACAAGGATCTCGAGGTCGGTTTCGCCAAGGATCGGCCGGCGCTGGCCGGCAGCCGCGCCCGGCTGCCGGAACTGCCGAAGAAAGCGTCGAAGGCGGACATCGCCATCACCCGCGGGCTCGGCGATTCCATGGCGCTGAAGCGCGCCTGCCACGATTCGCGCATCCACACCAGGCTGGCCCCGGAAGGCAAACAGGCCCGCGCCATCTATGACGCGGTCGAGCAGGCCCGGGTGGAGGCGATCGGCAGCCGCGCCATGCAGGGCGTCGCCGACAATATCGGCTCGATGCTCGAGGACAAATACGCCAGGGCCAACCTCGTCGACGTCAAGGACAAGGCCGACGCGCCGATCGAGGAAGCGCTGGCGCTGATGGTGCGCGAAAAGCTGACCGGCCGCACTGTGCCGAAGAGCGGCGAACGGCTGGTCGATCTCTGGCGCCCCTGGGTCGAGGAAAAGGCCAGTGCCGACCTCGACGGGCTGTCGGCAAAGCTCGATGACCAGCAGGCGTTCGCCCGCGTCGTGCGCGAGATGCTCGCCTCCATGGAAATGGCCGAGGAGCTCGGCGATGACCAGGAGACGGAAGACTCCGAGGACAACGACGAAAACCAGCCGCAAGGCGAGGAGCAGAGCGAGGAGGGCGGCGAAGACGATTCCGGCTCCGAGCAGTCGCAATCCGAGGATACCGAGGCATCGTCGGACGACGAGCAATCGGCCGAGACGGAAGCCTCCGACGCCACCGCCGAGGATCTCTCCGACGATGACGACGCCGATGCGGAGACGCCGGGCGAGGCGCGCCGCAACGACAATCCCTTCACCAATCTGCCGAAAGAGATCGACTACAAGGTCTTCACGACCGCCTTCGACGAGACCGTAGGTGCGGAGGAACTGTGCGAGGAGGAGGAGCTCGACCGGCTGCGCGCCTTCCTCGACAAGCAGCTCGCCAACCTTTCCGGCGTCGTCGGGCGGCTGGCCAACCGGCTGCAGCGCCGCCTGATGGCGCAGCAGAACCGCTCCTGGGATTTCGACCTCGAAGAAGGCTATCTCGATCCGGCACGGCTGGTGCGCGTCGTCATCGACCCGATGCAGCCGCTGTCCTTCAAACAGGAGCGTGATACCAAATTCCGCGACACGGTGGTGTCGCTGGTGCTCGACAATTCGGGTTCGATGCGCGGCCGGCCGATCACCGTCGCCGCGACCTGCGCCGACATCCTGGCGCGCACGCTGGAACGCTGCGGCGTCTCGGTCGAAATCCTCGGCTTCACCACCCGCGCCTGGAAGGGCGGGCAGGCGCGCGAGAAATGGCTGAAGGAAGGCAAACCGCCGAACCCCGGCCGGCTCAACGATCTGCGCCACATCATCTACAAATCCGCCGACCACCCGTGGCGGCGGGCGCGCCGCAATCTCGGCCTGATGATGCGCGAGGGCCTGCTCAAGGAAAACATCGACGGCGAGGCGCTGCTGTGGGCGCACAACCGGCTGATCGCGCGGCCGGAGCAGCGCAAGATCCTGATGATGATCTCCGACGGCGCGCCGGTCGACGATTCGACGCTGTCGGTCAACCCCGGCAATTATCTCGAGCGGCATCTGCGGGCCATCATCGAACTCATCGAGACGCGCTCGCCGGTCGAGCTTTTGGCCATCGGCATCGGCCACGACGTCACCCGCTACTATCGCCGCGCCGTCACCATCGTCGATGCCGAAGAACTGGCCGGCGCCATGACCGAGCAGCTGGCCTCGCTGTTCGCCGAGGAAACCGTGCGCGACACGCGGCGCGGCGGCATGCGGCGCGCCGGATGATTTTTTCCCGCGGCGGCTTTTGGCAGAAGCTTTTGGCCGCCAGTGCGTTGTTAGGCATCAGTTTGGCGCCAGCTGTCGCTGCCGGCCCGGCCTCGGTCGAGCCGGCCGAAATCACGGCACGGCCGATCAGCGAATTCCACATCGGCCGGCCGGACAAACAGTTCGGGCCGCTCGAATTCATCGGCGGGCTCGAAATGACCTCGTCGACGCGCGATTTCGGCGCGCTGTCGGCACTTCGGTTCCTCGAGCCCGGCAGCGATTTCATCGGCGTCGCCGACACCGGCTTCTGGTTCTTCGGCACCCTCGTCCACGATGCCGAGAAGCGGCCTTCCGGCATCCAGAATTTTCGCATGCAGCAGATGGTCGATGCGGCCGGCCAGCCGATCGACGAGAAATGGGCGGTCGATGCCGAAGGCCTCGCGGTCAAGGACGGTATTGCCACGGTCGGTTTCGAGGGCGATCACCGTATCGCAGAGTTCAAGATCGATCCGGACGGCATGAAGGTGCCGTTCAGGCAATTGGACTTCCTGATCCCAGCCTGGGAACTTCGCCGCAATCGCGGCTTTGAGACCGTCACCCGCGCCAGTCCCAACGGGCAGCACGCGGGCGGACTGGTCGTGGTGTCGGAAAAGAGCCTCGACAAGGCCGGCAACATCTTTGCCGCGATCATCGAAGGGCCGCACAAGGGCGTCTTCACCGTCAAGCGCAATGGCGATTTCGACATCACCGACGGCGCCTTCCTGCCGGACGGCGACCTGTTGCTTCTGGAGCGCAGTTTTTCGATGGCCGGCGGCGTCAAGATGCGGCTGCGGCGCATCTATGGCGAAGGCGTCGAGAAGGGCGCCGTCGCCGACGGGCCGGTGCTGCTCGAAGCCGACATGGGCTACCAGATCGACAACATGGAAGCGCTCGACGTCTGGACCCGCGACGATGGCGCGCTGATCGTGTCGCTGATGTCCGATGACAACCACTCGATCCTGCAGCGCAATCTTTACCTGGAATTTGTGCTGCACGAGGATTGACGCGCGACAGGCCTGCTGGCTGACAGCATCGCTGGCATTTCCGCGCCGTTTTGCAGCGCAGGCAATTTCCCCTGGCAATGACCCGCGTCGCGGGTTTTCCAGCCGGCTCTCACCATCTGAAAAAATACTTTAGTCGTGACTTGACAATTTGTGTCATCGGCGAAATACTCAAGTCCATGCTTAAGTGTTCCGAGATCGACAGCATCCTGCGGGCTCTTGCCGAGCCGACGCGCCGGGCAATCCTGGAAAGGCTGAGCCGCGGGCCGGCCACCGTCAGCCAGTTGGCGGAGCCGTTCGGCATGACCTTCGCTGCCGTGCTCCAGCATCTCCAGGCGCTGGAAGCGTGCGGGCTGATCCGCAGCGAGAAGGTCGGACGCGTGCGCACCTGCCGGATCGAGCCCGGCGGGCTGGCCCCGCTCGCCGACTGGATCGCCGCGCGCCGTACACCGGCCGAACGCCAGCTCGACCGTCTCGGCCAGATCCTGGCGGAGACTGACCAACCGGACGCAACACTCCACGACCAGGAAAAGGACGACAAGAAATGAACCAGATTGCCCCCGTGAACGACCAGTCCGTCATCCATTCAAGCTTCACGATCGAGCGGACCTACCCGCAATCGCCCGAGAGCGTCTTCCTCGCCTTTGCCGACAAGGCGACGGTGCGGCGCTGGCGCGTCGAAGGCGACGGCTTCACCATCGCCGAATTCACCTTCGATTTCCGTGTCGGCGGCAGCGAGGTTTCGCGGTTCAGCTACCAGGGCGGCCCGGAGATCAGGCTCGATGCGCAGTTCCAGGACATCGTCCCTGACCGGCGCATCGTATTTTCATACCGGATGGCGGTCGGGGCGCAGCCGCTGTCGGCGTCGCTCACCACGGTCGAGCTTGCCCCTTCCGGCGAGGGCACCCGCCTGACCTATACCGAACAGGGTGCGTTCTTCGATGGCGTCGATTCAGCGCAAGGGCGCGAGGAGGGCACACGCGGGCTGCTGCAGGCGCTCGCCGCCGAGCTTCAGAAGGCGAAGTAGAGGTTCGCGGGTGTACCGGGCGGCGTCCACCAAGGCCCGCCCGGATTGCGAGGTGGTGGCCTATTGCCCCTTGGTCGCGAGCCAGACGATGTGACGGGCGCCGCGCTTGCCGTGAGCCCGCACCTTGACCTCCTCGACCGTGAAGCCGGCCTGCTTGAGCCTTCGGGTGAAACCTGCGTCAGGGCCCTGCGACCAGACCGCCAGCACACCGCCGGGCTTGAGAGCTGCTCTCGCGCTGATCAGGCCGGCTGCGCCGTAGAGCGCATCGTTGGCCTTGTAGACGATGCCCTCGGGGCCGTTGTCGACATCGAGCAGGATCGCGTCCCAGGCCGAAGCTTGCGATCGGATGAGCTGACCGACATCGGCCTCGCGAATGCCGACACGCCGGTCGTCAAGGCAACCGTCGAAAACTTCGGCCATCAGGCCGCGCGCCCACGCCACGACCGCCGGCACCAATTCGGCAACGGTGACCTGCGCATCGTCGCCGAGCTCGGCCAGCGCCGCGCGCAAGGTAAAGCCCATGCCGAGGCCGCCGATCAGGATGTTTGGGGTCCGGCGGCCGGCAATCCTTTGGCAGGACAGTTTCGCCAGCGCCTCTTCGGAACCGCTGAGCCGGCTGTTCATCAGCTCGTTGGCGCCAAGCATGATCGAGAATTCGCCGCCGCGCCGCTTCAGGCGGAGTTCCCGTCCGCCGTCAGGCGTTTTTGCCGAATCAAGCTGGACCCAAGGGATCATGCTCGATAGCCTTTGAGCATGATCTTGTCCGAAAACCGGTTCCCACTTTTCGCTAACGCGGACCTTTGGTTCGGGATCATGCTGCCAGTGCCGGTTGGCTCCAGCGGGCGGCAAGCAGCCGGTAGGGGATCAGCGCCACCACCGCTATGACCAGCTTGACGCCGAGATCGCCGAGCGCCCAGGAAATCCAGCGCATCGTCTCGACCGGCAGCACGCCCATCAGCGGCGCGGTTTCCAGCGCAAAGCCGTCGTTGGGCCCGGCGAAGGCGAACGCCGCCGCGAAGGCGACGGTGAAAAACACCACCGTATCGAAAACGGAGCCGACCAGCGTGCCGACGATCGGCGCGCGCCACCAGCTCTGCCGGCGCAGCCGGTTGAATACGGTGACGTCGAGCAACTGCGCGGTGAGGAAGGCGGCGCCCGAGGCAGCGGCAATGCGCACCAGCCGGTCGGCGGCGGTCTCGAATTCGATCAGGCCGTGGCGAAACAGCAGCGGTGGGATGACGATCGAGCAGATCACCGCTGTCATGAAGCCGACAAAGACGATCCTGCGCGCCACCGCCGGCCCATAGCGGCGGTTGGCGAGATCGGTGACCAGGAAGGAGAACGGATAGGTGAAGGCGCCCCAGGTCAGGATGTCGGCCAGCGACAGCCCGCCGATTGAACCTTGCATCGGGAACTGCACGAGGATGTTCGAGGCCACGACGACGAGCGCCATGGCCGCCACGAAGGGCAGGTACCGCGAGAGGAAAATCATTTTTTTATCCTGGGTAATGGAACCAGCGGAACGCGATCCGGAGTTCGGACCCCGCCCTGGAAGGCGCTGCCGCCGAAAAACTCAGGCGGCCGGCTGCTCGGCGATCTTCTTGGCGATCTGCTTCTTCAATAGGCGGGCGCGCTGCGACAATTCCTTGGCATCGGCCTTGGCCAGGAAGGCGTCGAGGCCGCCGCGATGCTCGACCGAACGCAATGCGTTGGCCGAAATGCGCAGGCGCACGTTCTGGTTCAGCGCTTCCGAGATCAGCGTCACATTGACGAGATTGGGCAGGAAGCGACGCTTGGTCTTGTTGTTGGCGTGGCTCACATTGTTGCCGGACATGACTGCCTTGGCAGTGAGTTCGCAGGTGCGGGACATGGTTCTAACCTTCGGTTCTCGGTCCTGGCCAAACATTCGACCCGCGCCGGGTGGCGCGCGGTTTCGGTCAGGCGGCCTTATGGAAAAAGTTGGCGTTCCATAGTTGCATTTCGCCGAGGCGTCAAGCTTGGGGTTGGTTAGTGCCAAGGGAATCAATCAAAAGATGACCGATGCCGGCGCTGCCCCTCATCCGCCTGCCGGCACCTTCCCCCGTATAGTGACGGGGAGAAGGGGCTGGGCCGCAGGCTCGGCGCTTTCTGCAACTCCGCAAATTGGCGAAACCGTTTGCAAGGCGACCTTCTCCCCGTCCCTATACGGGGAGAAGTGCCCGGCAGGGCGATGAGGGGCTGCGCAAACCTGTCGCGATTTTCCAGGTGGCCACATTTTGTTCTTGCTTTGTGCCGGCAGCTATGCTACTAATTTCGGTATGGTGCTAATTGGCTCCAACGACCCGCCCGTCGAGGCGGGTTTTTTATTTTGGCCGTCGACCAGCCCCACCGTCCCTGCCGACGCCGCCTTCACATTAAGGCCGGAATTCAGCCTATAAGCGGTCGCACAGGGACATGCCAGATCGGAGCCGCCCGTCTCCGGTCGACAATCAAGGACCCGCCCATGCCTCGTTCTTTCCTCCATGCCCTGGTCGTGCTGTTGGCCGTCGCGCCGCCGACAACGGCTTCGGCCGCTGAGCCGCAATCCTTCACGGGCGAGTATTCGGTGTCGTTCCTCGGCCTCTCCGTGGCCAAGGCGAAATTCTCCAGCCATTACGAGGGCGACACCTATTCGATCGAGGGCAGCGTTTCCGCCGCCGGGCTCGCCACTTTGTTCGACGATACGCGGGGCACGATCTCGTCGAAGGGCAAGATTTCGGGCAAGCAGTTGCAGCCGCAAGCGTTCCACGCCGACTACACGTCCGGCAAGAAGGCATCGATGATCGACATCCAGTTTGCCAACGGCGTCGTCACCTCGACCAAGGTCGTGCCTGAACCGAAGAAGCGCAATCCCGAGAATTGGATACCGCTGGCCGGCAGCCATCTCGTATCGGTCCTCGATCCGATGGCCGCCACCGTCATCCATGCCGACAGCCTCGACCAGGTCTGCGGGCGCACGGTGAAGCTCTATGACGGCGAAATGCGTGCCGATCTGAAACTGACCTACGAGTCCAAAGGGTCGATCTCGGTGGCCGGCTACAAGGGCGATACGGTCACCTGCAGGCTGGGCTTCGAGCCGGTGGCCGGTTACCGCAAGAACCGCAAGGCGCTGAACTACCTGAAGAAACGCAGCCGCATCATGGTGACGTTTGCACCGGTCGGCCAAAGCGGCGTATATGCGCCGATCCGCGCCACGGTCAGCACGCAAATCGGCCCGTTGACGATCAGCGCGGAGCGGTTCGAAGCAAACGAATAGGCGTGACGGTGCGCCGCCAACGATGGGCAGGGGGCGACCGGTATGGCGCGCGCAACACTGATCGGCTTCTCCGCGGTCGCCATGTGGGCGCTGCTGGCGCTGCTTACGGATGCTTCGGGCGCCGTGCCGCCGTTCCTGCTTTCGGCAATCACCTTTACGATCGGCACTTGCGTCGGGCTGGTTGCCCGGCTGTTCATGCCGGCAGCTGATGGCGCCGCGAAGATACCGCGCCAGGTTTGGGCGATCGGCATTGCCGGCCTGTTCGGCTACCACTTCTTCTATTTCACCGCGCTGCGCAATGCGCCGGCCGTCGAGGCCAGCCTGATCGCCTATCTGTGGCCGCTGCTGATCGTGCTGGGGTCGGCGCTGATGCCGGGCGAGCGGCTGGCCTGGAACCACGTCGCCGGCGCGCTGCTCGGCCTTGCCGGCACGGTCCTGATCGTCACCAAGGGCGGCGGGCTTGCCTTCGATGCGCGTTATGCCTTCGGCTATGCAATGGCCGGCGTCTGCGCGGTGCTGTGGTCGTCCTATTCGCTGTTGTCGCGGCGCTTCCCGTCGGTGCCGACCAGCATCGTCACCTGGTTCTGCGCCGCCACCGCGGCACTTTCGCTGGTCTGCCATCTGTTGCTGGAAGAAACGGTGCTGCCCAACGGCGCCGGCCAGTGGCTGGCCGTGCTCGGCCTCGGTCTGATGCCGGTGGGGGCGGCGTTCTATGCCTGGGACATCGGCGTCAAGCGCGGCAACATCCAGGTGCTGGGGGCGGCGAGCTATGCCGCGCCGCTGCTGTCCACCCTGGTGCTGATCACCGCCGGCTTCGCCGAGCCGTCATGGCGCATCCTCGCCGCCTGCGTGCTGATCACCGGCGGCGCGGCACTGGCGGCGAAATCGCTGTTGCTGCGCAAGAGGGCCGCGAGCGAGGCAAACGCGTGATGCCGTTTTCCGGCGGCATCGATGCCAATGCCAATGCGACGCTGCTGTTTTCGCTGGCGGCGGCGGTGATTTACGCGTTCAGCCTCGGCATGCCGCCGCGCCTTTCGCGGTCGGCGGCAAGGACATTGGCGGTGGCGATGCTGGCGGTGCTGGTCGCGCAGCAGGGCGGCCCATGGCTGCTCGTCGCCGCGCTGGGCGCCAGTGCCATCGGCGACGCCTTCCTGTCGCGCGACGGCGAGAAGGCATTTCTTGGCGGCACGGCCAGTTTTCTTACCGCGCATGTGCTTTACGTCGTGCTGTTCCTGCGCGCCGGCAGCGGCCTCGGGCTGCTCTCGGCCGAACCGTGGCGAGGAATTATTGCCCTAGCGATGGCCGTGTTGGCGCTGGCGATGGTTTTCGCGCTCTGGCGCCGCATCGGCCCGGCCTTGCGTTTGCCGATTGGCATCCATGTCGCGGCGTTGCTTGGCATGGGCATTGCGGCGCTCACCCTGAACAGCGTCTGGGTCATTGGCGGCATCGTCCTGCTCATGCTGTCCGACGGGCTGCACGCCGCGGAAAAGTTCCTGCTGCCCGCCATCTCGCCGCATCGCATTTGGGTGCGCCATGGGGTCTGGGCGCTGTATTACGTCGGCCAGCTGGCGATCACGCTGGGTTTGCTGCTGGGCTAAGGTGCCTTAGGCGTTCCCGGCTGCCAGCCTGGTTCGGCCAGTTCGAAGGCGGAGAAATCGAAACCCGGCGCCACGGTGCAGCCGACCAGGGTCCATTCGCCGAGGCTGCGCGCCGACTGCCACCAGCCCGCCGGCACGACGATCTGCGGCCGCTCGCCTGCGGCAAGCGCGGTACCGAGGATCTCCTCGATGACGGGACCGCCTTCTCGGTGTATCGACAGCGCCAGCGGCGCACCGTCATAGAAATGCCAGACCTCGGCCGCGTCCTTGACCCGGTGCCAGGCCGACAATTGGTCCTTCTCGAGGAGGAAATAGATCGCCGTCGAATGGCCGCGCGTGCCTGCCGCGCCGTCGCGAAAGGTCTCGGCATACCAGCCGCCTTCCGGATGCGGCTTCAGGCCGAGCAGGGCGATGATTTCGGCGGAACTGGTCATGACCCTAGCTCCTGGCGCCGCTCAGAAATTGTCCTTGCGCTTGCGGATCTCGGCGAACACTTCGGCGTCGGAGGCGTTCTCGAGGCCGAGATGCCTGCGGATCGCCGGATCGTGCCAGCGCAGGAACGGATTGGTCGACAGTTCCTCGCCGATGGTCGTCGGCAGCGTCGGTTTGCCGTCGGCGCGCAACGCCTCGACTTTCGCGGCGCGCTCTTTCAGCGCCGAATTGGTCGGGTCGACGGTCAGCGCGAAACGGGCGTTGGCCAGCGTATACTCATGGCCGCAATAGACGACCGTGTCGGCCGGCAGCGCCGCGAGCTTCTTCAGGGATTCGTACATCACCGGCGGCTTGCATTCGAGCAGCCGCCCGCAGCCGAGCGCAAACAGCGTGTCGGCGGCGAATGCCACTTTCGACGCCGGCAGATGATAGGTGACATGGCCGGCGGTATGGCCGGGTGTGGCGATGACCTCGATCCGCTCGTCGCCGAGATGGACCACCGAGCCTTGCTCGACAGTTTCGTCGATGCCGGGAATCTTTGCCTTTTCGGCTTCCGGCCCGACAATGCGCAGCTTGAAACGCTCCTTCAGCGCCAGATTGGCCTCGACATGGTCTAGATGGTGGTGAGTGGTCAGGATCATCGTCGGGGTCCAGCCCGTGCGCTTGATCGCCGCCAGGATGGGCGCCTCCTCGGGCGCATCGATGAGCGCCGTCTGGCCGCTTTTCGGGTCGTGCACCAGCACGCCGAAATTGTCGCTGCGGCACATGAATTGTTCGATCTCGACCGGCATCGCATCTCTCCCTTTATTGCCGCAGACATAGGGCGCCTGCCAGCCGATGTCATCTGCCTTTGTTGAACTTGGACTGCTTCGAAGCTACCGTTCCGCGCATGCATTCAGACATTGTCGATCTCCGTTCGTTTTATTCGACCACGCTCGGCCGCCTGGCCGAACGCTCGATCACCATGGCGCTGTCCTCGATATGGGCCGTCGTGCCCAACGAGCGGCTGGTCGGCCTCGGCTACACCTTGCCGTGGCTGGAGCGCTTCGGCAGCGATGCCGAGCGCGTCTTTGCCTTCATGCCGGCAACGCAGGGCGCGGTGGTCTGGCCGGCGACCGGGCCGACGGCGACTGCCCTGGTCTTCGACGAGGAACTGCCGCTGGTCGATTCCTGCATCGACCGCATGCTGCTCGTCCATTCGCTCGAACATGTCGAGAACCCGCGCGAGACGCTGAACGAGATCTGGCGGGTGCTGTCGCCGGCCGGCCGTGTCGTCATCGTCGTGCCCAACCGGCGCGGCGTCTGGGCACGCTTCGAGCATACGCCTTTCGGCAATGGCCGGCCGTTCTCGCGCGGCCAGCTGACCGAATTGCTGCGCGAAGCGAATTTCACGCCGGCGGCGTGGTCCGATGCGCTGTTCTTCCCGCCGTCGCCGCGACGTTTCATGATGCAGTTCCATAATGTGCTGGAACGCGCCGGCCGGCGCTTCTGGCCGATCTTTTCTGGCGTTATCGTTGTCGAGGCGCAGAAGCGGCTCTATCAAGGCGTGCCGGTTGCCCAGCGCGCGTCCCGCCGCGTCTTCGTGCCGGTTCTCTCGCCGCATGGCGCGCCGACGCTTGGCCGGGCTGTCGCGGGCCGGACGTCCGACACCGCCAGGATGACGCGTTCGTGATCCGACGCAGGCTTTTTCTCACCAAAAGCGCGTCGCATTAGACCGGCCTCGTACGACGCGCTTTAGGTTGTTGTTTTATGCATGTCGTTATCGCAAAACCGCTGCACACTTTTGCGCGACATGCATTGTCTGTCGCGGACGGGTTGGCTGCCGGATTGAAGGCATACGCGGTCGATTCTATGACCGGGTTTCAGCATCGCTTTCGAATGCAAGGATCCACTCATGGCTGATCTTCCGGATGTCGAGGCCAGCGCCCAGAAGCTTGCCACGTCGATCGAAGCCAGCAGCCTGCGTGAGCAGCTGGCAACAATCAAATTGGCACTGACCAGCTCGCCAGTGCGAAAACAATTGCTTTGGGCAGCGATCGGCATCGTCGCCGTCATCGTGGCGAGCTCGATCGGGCAGGTTCTGCTCAATCGCTGGAACCAGCCTTTCTACGACGCGCTTGCGCGGCGCGACATGCCGGCTTTCCTGCATCAGCTTCTGGTCTTTGCCGGCATCGCCGGCGGGCTTGTGGTGCTCAATGTCGGCCAGACCTGGCTCGACCAGATGCTCCGCCTGAAGCTGCGCGAGGCGCTGACGCTCGACCTGATCGACGAATGGATGCGGCCGGCGCGTGCCTTCCGGCTGACCCATGCCGGCGCCATCGGCGTCAATCCCGACCAGCGCCTGCAGCAGGATGCCGGGCATCTCTCCGATCTTTCCACCGGTCTTGGCATCGGCCTGCTGCAGTCCTGCATCCTGCTTGCCTCGTTCGTTGGGGTCCTGTGGTCGCTGTCTTCCGGCTTCGTCTTCCACATAGGCGGCCATTCGCTGGCCATACCCGGCTATATGGTCTGGGCGGCGATCCTTTATGCGGGCACCGCCTCCTGGTTGAGCTGGCTGGTCGGGCGACCGTTGATCCGCTTCAACAACGATCGCTATACGCGTGAAGCGGAGCTGCGCTCCTCGGTGGTTCGCGTCAACGAGAATGTCGATGCCATCGCGCTGGCGCATGGCGAGGCCGATGCCAGGCGCCGGCTCGAATTCGATCTCGGCATGGTGCTGGGCGCCATGCGGCGCATCTACAGCGCCCAGATCAATCTTTCCTGGGTTACCGACACCTATGGCTGGATCACTGTCGTCGCGCCGATCCTGGTCGCCTCACCGGTCTATTTCGCCGGCGATATCAGCTTTGGCGGCTTGATGATGGCAGTCGGCGCTTTCAACCAGGTCCATTCGTCGCTGCGCTGGTTCATCAACAATATCGGCGGCATCGCCGATTGGCGCGCTACGCTGATGCGGGTCGCCGACTTCCGCATCGCGCTTGCCGACACCGACGCGCTGCACCATACGGAAAGGCGCATTTCGTTCGGCGAAAACCCGGACGGCAGCCTGACCTTCGAGAAACTCGAGGTCGCCTCGCCGGAGGGATGCACCAAGCTTGCCGAGCCGCATGTCGAAATCCGCGCCGGCGACCGGGTCATGATCACCGGAGATCCGGGCGCCGGCAAGACGCTGTTCTTCCGGGCCATTGCCGGTCTGTGGCCATGGGGCAGCGGACGGATCGGCATGCCGGCCGGAGAAGCGCCGATCTTTGTTCCGCGTACCCCCTATTTCCCGCTCGGCAAGCTGCGCGAGGTGCTCAACCATTCAGACGGCGCGGCGGAGGCGAGCGATGCCGAGATCTCGGAGGTGCTGGCCGATGTCGGGCTGCAACGCCTGTCGTCCTCGCTCGATCGCTCGGCGCGCTGGGAGCGTGAGCTCAGCGACGACGAGCAGCGTCTGCTGGCCTTTGCCAGGCTGGCCTTGCGACGGCCGAAATGGGTGATCATCGACGAGGCGCTGGACGCGTTCGACGGCCCAACGCTGAGGCAAGTGCTGTCGATGCTGGAGAAGCGCCTTCCCGACGCCGCGATCCTCAATATCGGCCGCGGCCAGCACAATGCCCGCTTTTTCCGGCGGGCGTTGACCATCGTCAAGGATGCCGGCCAACCGCCACTCAAGCCGGCCCGTATCAGGGCAGGTGCCATCGAACCGCCCCCGGCGATCGCCTCGACCGGCCGAAAGAAATAGAAGGCAAGCTTTATTTCGCCGCGATCGCGGCGAAAAACTGTCGCGATCGTTTCAGATGGGAACGTTCCGATCGGCCATGCTTGACGCACTCGCCCTGCTCGCCTGCCTTGCCTGCACCCCGGCGGCACCTGCGGCCGCGCCGGCCAATGCAATTGCCGTCGATGTCGAGCTGGTGCTGGCCGTCGACATCTCGCAGTCGATGGATGAAAGGGAGTTTGCCCTGCAGCGCGCCGGCTATGTCGCGGCGCTGCGCCACCCCGACTTCATCAACGCCGTGCGTGCCGGTACCTTCGGCCGCATCGCCATCGCCTATTTCGAATGGGCCGGCACCATCCGCGACGATGCGGTCATTGCCTGGCAGGTCGTCGACAGCAAGGAGAGCGCCAACGCTTTCGCCGACAAGATCGCGGCCCGCCCGTTCAGGAGCTTTCGCGGCACCTCGATTTCCGGTGCTGTGGCTTTCGGCGCCGAGCTTTTCGACGGCACGGCCTTCACCGGCAAACGCCGCGTCATCGACGTCTCGGGGGACGGCCCAAACAACACCGGCTTGCCGGTCACAACGGCACGCGATGCGGCGCTGGCGAAGGGCATCGTCATCAACGGGCTGCCGATCCTGGTCAGCCCGTCACCCACCTTCAGCCATCTCGACCGGTACTATGCCGAATGCGTCACCGGCGGGCCGGGCTCGTTCGTGCTGCCGATCTATGCTGCTTCCGAATTCGCCACCGCCACTCGCCGCAAACTGATCCTCGAGGTCAGCGGCATCGAGTATCCCAAGGTGGATCCGAGGACGATCCGCATCGACGCACCGATCGACTGCCTGCAAGGTGAGCGCGACCGAAGGTTTTTCTCGGACCCCTATTTCCCGGAACTCGACCGATAAGGCTGGCCCAGGGGTAAGCTAGGCTGGTGGCAGGCCGAAGGCCGGGAACAGAGATGGCCCGAGCGGCCCTATGAAGATCGTCAAGGAAGCGATCCCGCCCTCGGCTGCGTCGAACACATGCAGGGAATGGGCCCGCCATTCAGGGCCATCGTGGCTGCGGGAATAAACCCCGACCGCCGGCTGGGCATTGGCGCGGGTGGCCAGCGTGCGGAAGCCGCCAAACCTCGGCCAGACGGTCTCGAAGAAACCGCGGATCGCTTCGCGGCCTTGATACCATTCACGCCAAGGCGGCATGGTGTAGATGGCGTCCTCACGCAGCAGCTCGATCAAGCTGTCGAGATTGGCGGCCTGCCAGGCCTGCATGTAGCGTTCGAGCAGCAGGCCTTCTTCGGGGCTGGGCCGTGATCGGCTGGCCGGCCGTCCCTGAGGATAGCGCGTCGCCAGCGTTGCGCGGGCCCGTTGCAACGCGCTGTTGATCGAAGCCGTCGATCCGCCCAGCAAACGCGCCGTCTCGACAGCCGACCATCCGAGGACGTCGGCAAGCAGCAGCGCGGCGCGCTGCCTGGGCGGCAGATCCTGGATCGCCGCGACGAAGGCGAGCTGGACGGCCTCGCGGCTCTCGTAACGGGCTTCCGGACCTGGCTCGCTGCTGGCAACGTCTGGAAGCTCGGCGTCGGGGTAGGGCTCCAGCCAGGCGATGTCGGCTACGGGCCCGCCTATGGCCGCCCCGTGCGAGGGCTGCCGTCCGGGTTCCCGGAGAATGCGACGCGCCCTCGACCTCGCCTTGATGGCGTTGAGGCAACCGTTGGTCGCGATCATGTAGAGCCAACCGCGAACCGAACCTCGCCCGTCGAACTCCGATCTTGCGCGCCAGGCGCGAAGCAACGTGTCCTGGACGAGGTCGTCGGCCTCGTGCAGCGAACCCATCATGCGATAACAATGCAGCTTGAGCTCGCGGCGATGCGCGGCCGTGACCTTCTCGAAGGCCAGCCGATCGAGGATCGGCTGGCGTGATGGTTCCAGAGGTGGTTGAGCGTCTGTCATGTGGCTTGTGCGGTTACGAGCGAGCGTTGCATTACGCGCCCCTCAGGCGGCCGGGGCAAGCCCGCTACCGCTCACCATGAAGGAACTGCCTTGCGGCTGGCCGGTGGCGAGTGCGACCACCGCCCGTCCGACATCGGCCGGCGTTTGCATGTCGGTCATGGCGGCGATGAAGTCCGCCGGCTGGATGCCCATATAGGCCGCTATGCTGTCGACGCCGGCTTTGCCCACGCCGGTTTCCGGCATGATGCGCATCGGCGCGAGCGCCATGAAGCGCAGGCCGAGGCCAAGCCGGTCGGCCTCCTTCTGGCTATGACCGGCCAGGAACATCTGCATGCGTTTTGCGCCAGCATAGCCGCCGGCGTTCGGTGGTCCGCCGGTCAAGGCCGCGCCGCTGGAGATCAGAACGATCCGGGTCCCCGGCTTGAGCGGACGCCGCAGAGCGGCCCGGCAAAACAGGAACGACGCCTTGACGTCCGTGTCCCAATTTGCCGAGAACGCCTTCCAGTTCTGTTCATGCACCGGCGCAGAAGGCGCCAGCGCACCTGCGCAGATCACCAGTACGTCCGGCTCAAGCGCGGCGAAGACCTTATCCGGGGCGGAGTCCATCGTAGCATCGGCCGCGAGCGTCTTCACGCCCGAGACCTCCCAGGCAAATTGCGCCAGGGCCTGTTTTCCGCGGGCGACGGCCAGCACCGTCGCTTTCTCCTTGAGGGCGGCCTCCGCGATGGAGCGGCCGACACCACGGCTGCCTCCGACGACGACGACATTCTGATTTTGCAACGATCCCATGGATCACCTCTCTATTCCCGGCCGCCGGACCATCCAGGCGCGCTCATCGATAAGGACAGCGCAGGTGGGTGGAAATCATCGGTGCCAGGCGGAAATATCTTTCAGCTGACGGCAGCGGCGCGTCGGTTTTGTATTCAGTGTCATTACCTCGGGGGTAATCGACCTGTGCGCGACGTCTCGGCAAACTGCTCCCATCAAGCCGGTTGTCCGGCCTTCGACCACAAGGAGTTACGCCATGACCGCCTACGCCGTCGCCCATATGCGCCAGGTCACGCCGGGACCGCAGATCGTCGAGTACCTGCACAAGATCGATGCCACGCTGGAACCGTTTGGCGGCCGCTTCGTGGTGCACGGAGGCGAGGTGGAAGTCGTTGAAAACACCTGGCCGGGCTATCTCATAGTCATCGAGTTTCCCAACCGGCAGCAGGCACGTGCATGGTACGACTCGCCCGCCTATCAGGAGATATTGCCGCTGCGTACCGGCAATTCCCGGTCCGACGTGGTCTTCGTTGATGGCGTCCAGCACCCGCACAAGGCCACGGACGTGCTTGAATAGAGGGAATGATCGGGTACAACCGGCGTCTATGGTGCCGCCATCTATCTGGCGGCACCGAATTTGGATCGCGTCTGCATCGGCAGCTTCACCGCCCCTGCAGCACCTTGATCGCGTTGGACATGTCGCCATGCGACAATGCAGCCAGGTAATCCGAGTAGTTGATCCTGCCGTTCGCGAAGCCGTTCATCAATCGCGTGCAGAACGTGTGTTCCAATCCGGCATCCGGGACGTTCATGAGCGCGGCGAGGTTTGCCCTTTCAACCTTGCCGAACCGCATCTTGAATTTGGTCATGCACCGCTGGATCGCCTGCCGTTTCAGCGCCGGGCTGCCGCTCAACGCGACTTGTCCATTCTGGAAATCGGTCTTCGACGTCGTGCATCCGGAAATCAAAGTGGCCGACATCAAAGCTGTTGCTAATACTAACGTCTTCATTGCTTCCCCCAAACCAACCCGTTTGAGACCTGTTAAAGCAACAAAGAATGCCGGGCAACTTCATTGGATTGAAAATTGAAAATATGGTTTCTTGCGCAGGTCTGAGGTTCGTTGCTTCTGCCTGTCAAACCTATCGTTTCAGCAGGAATACCGCCTGCTGGCCGAAAAAGTTCCAGAACCACCAAGGCATGGAGAAGCCGATCCGCTGGCCGTTGGCGTCGAGCGCGGTTGCCTTTTCCACCGTCGCGCCAAGCTCGTCGCACAGATTGACGAAGTCGCGAATGGTGCAGAAATGGATGTTGGGCGTGTCGTACCAGGAATAGGGCAGGTCCTTGGTCACCGGCATGCGGCCGTTGAAGAGCAGCGAAAGGCGCACCCGCCAGTGGCCGAAATTCGGGAATGAGACGATGGCGCGGTTGCCGATCCGGAGCAGTTCGTCGAGCACCAGCTTCGGATTGCGGGTCGCCTGCAAGGTCTGCGACAGAACGACGAAGTCGAAACCCTTGTCGGGATAGAATTGGAGATCCTTGTCGGCATCGCCTTGAATAACCGACAGGCCGCGCGCCACGCATTCGTTGACGCCGCGCTGCGACAGTTCCAGCCCGCGGCCATCGACCTTCTTGGTCTCCTGCAGCAATTCGAGCAGCAGGCCGTCGCCGGAACCGACGTCCAGCACCCGCGACTGCGGCGGGATGAGATCGGCGACGACTTCGAGGTCGACGCGCTGGGCGCGGTTGACGCTCATGCCTTCGGCTCTTGCTCGGCACATGACCCTGATCCGAAAAGCCTGCAACTTTTCGGGGTCATGCGCTGATGCCTGGCACATGGTCCTGATCCGAACAATCCGCAACTTTTCGGGGTCATGCGCCGAGCCCTCTCGCCCGCGCGGCCGAGGCGATGAAGCCCTTGATGGCGGCGAACAGTTCGGGCTCATCGAGCAGGAAGGCGTCGTGGCCGCGGTCGGTCTCGATCTCGACGAACGATACCGAGGCGCCGGCCGCGTTCAGCGCGTGCACGACCGAGCGGCTCTCCTCGGTCGGGAACAGCCAATCGCTAGTGAACGAAACCAGGCAGAAGCGCGTCTTGGTGCCGGCGAAGGCATCGGCCAACCGGCCGCCATGGTCGGCGGCGAGATCGAAATAGTCCATCGCCCGGGTCATGTAGAGATAGGAGTTGGCATCGAAGCGATCGACGAACGTCATGCCCTGATGGCGCAGATAGCTCTCGATCTGGAAGTCGGCATCGAAACCGAAGGTCAGGGCTTCGCGGTCCTGCAGGTTGCGGCCGAACTTGCGGTGCAGCGCTGCTTCCGACAGATAGGTGATGTGGGCGGCCATGCGCGCCACCGCCAGCCCCTTTTCCGGCCGCTTGCCGTGCTCGAAATACTTGCCGCCATGCCAGTCCGGGTCGGCCATCACCGCCTGCCTGCCGACCTCGTGGAAAGCGATGTTCTGCGAGGAATGGCGGGCGCCGGTGGCGATCGGCAGCGCCGAGAAGACGCGCTCGGGATAGCTCGAGGCCCATTGCAGCACCTGCATGCCGCCCATCGAGCCGCCCAGCACGCTGAACAGCTGTTCGATGCCGAAATGCTCGACCAGCATCAACTGCGCCCGCACCATGTCGCGGATGGTGATGATCGGCAGGTCGAGCCCGTAGGGCTTGGCGGTGGCGGGATTGGTCGAGGCGGGGCCGGTGGAGCCGAGACAGCCGCCGATGACGTTTGACGAGATGACGAAGAAACGGTCGGTATCGATGATCTTGCCGGGACCGATCAGCACTTCCCACCAGCCCGGCTTGCCGGTCACCGGATTGGTGTTGGCGACGTGCTGGTCGCCGGTCAGCGCATGGCAGACGAGGATGGCGTTGGAGCGCGCGTCGTTGAGCGTGCCATAGGTCTGGTAGGCAATCTGGAACGGCGACAGCAGCGTGCCGGCGTCGAGCTTGAGCGGCTTGTCGGCGCCGAAACGCAACACCGGGCTCGACGGCTGGTCGGCCTCGTTGTTGGTTTTTCGCGCGCGCAAAGCGACCATCACATCTCCTTGCCCGGCCTTCAGTTGTCCACCGGTCTGGCAACAAAAAACCGGCCATGCCTTCGCAAAGCCGGTTACAAGATGCAAACGGCCCTTTAGCAAGTTGTTTAACGTGGCTGCAAGCCGACCGGCCAAATCACCACGGAACTGTAGCCGTTCTTCTATGACTCGCGCATGGCTTCGTCAACGGCAAGTTCTTGATCCCGAATTGCCGCCCCTCGACATTCCGGGCCACGGCTTGTATTTCCGCTGCGGCTTCCGGATGGAGGCACTCTCGACGGATTTCATGAAATGAGCCAGACACCGGATCAGACACGTCCAAAGCCCCGCGCCGGCATCATGGACATCGAAGCCTATGTGCCCGGCAAGAGCGCGGCGCCTGAAGGTGTCGCCAAGGTCCATAAATTGTCGGCGAACGAGAACCCGCTCGGCCCTTCGCCAAAGGCGATAGAGGCCGCGCGCGCGGTCGCCGACAAGCTCGCGGTCTATCCCGACGGCAGCGCCAGGCGCCTGAGGGAAGCGATCGCCGAGGTGCACGGGCTCAACCCGGCGAACATCGTCTGCTCCAACGGCTCCGACGAGATTCTGGGCCTGCTGGCGCAGACCTACCTCGCGCCCGGCGACGAAGCCATCATCACCGAACACGGCTTCATGGTCTACAAGATCTACATACAGTCGGCCGGTGCCGTCCCGGTGACGGTCAAGGAGACCGATGAACGCGCCGATATCGATGCGATCCTCGCCGCGGTGACGCCGGCTACCCGGATCATCTTCCTTGCCAATCCAAACAATCCAACCGGCACCTACGTGCCGTTCCAGGAGGTGCGCCGCCTGCATGCCGGCCTGCCGCGAAACGTGCTTCTGGTGCTGGATGCAGCTTACGCCGAATATGTCCGGCGCAACGATTATGAAGCCGGCGTCGAGTTGGTGGGCAGCGCGGAAAACGTGGTCATGACCCGCACTTTCTCCAAATTGGGCCTGGGCGGGGCGCGGATCGGCTGGATGTATGCGCCAATGCACGTCATCGACGCGATCAACCGCGTGCGCGGGCCTTTCAACGTCAATGCAACGGCAATCGAGGCCGGCATCGCGGCGATCCACGACCGCGCCCATATCGAACGCAGCGTCGCGCACAACGAGACCTGGCTGGCCTGGCTGAGCGAGCAACTAAGCGGGCTCGGGCTGCGGGTGACGCCGAGCGTCGGCAATTTCATCCTCATCCACTTTCCCGAGGACAAAAGGCATTCGGCGGCGGCCGCCGACGACTACCTCAGTGCGCGCGGCTACATATTGCGGCGCGTTTCCGGGTACGGTTTTCCCAACGCGCTGCGCATGAGCATCGGCACCGAAGAGGCCAATCGCGGCGTTGTCGCAGCACTCGCGACATTCCTGAAAAGCTAGAACACCATGACATCACCGATGTTCGAAAAAATCGCGCTGGTCGGCATCGGCCTGATCGGCTCGTCGCTGGCCCGCGTCATCCGCCGCGAGGGGCTCGCCGGCCAAATCGCGATTTCGACGCGCAGCGAAGCGACGCTGGCACGGGCGAGCCAACTCGGCCTTGGCGACACCTATACGACGGATGCGAAAGAGGCGGTTCGCGATGCTGATCTGGTTATCGTTTCGGTGCCGGTCGGTTCTTCCGGTACGGTCGCCGCGGAGATCGCGCCGGCGCTGAAGAAGGGCGCCATCCTCACCGATGTCGGCTCGACCAAGGCGTCGGTGATCGCGCAGATGCAGCCGCACGTGCCTGATGGCGTGCACTTCATCCCCGGCCATCCTTTGGCCGGCACCGAAAAATCGGGACCGGACGCCGGTTTTGCCGAACTGTTCGAGAACCGCTGGTGCATTTTCACGCCGCTGCCCGGCACCGATCCCGCAGCACTGGAAAAGCTCTCGGAATTCTGGCGCCGCTGCGGCTCCAACATCGACACGATGGACCCGCAGCATCACGACATGACGCTGGCCATCGTTTCGCACCTGCCGCACATCATCGCCTATAACATCGTCGGTACCGCCGACGATCTGGAGTCGGTGACCAAGTCCGAGGTCATCAAATACTCGGCTTCCGGCTTTCGCGACTTCACTCGTCTCGCGGCGTCCGACCCGACCATGTGGCGCGACGTCTGCCTGCACAACAAGGACGCCATTCTCGAAATGCTGGCGCGGTTTTCCGAGGATCTGTCCTCGCTGCAGCGGGCGATCCGCTGGGGCGACGGCGAAAAACTGTTCGACCTGTTCACCCGCACCCGCGCCGTCCGCCGCTCGATCATCGAGGCCGGCCAGGATATCGACGTACCGGATTTCGGCCGCCAGGCAGTCGAACACCCGCCGAAGGGATAAGCCGCGGCAGGCCGATCGCAGGCCGGCCCGGCTTAGAGCGGTTCATCGTTTCACAGAAACGCCGAACCGCTCTATCTCTTTGTTTTGCGCAATTCCGGACGGAAAACCGTTTCACACTTTTCCTGGAGTTGCTCTAGTCGAGCGGCTTGATCTTGCCGAGCGGGATGAAGCCGAGCGAGGCCTTGCCCCTGACGATCTTCAGCGGCATCGACGGCTGGTTGCCGAGCAGCGCCAGTCCGGCAAAGCCGGTTTGGATCTGTTTCTTCTGCTCGGGGATGGCGGTGGCGAGGATTGCCGCCACGGCCTTTGGATCATTGAGCCTGATCGTCAGGTCGGCATTTATGAGACCGTCGTCATCGACCGACAGCGGTCCCGAAACGGTGATGCGCGCAGTTCCGGACGACAGATCGAGCTTGTGGATTTCGGCCGCCTGGCCGCGCAGGCTCTTCGGATTTGCCTTGATCAGCGTGACGCCGTTCTTCAGCGTCAGGTCGCCGCTGCCGTCGAGCGGCGGCAAGACGCGCCCGTCGATGGCCGCCGCGTCGATTTCAAGATCGGTGAAATTGCCGGCATAGTCGATGTCCGGGCCGTTTGGGCGCAATTGTCCGGTGGCGGTTCCGGCGCTGAACAGCGAGACGGGATCGGTGTCGTCTGCCGGATCGGTCTGGCCGGACAGGCCTTCTGCCTGCAGCGAGAGGCGCCTCGGCAGCGGCCAGGACAGCTTCATGTCGGCCCGCAGATCATCCCAGTCGATCCAGAGCGGGGTCATGCCGGGAACAGAGGTCCTGAGCGGCCCCCTGAGCTCGGCGGCAGGCGACAGAAGCCGGGTGATCTGCGTGGCGGCGTTGATCTTGCCTGTCGATGCCGCGACGTTGCGGCTGTCGTCCTCGTAAGCCAGGCTGTCGCAGGAAACGGTGAAGCTGAAGGGATAGCCGCTGACCGCGAGATTGGCGCAGTCGGCCTTGATGCCTTTGTCGTCGAGATCGGCGACCGCCTTTTTGGTGGCGCTCTCGACCAGGTCCGCCAGGTAGAACCAGCCGGCGCTGTAGATGCCGAACAGCACGAGGATGAAAGCGGCAAGCCACAACAGGCGGCGACGTTGGCTGGGCGGCGGGCGCTCGTCACTTGACGTCATGCTGCGGCTTTCGTTAACGCGGGGTGGCACGGGCGGGCTGTCGCTTGCGGCACCAACAGGTAGACGGACTGAAACACCACCGGTGAGGTGGTCGTCACAATCAGGCTTGGCGATATGGGCGATTTTTGGGTTTTTGGCTACGGCTCACTGATCTGGCGACCGGGATTCGCACATGTCGAGACGCGGCGCGCCCGCCTGCATGGCTACCGCCGTTCGCTCTGCGTCTATTCTTTCGTGCATCGCGGCACGCGCGAACGGCCGGGCCTGGTGCTCGGCCTCGACCGCGGAGGCTCCTGCATCGGGCTGGCGTTCCGGGTTCCAGGCGAGCTGCGCAACGAGGTCATTACCTATCTGCGCGAACGCGAGCTGGTCACCAACGTCTATCTCGAACGTGTGCTCAGCGTTCGCCTCGACAAGGGTGAAACGGATGGGGGCAAGACGGTCGACGCCGTCGCCTATGTCGTGGACCGCAGCCATGAGCAATATGCCGGTGCGCTCGACCCGGCCGAGGCGGCGGCCGTCGTTCGCGGCGCCGTCGGCCAATCGGGGAGGAATGAGGATTACGTGCTCAGCACGCTGGAGCACCTCGAAGCACTGGGTATAAGCGACCACTGGCTGGAAGACGTGACGAGACGGATCGCGACGTAGCGCCTTTTGTCGTTACCATGATGTTTTCGGTGTCGTGACGCGGGCTACATCCTGAAAATCTGTTTTCCAAGATCGGCGCGATCCAGACTGTTTGCCACGGCAAGCTTGAACTCGGTCAGCGGGTGGAGACCGCCGACAGGAACGTGGAAGCCGGGCTGGCCGAAGGTGTCGATAATCTCGCATAGGACAGGCCGGTCGGCTTCGGCAGGCGGCGAAAAGAAGTAGCGATAGATATTCGCCCTGATTTCGACGCCGCTCAGCAACACGTCGAAATTGTGCAGTTCGAAGCGCTCGGCACTCATTCCGCCATTGATCACCATCTGCCCGCCGAGCGCCAGGGTGCGGATCAATTCGCCGCTGACAGGTCCGCCGACATTGTCGATAATCCCGTTCAATCCGGCGCCGCCGGTGATATCCATCACGGCTTCCCGGATACTTGTCTTCAACTCCGAAAGGTCAAGAGTGGCGGCGGCGCCAAGCGTCTTCGGATCGAAGCTTTGGTGCGAGCGCCGCACAAGAGCGATGACGTTGATGCCGCGTCGTTGGGCGAACTGCATCACCATTGTCGAAATTGACGAATAGCCGGCCGTGACAGCCAGCCATTGGCCAGGCCGCACACGGGAATCCACCAGCAGATCCCACGCGGTAATGGGGTTCACCATCTGCCCGGCGCGTTCGACAGGATAGCCGGCAGGCAACGGGATCAGCCATTCGGCGGGAATGGCGGCGTACTCGGCCCAGCTGCCATAATAGCTGAACGCGACAAGCATCCCCGGTTCCAACCCGACGTTCGCGCCAACGGCTTCGACGATGCCGGCGCCATGGTTTCCGGCGATCTGCCGGGGAAAATGCGGCTTCTTCGGTTCGGGATAGAGGTTCTGGATAAACAGGAAGTCGCCCGGATTGATCGAGGCCGAGACCATCCTGACCAGCACCTCGCCGTCGCTGATCCGTGGCATCGGCAGGTCATCCACATAGAGCACGTCGCGCGGCGAACCGATGGCGTCAAATACAATTGCTTTCATGCCGGTCTCCATAACAAACAATCCGAGGCCAACAGTCTGAGCCCCGGCCAGGCCGTGCCGAGACTTGCGTCGGCGCGGCGGAACCTATGGCCGGCCGGCAAAGGTCTGAATTGGCAGATTTGACAATCTATGTGCCAAACTTGCCAGATCGTTTCTTCAGAGGCTGCCGGTTTGGATGCCCGGGACCAGCGCCTTGGGGCCGGACACGGCGCGGCGGGTCGCGGTTTTGTGAAGCGCCGGCGGGCTGGAAAAGAGGCTATGCGTTTGACGTTGCCACGGTGCGACATAGGTTAGCTCGGTCGGCGGCTCCCACCCGCCCCAGCATGAATCACCATGGAGATCAGCCTTGCAGAAACGTCGTCTCGGTCGCACCGACCTATCCATCGCGCCATTGGTTCTGGGCGGCAATGTGTTCGGCTGGACCGCCGATGAGAAAACCTCGTTCGACCTGCTCGACCGCTTTGTCGACGCTGGCCTCAACGCCATCGACACGGCCGATTCCTATTCGCGCTGGATTGCCGGCCACGAGGGCGGCGAATCCGAAACCATCATCGGCAAATGGATGAAGAGCCGTGGCAACCGCGACAAGGTTGTCGTCATCACCAAGGTCGGTTCGGATATGGGACAGGGTAAGAGGGACCTGTCCGCCGCCTATATCGAACAGGCCATCGATGCTTCGCTGAAGAGGCTGCAGGTCGATAGCGTCGATCTCTATCTGTCGCACTGGCCCCGACCCGGCGACCCCTTATGAGGAAACGCTCGGCGCTTACCAGAAACTGCTCGACAAGGGCAAAATCCGTTATGCTGGCGCTTCCAACCTCGACGCCGCCCAGCTGCGGGCCGCACTTGACGTAGCAAGCCTGCGCGGCCTGCCGCGCTACGAGGTGCTGCAGCCGGAATACAACCTTTACGACCGCTCGTCCTTCGATGGTCCGCTGCGCGACCTGTGCGCGGCCGAGGACATCGGCGTCATCACCTATTTCAGCCTCGCGAAGGGGTTTCTGAGCGGCAAGTACCGCAGCGAGGCCGACCTCGGCAAAAGCCCGCGCGGTGGCGGTGTGAAAGGCTATCTCAACACCCGCGGCATGCGCATTCTCTCAGCGCTCGATGCTGTTTCAGCCAGACACTCGGCCAAGCCAGCGGAAGTGGCGCTTGCCTGGGTCATGGCACAGCCCGGCGTCACCGCTCCGATTGCCAGCGCGACGACGCTCGACCAGCTCGACAGCCTGGTGCGTGCCGCGTCGTTGCAGCTCAGCCCGGACGATCTGGCCGAGCTCGACAAGGCCAGCGCATAGCCGCGCACGATCGTTCAAGACCGGCGCCGCTGCCTTGCCCTACCGTCCCTGCATCGTCGCAGGATGCAGGGACGCCGCATGACCGGACAGGGTCTTCTCGATCAGCAGCTATGGGAGCGATTGCTGGCGCTTGTGTTGGCGTCGGCCATCGTCATGGGCAGCCCGGGGCCGGCGACGATAAGCGTCACCGCGATCGGCGCCGCGTTCGGCCTGCGCGGTTCGCTGCGCTATGCCTCGGGAATCGTTGTCGGGACGGTTCTCGTGCTTTTGGTGGTGGCGACGGGCATCATGGCCGTTCTCACCGCGCTGCCGAAGCTCGCGGCGCTGTTGGCGGTCGCGTCAGCAGCCTACATCCTCTATCTGGCGTTCAAGATAGCGACGGCGCCGCCGCTGGCGGCACGCATTGGTGGGGCGGCACCTCCCACTTTCCTGGGCGGGTTCCTTCTGGCCGTTGCCAATCCGAAAGCCTATGTGGCGATTGCCGCCGTGTTCGCCGGCGCGTCTCCTGGCGCGGGCGGTCTTGCTATTTCAGCCAAGCTGGCGGTCCTCGCCTTGATGATTGCTGCCATTCATCTCTTGTGGCTTCTCGCCGGCGCGGCTTTTGCACATTTGCTGCGCAAACCGCTGGCGTCGCGGATCATCAATCTGGTGTTTGCCGTGACGCTGGTTGCAACAGCCGCCCTGGCTGCCTTGCCGTGAGCCTTTCTGGCATGCGCGGCGGGTGTCTCAGCCTTTCAATTCAGGTTTCGCATCGAGCTCACCAAGCCGTTTCATTGCCGTCGGCGGCATCGGCGGCGGGTTCGGCGTCTGTGCCGCCTCGACGAGAAGCTGGTCGCAGGCGGCTTCCGTCTCGCCGATCAGCCGTTGCATGAATTCGTCCTTGCCGAGGCCGGGCGGGATCGGTGGCAGGAAGCGCGCCTTGATCGTGCCGGGATAGCGCAGGAATTTGCGGCGCGGCCAATAGAGACCGGCAACGTGGGCGACCGGGACCACCGGAATGCCAAGTTGCGTGTAGAGTTCGACGATGCCGTATTTATAGACCGGCTCGTCGCCCGGCGCCCGGCGCGTGCCCTCGGGATAGATGATCAGCTGACGCGGATTGCGCGCCAATTCCTGTTTGGTCGCGGCGATCACCATTTTCAATGCCTTCGAGCGGCTGCCGCGGTCGACAGGAATCATCCGCATCTTCAAAATGTACCAGCCGAAGAACGGGATCCAGGTCAGCTCCCGTTTCAATATGTAAACGGGATCGTCGAGATAAGGCAGGAAAGCGATCGTGTCCCAGAAGGACTGGTGCTTCGGCGCCAGGATGAAAGAGCCGTCAGGCAGGTTTTCCTGGCCGGTGATCTCACTTCTGGTGCCGGCGATCTTGTCGTAGAGCCACATGCTGGTGCGCGACCAGAATTTCGGCACGAACCAGGCGCGATGGCGCGGCGACAGGAAATAATACGGGGTCCAGAGGATCATCTGGACGATCAAATTGAGGTAGAAGGCGAGATTGAACGCCAGCGAGCGGAAATACAGCATACAGCAAGTGCCCGGTGAGGAGGTGTGCGTTGGTTACACCAAGCGCCCGCAAAAAGGAAACGCTGCGAGGCGGGCGATCGGCCCGGCCTTGCGAGGGCCGTCTTCGTCACGTTTCCCATGCGGCCTGCAGCAGGCGCTGTCTCAGGCGCGGGGCGGCGAAGTCGAGGAATGCGCGCAGCTTCACCGGCAGTAGCCCCTGGCCGGCATGGACGAGGCTCACCGGCCATGGGTCTGGCTCAAACTCTTGCAGCACCGGGCGCAGCGTACCCGACCGGACTGCGGCGGCGATCTGGTAGGAAAGCAGCCTCGTCACGCCGACGCCGGCAATCGCCGCATCGATCGCTGCCTCAGCCGTGTTGACCCGTAACCTGGAGCGGATCGGCACGCTGAATTCGGTCTTGCCGGTGGCGAAGCTCCAGGCTGCGGCGGTGAGCCCTTCGAAGGTGATGGCACTGTGTGCTGCAAGCTCCTGCGGCGTTTTCGGTGTGCCGTGCTCGGCGAGATAAGCCGGGCTCGCGCAAACGACGCGGCGGATTGAACCCAGGCGGGTGGCGATCAGGCTCGAATCGGCAAGCTCGCCGATGCGGACGGCGAGGTCGAAGTGCTCTTCGACCAGCTGGGTTATCCGGTCGGCGAGTGTCAGCCGCACACTCACCTCAGGATAGGCGGAGAGGAAGCTGGTGACGACCGGCAGCACATGCAGGCGGCCGAATACGATCGGCGCAGTGACGATCAGTTCGCCGGTCGGGGCGCTGTATTCGCCGGCGGCTATTCGCTCGGCCTCGCCGACCTCATCGAGAATGCGACGACAGGCGGCGAGATAGGCGTGGCCTGCATCGGTCAGCGACAGCTGCCGCGCCGAGCGGTTCAACAGCCGTGTCTTCAGGTGCTTTTCCAGGTCCGAAACCTTGCGGCTGACCGTCGTCAGCGGAATGCCGAAGCGGCGCCCGGCAGCCGAGAGGCTGCCTGTCTCCGCCGCGGCAACGAAAAGCGACATGGACTGGAGGCGATCCATAGCTCTCCCGAAAATTTGCCCTTCCGGAAAACGGAAGGATGGATTGCAGATATGGCATCTGCATCTCGAAGATGGAAGGACGTATTTTCCTGACTAGCAATGCAGCGCAGCTCGGCGCTTGATGAGGCTTCCATGAACGCTCACACCAGCGATGTTGCTTTCACCCCGACGGTGAAGGCGATTCAGGCGCGCAAGGGCTCGCGCCAGGCCTATGCCCGTGTCGAGGAGCGTGGCGGCTGGCAGGCGGCAATTACGCCCGATCTCGCCGCCTTCATCGAGGCGCAGACCAGCGTCTTTCTGTCGACCGCCAATGCGGACGGGCAGCCTTACATCCAGCATCGCGGCGGGCCTGCCGGTTTCCTCACGGTGCTCGACGAACGGACGATCGGCTTTGCCGATTTTTCCGGCAACAGGCAGTTCATCACCCAGGGCAACCTCAGCGACAACCCACAGGCTTTCCTATTCCTGATCGATTATGCGCACCGGCAGCGCATCAAGATCTGGGGCAAAGCGCAAGTCGTCGAGGGCGATGCCGAGCTGACGGCAAAGCTGATGCCGCAAGACTATAAGGCGCGACCCGAGCAGGTCATTCTGTTTACGGTTTCGGCTTGGGATTCAAATTGCTCGCAGCACATCCCGCAGCGTTTCGAAGCGGCCGACGTGGCGGCGGCGCTCGGCGAACGCGACAAGCGCATCGAACGGCTCGAACAGGAGATCGCACGCTTGCGATCGGATGCAGCAGCCAGGGAATAAGAGCCAGGGAATAAAAGTGCCGGTGCCGTTCAGCTTCCGCCTGCGGCGTCGGCCAGCGCGACGCTCTCGGTTTGCTTCACCGGCATGATGCCGCGCGCCAGCGCCAGCAGGTATTTGTTGTATTCGGTGAACAGCACGCGCAGCGCTTCCGGCTTGGTCAGCCAGCCGCCATTCTCGAGGTTAGTGTTGACCACCGGATAGGGCTCGAGCCTTGCGCCGTGCAGCAGCCGGCCCATTTCCAGCAGGCTACGCGGCATATGATAATTATTGGTGACGAGAATGACGGTGCCGTAGGCATGGTCCTCGACCCATTTGGCACTTTCCTCGGCATTGCCGATCGTGTCGAGCGCGGCGCGGTCGATGTCGACGCAGCAGGAAAACAGCCTCTTGTCGCCGCCGGTCGCGGCCTGAAGCTGGCGGCGGCTGGCGGAGGGATGGACGCCGCTGATCAGCAGCCGCTCGCCCTTGCCTAAGGCAAGCAGGCCCATCGCAGCGTCGAGGCGCGATTGGCCGCCGGTCAGCACGATGATAGCGTCGGCCCTTGCCGGATTGGCGGGCGTAGTCAGGCGGCTGACGGTATTGGCGAACCAGCCGAAGCCGGCGACAAACAGCGCCATAAAGGCCAGCAGAAGGAGAGCCGAGATGCGCAAGGAGCGCCCTGCCAGCAGCCGCCCACGTTCGGCGAACTGATCCGGCTTGGCAAATTCATCAGGCTCGGCGAATACAGGCGGGCGCGCAACCAGCACTGGCATGCATCCAGCGGTATCGGTCGAGTCCCGAACGTCCATCATGAAATGGTTAATCCCGAAATACGGCCTTTGGTAGGAAAAAAATGCAATTTTCGTGACGATGCGTTTTCATCCGTGATCGATCTTTCCTTTAGCCGGCGTCCGGCTGGCGAATGTCGATGTCGCTGAGATAGGTAACCACGGTGAAATGGGAGGTTGCCGCCGTCAGCGCGCCGATCACCAGCACCATGACAGCGACCCCGAGATAACCCGCCGAGCCGATGGCGAAATTGCCGAACAGGGCGGTCGCCTGGTCGGCCTGCGGCGTTGCCATGTTGCGTGACGACCACCAGGAGAAGACGATGAAGACCAGGATCGCCGCGGGGCCGCCCGCCGCGGCGCCCTTCATGCCGGTGACCAGAAAATGCCGGCGGAATTCGCGCGCGATGAAGCGCGCCTCGGCGCCGACAAAATGCAGCACCTCGATGATGTGGCCATTGCCGGCCATGGCGCCGCGCGTTGCGAACACAACGGTCAGCACCGTCGCCGACAGCATCAGCGCCAGCACTGCAATACCGATCGTTACCGTGGTGCGGGCCATGGCAACCAGCCGGTCGACCCAGGTGCGATGATCGTCGAGCGAGGCACTCGGCAGCTTCGGCGTGATCGCCGCGCGCAGTGCGGCGAAATCGGGCGGACTATTCTCGTCGATGGTGATGATGATCAAGCGCGGCACCGGCAGCTCATCGATGTTCAGGCCCGAGCCTAGCCAAGGCTCGAGCAGTCGGGCCGTTGCTTCGCGATCGATGATCCTGGCGCTTTTCACGCCAGGGAATTCGCCGGCGATCTGCGAGGCCAGCGCAAGTGCGGCCTCCATGTCGAGGCCGTCGACCGGCTTGATCTGGATGGTCGCTTCGCGCGAGATCTGGTTCTCCCAGACGGAGGCGGTGTCACGCACCAGCGTGACTGCGCCAAACGTCAGACAGGACAGAAACGTCATGATGGCAATGACCAGCACCAGCGCCCGGCCGGCGATGTTCTGCGCCGGCACGATCGGCGCCATTTTGCGCTGGACGCGGGGCTTTGCCGCCGCGGCGTCCTGACCCTCGAAATGTTCGACGGAGAGCTCAGTCATAGATGTCCAGCCTTCCGCCGGCCAGGATCATTCGCCGTGCGTCGACCTGTTCCATCAGGCCGAGGTCGTGTGTGGCGATCACCACGGCGGTGCCCAGCCGGTTGAGTTCGATGAACAACCGCAGCAAGCGTCGCGCCAGCGGCGGGTCGACATTGCCGGTCGGCTCGTCGGCGAGCAGGATCTCGGGCTGCTCGATCAACGCCCGGGCAATGGCGGCGCGCTGCTTCTCGCCGCCAGACAGCACCGGTGGCAGCACATGCATGCGCTCGCCGAGGCCGACCCATTTCAGCAGCTCGGTGACGTCGGTGCGATAGGTCGCCTCCTCGCGGCCGCGCACGCGCAGCGGCAATGCCACGTTCTCGTAGGTGGTCATATGGTCGAGCAGGCGAAAATCCTGGAACACCACGCCGATGCGACGTCTCAGATGCGGCAATTCGGTGCGCGAGATGCGCGAGCGGTCCTTGCCGAAAATGGTGATCAGGCCGCGCGTCGGCTTCAGCGACATGAACAAAAGCCGCAGCAACGTCGTCTTGCCGGCGCCTGAAGGTCCGCTCAGGAACTGAAACGAGCGCTCCGGAATGTGCAAGGAGATGTCGCGGAGAATCTCCGGACCCATGCCATAGCGGAGGCCGACATTTTCGAAGCGGATCACTTTCGACGACCTGAAATTCTCGGCGGCAAGATGCCAGCCCTTTCTGTGGAAAGACCATCGGCCGGCATGGTTAACCGACGGTTAATTTGGGGGCTTTTCGAGCGAGTCACAGGGGTTCCGGTGGGGAAGCGTTAACCATTTCCGTTTACCCAAAAGAAACGAACAGCGAACAGGTGCGGTAGTGTTGGGCCATGATGGCTGAGGATCGAACCGCGCGCCCGGTTTCCGGCGAAATCATGACCGATCCGGCCGCCGAGCCGGAACGCATCATGCGCGACGTGACCGCCGAGGTCATCGATGCCGACTATGAGGTGCTGCCCCGCCATTTTACACGTCAAGACTTTGCGCCGCCGCCTGCGCGCATGATTTCCATGCCTTCGATCGAAGGCATGGACATGTTGCGCAAGCCCGAAACCGCCGTCGAACGGCCGTTGTGGGTGCATGGTGGGCCGATCTTCTGGATTGTCGGCGTCGGTGCCGTCTTTGCCGCCTTCTGGATTTCGGGCGGCCATGCGCTGGTTCGTTAGAGCGGCGCCAGAAAATCAACAGGTCACCAGATAAACGATTCGCGACGGTGGGACATCCGACCGTTCGCGGGTGCCCTGCGAAAGATTTGGCCTTGCCAGACGGCACGACATGCCTAGAAACGGGTTGAAGACCGTTTCGGTCGGCTTCGCCTACAAAGGCGATCATTCTGGAAGGGCAGCCAATGCCAGTTGTGCGCGGCAAGGAAATCGAAGTCCTGTTTTCGGCGTCCGCCATCGCGCGGCGGAACCTGGAACTTGCCAAGGAGATCGCCGGGCACGACTACCACGACCTTCTGGTAATCTCGGTGCTGAAGGGATCGTTCATCTTCGCCGCCGATCTTATCCGTGCCATGCACGATGTCGGCCTGTCGCCGGAGGTCGAGTTCATCTTCATCTCCAGCTATGGCGCCGGCACGACCAGCGGTGAGGTGAGGGTGCTGCGCGACATCGACAACGAGGTCGCCGGTCGCGATGTGCTTTTGATCGATGACATTCTGGAATCCGGCAAGACGCTGAGTTTCACCCGCGACCTCATGCTGTCGCGCGGCGCAAGGAGCTGTGCCATCGCCGTGCTGCTCGACAAGCGCATGCGCCGCCAGACCACGCTCAACGCCGACTATGTCGGCTTTGACTGCCCCGATTATTTCGTCGTCGGTTATGGCATGGACGTCGCCCACGCGTTTCGCGAATTGCCGTTCGTCGGCATCGTCAAGGGCGACGCCTGAGGCCTTTTGAAAATTCTACTCCGGCGGTCATCTGACGCGGTTTTCTGCGCTTCCGGTGCTCACGGACTCGAACGTCCGCTCCGGGTCTCGAAAACCACGTCATATGACTCGGCGGAGCGAATTTTGAAAAGGCCTCATGGCCTTCCTGGCTTTCAGGAAACATCAACTTTTCCTCGCCAAATATCCTGCCCATGGCAAATCTCCTGATCGTCGAGGACGATGAATCCGTCCGCACTCTCGCCGCTCGCGCGCTCGAGCGCGCCGGGCATAATGTCACTGTCGCCGCGGACGGCGCACACGGCCTTTCTCTGATCCGGGCGGCGCAAGGGAGCTATGACCTTGTGCTGTCCGACATCCGCATGCCGGAGATGGACGGCATCGAGATGGCCAAGGCGGCAGCGGCGCTGTTCCCGGCGATGAAGATCATGCTGATGACCGGCTATGCCGACCAGCGCGAGCGCGCCGACGAATTGGACGGCATTATTCTCGACGTCGTGCAAAAGCCGTTCACGCTGGCTGAAATCCGCGCCCGCGTCGAACAGGCGCTCGCCTGCTTCGCCTAAGTCCAAGGCCGACCGCCTTCAGGCAGGGTCGCAGGTCGCCGTATTGGCTGGCACGCCGCTCCGGTGCCGGCCGGCATTGAGCGCAAAAAGCCCGGCGCCGATGATGAGGGCTGCGCCGGCCGCCGTCGCTGGTCGCGGCACCTCGGCAAAGAACAGAAAACCCCATAGCGGCGACCAGATGATACCGGTGTATTCGAAGGTGGCGACGCTGTTGGCGGGCGCCAGCCGGTAGGCCTGCGACAACAGGATCATGCCGGCCGAGGCAACGAAGCCGCATGCCCCCATCTTGAGGAGGTCCGGCGTCGCCGGCCAGACCCATGGCCGGACGAGGAATTCGAGGCTCGGATGCACGGCGTGGTCAATGCCTGCCAGCCAAAACAATGCCGCCACCAAGGCGGCGCCGACCAGATAGGCGCCGTTCTGATAGAACGCCATGACAGTCGAGGATTCGGTGTCGCCGATCTTGCGTGCCATCAGCTGCGAGAAACCGTAGAGCAGAGCCGAACCTAGCGACAGCAGCGCTGCCCAGTCGAACAAGCCGGCGCCCGGGCGCACCATCACCAGCACGCCGAGCATGCCGACCAGGACGGTGGCGAGCGCCTGCCAGGACACGCGTTCGCCGAGATAGGGGCCGGCCAGCGCCATGATGAACAGCGGCGCCATGAAATAGAGCGCCACCGCGTCAGCCAGCGGCAGGGCGGCGATTGCCAGATAGTAGGCCGTGTAGGAGGTGAACTGGATGAAGGCGCGCATCGTCAGCATGCCGAACCGCTTCGACAGGATCGCCTGCAATCCGACATCGGCGTGGACGAGGAAAACCAGGATCGGCAGGGCGACGATCGAGCGGATCGCCATCACCTCGGTGACCGGATAGTGGCTCGACACCGCCTTGACCAGCGGGTCCTGCAGCGAAAAGACCAGCACGCCGAGACAGAGGCTGAGGATGCCGAGCACAAGCCGATTCTGCATAGGCGCTCCTGTCTCCCGCGTGCGCGGCCGAAAGCAGGCCTGCATCCAGGTAAAAAGAACCCGCCACCGTTTCGGGCAGCGGGTACGAGTGAGGACTTTTGATTGGTCCGCAGCCGATTTCGCGGCCGCATATCCAATGGGTAAGGCGACTATCGTCCGCCGTTTGACATGTTGCAAACGAATTGGAATGATGCCAGCAATCAGATTTTCTTATGACGGGCACATGCGACCCAATCTCGACAGCGACCTGTTGCGCACCTTCGTGGCGGTCGCCGACACCGGCAATTTCACCAAAGCGGCGGAGCGGGCCGGCCGCACCCAGTCGGCGGTCTCGATGCAGATGAAGAGGCTCGAAGGCATGATCGGCGACAGCCTGTTCGAGCGCGGATCGCGCGGTGTAGTGTTGACGCAGCGCGGCGGCGAACTCATCGCCAACGCCAGGCGCATCGTTTCACTGCTCGACGAGACGGCGGCATCGATGGTCGCGGCGCCGCTTGGCGGGCCGGTGCGCATCGGAATCCCGGAGGAATATGGCCACGCGATCTTGTCGCGGGCACTCGGCGCCTTTGCCAAGCGCCATCCTCAGGTCGACATCACCGTCCGCTACGCGCATTCCGGTGCGCAGATCGCGGCGCTCGCCGCCGGCGAGCTCGATCTGGCGGTGGTGTTCGAATGGCAGGATCTGTCAGGCGGTGAGGTGCTGATGCATGACCCGACCGTATGGGTGACGTCGGAGCTGCATCACATGCATGAGGAGCGGCCGGTGCCGATCGCGCTCTACAACCGTGCCGGTTGGTGCAAGGATTTCGCCATAAAGTCGCTGGAACAGCGCGGTCTCGCCTATCGTGTCGCCTATACCAGCGATACCAATGGCGGCCTGCGGCTCGCCGTCACCTCCGGGTTGGCGATTGCGCCGATCTCGCGCAGCAACATCCCGGCCGGCTGCCGCGAGCTTACGGCCGCCGACGGGTTCGGCGACATCGATTCCTCGAACGTGGTGCTGCGGCGCAATCCGAACGCTTCCGGCGAGGCCATCGACGGCATGGAAGAGGCGATCCGCGAGGCGTTCACCAACCGTTAAAACGTGCCGCTCAGTCCGGCGGTGGCGGCCTCCACGGACCGCACGGCGATCTTCCGAATATTGGGGGCAGCCTTACTTCAGCTCCAGCAACCGCTCCAGATAGCTGCGCTCGATATCGGGGCTGAGTGCGTTGCCGAGCCGCTTGCGGATCGCTTCGAGGATCTGGCGGGCACGCTGCACATCGATCTCGTCAGGCACTCTCACCGAACTTCCGTCATCGGGACCCTCGCTGGTGCGGGGCCGCCCGAGCGGGTCACGGTCGGCATTCTGCTGGCGTCCGCCCTGGCCGTTGCCGCCTTGGTCGCCTTGCATCGCCTGCAGTTGCTTCATCATGTCCTTGGCGCCCCTGCGCAAGGCTTCCAATGCGCGGCCCTGGTGACCGACGGCCTGGTCGCCTTCGCCCTCGCCGAGCGCCTGTTCGGCATTGCCCATGGATTTGCCGGCCTCGCCAAACCCCTCATTGGGGTCGAGGCCCATGCCTTCGAGGCTCTTCCTCAATTGATCGAGCTCGCTCTGCAGCTTGCCCTGGCCTTCCTGCAATTGCTTCAGCGCGTCAGCAAATTCCTGCGGCGTCATCGGGTTCGGCCGGCCGAGCGGATCGCGGTCGTCACCTGGGCCGGGCTTGCCCTCTTCGCCCATCGGGCCTGGCTCACTGTTCTCGCCGAGCTGCTCGTCGCGGTTCTGCCCGCGCTGTTGCTGGCCGCGCTGCATCTGGTCCATGCGGAAAGTGTCGTTCATCATCTCCTGCTGGCGCCGCATGATTTCGCCCAGCTTGTCCATCTGCTGGCGCATCTCGCTGTCCTGCTGACCGCCCTGTTGCTGGCGGCCTGCCTGCAGATTGTTCATCATGTCCTGCAGCTCCGACAGCAATTGCTGCGCCTGGTCGCGATTGCCGGATTTCGCCAGGTTCTCGATCTGGTCCATCATGCGGTCGATGTCGCTCTGGCGCAGTTCCTGGCCGTTCTGCTGCATCTGTGGCGCATTCGGATTCTGCTGCGCCCGCGCCGCGAATTCCTGCAGGAACTGATTCATCGCCTCGCGCAGTTCCTTCATCGCCTTCTCGATCTCTTGGTCGCTGGCGCCGTTCTTGATCGCGTCCTGCAGCGCCTGCTGCGCCTGACGCAGCCGCTTCTCGGCCGCCGAAAGATTGCCTTCCTCGATACCGAGCGCGATCTCCCAGAGGTAAGCGACCTCGTCGCGCAACTGGTCGTCGCTGTCGGCCATCTTCAGCCGGGTGCGGGCGCTCATGATGGCGAGATAGTGCGTCATGTTGTCGAACGTGTCTTCGGGCCTGAGCGTGATCGCATCCATCAGGTCGAGCACGCGGTCCTTGGCATAGGCGTCGAGCGCCAGCATGCGGCGCTGCTCGACCACAGCCCGCGCCAACGGGTTGGAGAATGGCCGCTCCGGCATCACCAGCGTCTTGGTTTCGCTGGTCGCCGTGTGTCCGGCACCGTCGGTGACGACAAGCGACAGCTTGACGTTGCCACCGGCCCAGACATGGTCGGTCAGATCCTTCGTCGTCTTAGCGGCATTGGCCTTGCCGCCGCGGCGCGGCAACGTCAGCGGCATTTCCGGCGGGCCATAGAGCGGATGCGCGTTGGGCACTTGCGGATCGGCCAATGCGAAAACCGCCTTGGCGGAGGCCGCGCCATAGTCGTCGTCGATCTGGTAGTTGAGTTCGAAGGCGCCGTTGACGGCGCGCTTCGGCTCGCCGACAAAGCGGATCTGCGGCGGCTTGTCGGGAATTATGGCGAAGGCCCAGCGGCCGAGCTCGCCGTCGCTGGACTGCAGCGTCAGCGTGCCGTCGGCCGTTAACTTGCCGCTGAACTGGCGCACGGTGGAAGGCGGTGCCGGACTTGCCTCAGTCTTGGCGGCTTGCGGCCCGGTCGGATCGATGGCGCGGGTGTTGCCGCCGGTGTCGGCGTAGCTCAGCGTTTCCTCGCCCGAACCGCCGGTGACGCGCAGCGACACATCGCTGCCCTCCGGAACCGTGAAGGTCGGCGGCGCTTGAGTGGCGTTGTTGGCCAGGACCGGGGCGTTCAGGAATACCGGCGGCCTGCCGGTATAGGCCGGCGGCGTCACCCAGGCATCAATGCGCGGCGGCACGACGTCGCGGGCGGCACGGGCAACAAAACCGTCGCTCAGCCTGCCGCCCGATGGCCCAAAGGAGAAGGCAAAGGCAGTGACCAACAAAAGCGCGGCAACGGCGCGCAGCGCCCACGCGTCGCGTTCCGGCACGCGTGTGCGCGGCACGTCGCCGCCAAGCTCGCCCAGCCGGTCCGCCATGCGCCGCTGATGCTCGCGCCACAGGGCTTGCGAAAAAATGCTTTCCTTGCCGCTCGGGCGATCGGTCTGGACCTGCACCGGGCTGTGCAGCAATCGGTTGGCCGCCTCGATGCGGCGGTCGACCTCGGCACTGGATGGCGTGCGGAAGAAACGCAGTGGATAGAGTGCGGCAAGCGCTGCGACGCCGAATGCCGTGATAAGACCGATCCGCGCCAGATCGGGCAAAAATGGGAACAGGCCGAGCCACGAAATGCTGAGGAACAGGCTGGCGACGATGATCAGTGGCAGCAGCAATGGCCAGCCGCGTTCGACGATTATCGAGACCTGCGTCCCCAGCCGGCTCAAGGCAAGGCGCCTGGCCAGACTGCGATCGCTGGTGAAAATGGGTCGTTGTGTCATCGGCCCTTCCTGGCCGGGCGGGATAGCCCAGGCCTCACGAATCTATCGCATGGGCCCGAAAAGTCGATTTTCGGGAAGCACGATGCGAAGACCTAAAATCTTAGCGCGTACTCCGTGCGTCCAAGCGGATGCACATCGCCCTAAGGATACCAACAAACACGGCGAAGGCGAGGCGGTTCCCCAAAACGTGAACAATAATGCCCCGGATATTGTCAGAATTTCGCCGGATTGGCGTTTGCGCCGCAGACCAGTACGGCAACGCGCTCGCCTGCAGCCGGTGCGTAGCGGCCGGACAGGAGCGCCGCGAAGGCGGCCGCACCGCCCGGCTCGGAGATGATTCGCACGCGGTCCCACAGCGCCGCCTGGGCGGCGATAATGTCGTCGTCGCCGACCAGGATCGAGCGCTCGACGAATGCCTCGGCGATAGGAAACATCATTTCGCCGACACGCTTTGGCGCGAGCGAATCGGCGGCGATGCCCTCAGCCGGCGCGTCGACGGGTCGGCCCGCCTCGAAGGCGCGATGAAGCGTCGGCGCACCCTCCGGCTCGACCGCGATTATCCTGATGCGGCCGGAAAACCAGGCAGCGATGCCGCCGACCAGCCCGCCGCCGCCGACGGCGACCAGCAGGGTGTCGAGCTTCGGCAGGTCGGCCTCGATCTCGAGGCCGAGCGTGCCTTGCCCGACCAGCGTCTCCTCCTGGTTGAAGGCGTGGATCTGCAGCGCGCCGGATCTTTCGGCGAAGCTCTCGCTGGCGGCCAGCGCCTCGGCATAACGGGCGCCGCCGACGATCAACTCGGCGCCGTAGCCGCGGATGCGGTCCAGCTTGGCCTGCGGGCTCACTTCGGGAACAAAGATGGTCGCCTTGTGGCCGAGCCGCATGGCGGCATAGGCGACGGCGGCACCGTGGTTGCCGCCCGACGCGGCGACGACGCCGGCCGCAGGAACCGGCCGTTCGAGGAGATTGGTGAACGCACCACGTGCCTTGAACGAGCCGGAATGCTGCAAGCACTCAAGCTTCAGGTCGACAGGCAGGGGCGGGCGGCCGAAATCGGCCATGTCGACGCGCAGCACCGGCGTGTGGCGCACGAAGGGCCGGATGCGGGGTTCTATCGCCGCAATGCGCTCGCGTGTGATCGTGTGGCCGTGCAGCATGCTTTCACTCCCAGAGTTGACATTACTTAGTAACTTGGCAAAGTGCCTAAATGCAAGAGGTCGACGTTTTCAAAGCGATTGCCAACGAGCGCAGGCTCCAGATCCTCGATTGGCTCAAGGACCCGCGGGCGCATTTTCCGCCGCAGACGGACGGCGATCTGGTCGAGGACGGCGTCTGCGCGCTGCTGATGGCGGAGAGGCTGGGGATCACCCAGGCTACGCTCAGCGAGCATATGCGCGTGCTCACCCAGGCAGGGCTTTTGCGCAGCAAGCGCATCAAGCAGTGGATATTCTATCGCCGGAATGAGGACAGAATCGCCGAAATCAGGGCGCTCATTCAGCACCGGCTGTAGCTGCAGAGTTCTACTCCAACCAGTCCGGCACCGAGTCCAGTCCGATCAGCTCGTCATAGGTCTGGCGCGGACGCACAACGTGGAAGCGGTCGCCGTCGACCAGCACTTCCGGTACCAGCAGCCTGGTATTGTAGGTGCCGGCCTGAACGGCGCCATAGGCGCCGGCGGTGGAGACAGCGATCAGGTCGCCGGATTTCAGCCGGGGCAGGTCACGGTCGAGCCCGAGATAGTCGCCGGTCTCGCAAACCGGGCCGACGACGTCGACCTTCATGCGTGGTGCAGCGGCCGGCTGCTGCGCCACCGGCTTGATGTCGTGAAAAGCGTCGTAAAGCGTCGGCCGGATCAGGTCGTTCATCGCGGCGTCGACGACGAGGAAGTTCTTGGCGTCGCCCTCCTTCACGAAGATTACTTCCGACACCAGGATGCCGGCATTCCCGACGATCAGCCGGCCTGGCTCGAACATTACCTTCAGCCCAAGTTTGGCAACATGTTTCCTGACGATCCGGGCATAGGCATCGGGCAAAGGCGGCGGGTTGTTGTCGACGCGGTAGGGAATGCCAAGGCCGCCGCCGACATCGATGTGCTCGATGGCATGACCGTCGGAGCGCAAGGCGCCGACCAGCTCCACCAGCAGCGCAAAGGCGTCGTCGAAGGGCTGCAATTCGGTGATCTGGCTGCCGATATGGGTGTCTATGCCGGTGACCTTGATGCCCGTCAGCTCAGCCGCGCGCGCATAGACCTTCCGCGCATGCTGCCACGGAATGCCGAACTTGTTCTCGGCCTTCCCAGTCGAAATCTTCTTGTGCGTCCTGGCGTCGACATCCGGGTTGATGCGCAGCGAGATCGGCGCGATCTTGCCCAGCGCGGTGGCGCGGGCCGACAGCAGCTCCAGCTCCGGTTCGGATTCGACGTTGAAACAGAGAATGCCGGCCGAGAGCGCAGAATCCATTTCGTGCGCGGTCTTGCCGACGCCCGAAAACAGGATCTTGCTTGCCGGGATGCCGGCCGCCAAAGCGCGGCGCAATTCGCCCTCCGAGACCACGTCGGCGCCGGCGCCGAGCCTTGCCAGCACCCTAAGCACGGCCTGGTTGGAATTCGCCTTCATGGCATAGCAGACGAGAGCATCGAGCCCGGCAAAGGCCTCGGTGAAGACGCGAAAATGCCTGGTCAGCGTCGCCGTCGAATAACAGTAGAACGGCGTGCCGACGCTGGCGGCGATGTCTGATATCGCCACGTCCTCGGCATGCAGCGCGCCGTCGCGGTAGTCGAAATGGTTCACGAGATTGGTCCGAAATCAGAGCAGCGGGTCGAGGATGAATTTCTTGTCCTCGACAGGTTTTTCCGGCTCCGGCGGCAAGGGTTGCTTGACCTTCTCGGCGTCCTTGCGGGCCTGCACGGCTGCCGCGTACGGCGTGTCGAGCGCAGCCTTCCTGCCGCAGGCCGCAACGGTGGCCATTGCCGCCAGCAGCGTCAGCGTCACCAAAATCCTGCTTCCGGTCATCGTGCCATCCGTCCGAAACTGTTGCCCGCAGCCGCTTCTAGCCGAGTTTTGCGGCCATTGCACCCCGCGTCTTACGCCTTGGCGAGCCGCTTTTTCCAGTAGCGGATCTGCTTGCGCACCTCGGACGGCGCGGTGCCGCCGAAGCTCGTGCGGCTCTTTACAGAATTCTGCACGGCAAGAACCGAAAACACGTCGGCGCCGATACCGGGGTGAATGGACTGCAGATCCTCCAGCGAAAGCCTGTCGAGCCCGACCTTCTTCTCCTCGGCCAGCGCCACCGCCCGACCAGTGATATGGTGCGCCTCGCGGAACGGCAGGCCGAGCGTGCGCACCAGCCAGTCGGCGAGGTCGGTCGCAGTCGAATAGCCGGCGCCGGCCGCATTCTTCATCGCGGCAGTGTTCACCGTCATATCGCGCACCATGCCGGTCATCGCCGCCAGCATCAGGTCGAGCGTCTCGGCCGCGTCGAAGACGGATTCCTTGTCTTCCTGCATGTCCTTGCCATAGGTCAGCGGCATGCCCTTCATCACCGTCAGCAGGCCGACGAGATGGCCGGTGACGCGGCCGGTCTTGCCGCGCACCAGTTCGGCAGCGTCCGGGTTCTTCTTCTGCGGCATGATCGACGAACCCGTCGAGAAACTATCCGATAGCCTGACGAAGCCGAATTGCGGCGTCGACCAGATGATGATCTCTTCGGCCAGCCGCGACAGATGCGTCGCGCAGATCGCCGCCAAGCCCAGGAACTCGAGCGCGAAATCGCGGTCCGAAACACTGTCGAGCGAATTGCGCATCGGCTCGCGGAAGCCAAGCGCCTTCGCCGTCTGGTGCCGGTCGATGGGAAAGCTGGTGCCGGCGAGGGCGGCGGCGCCGAGCGGGCTTTCATCCATCCGCTCAATCGCATCGCGGACGCGCGACAGGTCGCGTGCAAACATCTCGACATAAGCCATGCAGTGGTGGCCGAAGGTCACCGGCTGCGCCGCCTGCATGTGGGTGAAGCCCGGCATCACCGTTGCCGCATGCTCCTCGGCCCGATCCAGGAACGCCGTGATCAGGCCCTTCAGCGCCTCGGTGACGCGAAAGCACTCGTCCTTGACCCACAGCCTGAGGTCGACCGCCACCTGGTCGTTGCGCGAGCGGGCGGTATGCAGGCGGCCAGCGGCGGGGCCGATCAGCTCGGCCAGACGGGCCTCGACATTCATGTGGATGTCTTCCAGCCTGGTCGAAAACTCAAATGTACCAGCCTCGATCTCTGCCAGGATCGTGTTCAGCCCGTGAGCGATTTTTTTTTGGTCGGCCGCCGAAATAATGCCCGTTTGCGCCAGCATCTGGCTATGGGCGATCGAGCCGCGAATATCTTGCGCATAGAGTTTGCGGTCGAACGAGATCGATGCGTTGATCGCTTCCATGATTGCGGCCGGACCCGAGGCAAAACGTCCGCCCCACATCTGGTTGCTGGCCTTCTTGTCGTTCATCGCTATAACCCGTGCTCCGGAGCAGTTTTTGAAAAATGGCAGACGGCAATAGATTTTTCCCGGCTTTGCGTCTCATCCTCGCCGCTTTGGTTGCGGGCGTGCTGGCCGGCGCGGTCGCGGTATATGTCAGGGAAAGCAGTTCTGGCAACAAGGCGCCCGCGCAAGTGGCCGCCGGCGGCGGCAAGGACGACGTCGCCTGCGCCGCCAAGACCGACCGTGCCAAGAAGATCGCCGCCGCTGCCACCGGCCAGGTTGCCGCGCTTTTGCCGGCGGATCCGCCGCAATCGCTGAAAAGCCTTGCCTTCAACGGCCCCGACGGCAAGCCGACGACGATCGCCGATCATGCCGGCAAGACGGTGCTGCTCAATCTGTGGGCGACATGGTGCGCACCTTGCCGCGCCGAAATGCCCGCGCTCGATGCGCTGCAGAAGGAGATGGGCAGCGATGCGTTTCAGGTTGTTGCCGTCAACGTCGATGCCGGCGACGATGCCAAACCGAAGAAGTTCCTGGAGGACACCGGCGTCAAGTCGCTCGGCTACTATCGCGATGCCACGATGGCGCTGTTCAACGACGTCAAGACGCGCGGCCTGGCGCTCGGTCTGCCGGTCACCATGCTGATCGATGGGCAAGGCTGCCTGATCGCCCATATGAATGGCCCGGCCGAATGGTCGGGGCCGGATGCCAAGCGTCTGGTCGAGGCGGCGCTTCAGCCGGGATAGGCTCAGACCGTGCGCAGGCGCGGCTTGAGCACGGCAATGCTTGCGCCGCGTCGGCTGGCGGTGCGGATTGCCGGAGCGGCCACGCCCGTCAGTTCCCCGAATGTCTCGATCGGAGCCGGTTTGCCGAGGTAGTAGCCTTGCCCGATCTCGCAAGCCTCGGCGTCTAGGAACTGCAATTCACCCGGCGTCTCGATGCCTTCTGCCAGAACCGGTAGGCCGAGACCGCGTCCAAGCCCCAGCACGGCGCGAACGATCGCCGCGAACTGGGCGTTCTTGTCGACCGATTTGATGAACGACCCGTCGATCTTGATCTTGTCGAAGGGAAAGGCGCTGAGGTTGGACAGCGAAGAATAGCCGGTGCCAAAATCGTCCATCGCCACATGCACGCCAAGCGCCTTGACCTGCCTCAAGGTTGCCAGCGCGCGCGGCATGTCCTTCACCAGGGCCGTTTCGGTGATCTCCAGTTCGAGCCTGCCGGGGGCCAGGCCGGATCTCGTCAATGCGTCGTGCACCTTGCGGCTGAAATTCGGATTGTGAAGTTGCACGGCGGAGACGTTGACGGCGACCATCAGCGGGTTTGTCCAGCGAACAGCATCGTTACAAGCCGTCGTCAGCACCCAGTCGCCGATCTGCGCGATAGCGCCACTGTCCTCGGCCACGGGGATGAAAACGGCCGGAGAAATGTCACCCCGCTCAGGGTGCTGCCAACGGACCAGGGCTTCGAAGCCGATCATCCTGCCGCCGCGGATCTCCTTCTGCGGCTGATAGACGAGGTGGAACTCCTTGCGGGCGATCGCCTGGCGCAATTCATGCTCCATCACGCGCTTGTCGCGGGCCGCGGTGCCCATGGCTATCTCGAAAAACCGATAAGTGTCCCTGCCTTCGGTTTTGGCGCGATGGAGTGCCGTGTCGGCATGGCTGATCAGGCCGGCCTGGTCTTCGGCATCCAGCGGAAAGAAGGCGATGCCGATGCTGGCCGAGACGAGGCCGGAGCCGACCGAAACCCTGTTTTCCTCCCGGATCGCCGCCAGCAAGTCCTCGGCTATCCGGCCTGCGGCCAGGGGGTCGGGGAGGTTCGGAGCTATGATGGCAAATTCATCGCCGCCGAGACGCGCGAGCATCTGTCCGTGGCGCGGGATGCCGGAAATGCAGTGCGCCAGCTTCTGCAGCATAGCATCGCCGGCCCCGTGGCCATAGAGGTCGTTGACTTGCTTGAACCGGTCGAGGTCAAGCAGCAGGAGCGCCAGATGTCCATCCTTGCCGCCACGATCCATTGAGGCGAATTCTGCTTCCAGCCGGGAAGAAAAGCTCCGCCGATTGGCAAGCCCGGTAAGCGGATCGAAATGCGCGAGGCGGAGGATCTCTTGTTCTGCCTTCTTGCGCTCACGGATGTCGCGAACGGCAAGCACCGTATGAGGCCTGCCGCAGTAGGTGATTTTCCTGGCGATCAGCTCGACAGGAATTCTCGCCCCGTCGCTGCCCCTTACCTTCGCTTCCTGCGCCTGTTCGCCGAAGCCGGACATATCGGCTGCGCTCTGTCCGTCGAAAAGCTCGCCGAATTGCATCGTGTTCAGGGTGGCTGTCGCTGTTCCGGTCAGCTTCGCCATACTGTCATTGGCGCTGACAATGCGGGTGCCATCGCAAACGATCAGACCTTCCACCGCCGCATTGGCGAGATCGTGCATGCGATCGGCCTCGAGCTTCTGGCGGCGAAAGCGCAGGTCGATCCACAGCGCGGCACCCGATAGCACAAGGATTATCAGGCTGGCGACCGCTGCGGCAAAGGCCTGGGAAATGGGCTCGATGGAATGTTCGGATATTTCAATCGAGGAATCCGGAATGATCGACACCGCAGCCATCGCGATGAAATGCAAGCTGCAAATCGCCAGCGTCAAAAGCGCGGCGCCGCCGAAAGTCGCGAGCGCTGACGGACGGCGCAAGACGACAAGGAGCGCCAGTGCCGCGAGGGTCACGCCGGCCAGAAGCGATATCGCGACAAGGAGCAGGTTCCATGCGACCCGGCCTTCGACCTCGAAAGCTGCCATGCCGATGTAGTGCATCGTCGCGATGGCGCCGCCCAGAATGGCGCCACCGACGAGGAAATGGTCGATGCCGCGGCGCAAGGTGGCGACCCACATCCCAAGCGCGGTCATGATAATGGCGGCGGCAAGCGAAAAGGCGGACAATCCCGGATTGTATGCATTCGGTATTCCCGGCGTAAACGCGGTCATGGCGATGAAATGCGTCGCCCATATGCCGAACCCGGTCGAGGCCGCGGCGATCATCAGCCAGACAAGCCGGTTTCGCTCGGTCGATCGGCCGACATGCTTAAGGAGATTAACCGCCGAGAAGCAAGAAATTCCACAGATGAGTGCGGCAAGCGCAACCAGTCTCGGATCGTGCTGACTTACAATACAATTATAGACCGTCAGCATCCTGGTTCACTCGGTCTGCCAAAATTAACAGGGGAGGTGTGACTGATTAGCTCTTGGAGATTTTAACGAATGGTTAACCCGTGGGCCATGCGGCGGGTCTTTTCGGGGGAAAACCGACGCCGCTGCGCCCAAAAAGACGGTGATGTGATTTCTGGCGCCCGGTTTCAGTAGCGAGTGCACTTTAGGAAGGAATGATGTTCATTGATCCGCAATAAAACCGTTGTCCGATTGTCATCAGCGCCACATATTGGCTTTGCGGAAGTGCCCCTTTCGCCAATGACAAACGGGAGATGAAACATGAAGTTCTTCGGCTTTGCGGCCGGTATCGCCGCCACCGTGACCCTGCTTTCCACCACCTCCGCCTTCGCCGTCACGCAGATCAGCTGGTGGCACGCCATGACCGGCGCCAACGCCGAGGTCGTCGCCAAGATCTCCAAGGATTTCAACGCCAGCCAGAGCGACTATGAGCTCGTTCCGGTGTTCAAGGGCACCTATCCGGAGACGCTGAATGCCGGCATCGCTGCCTTTCGTGCCGGGCAAGCGCCCGATATCCTCCAGGTGTTCGACGTCGGCACCGGCGTGATGATGGCGGCCGAGGGTGCGATAAAGCCGGTGGCCGATGTGATGACCGGCGCCGGGATGACTTTCGACAAGAGCCAGTATCTGCCCGGCATCGTCGGCTATTATTCGAAGCCGGACGGCACCATGCTATCGTTCCCCTACAACTCTTCCTCGCCGATCCTCTATTACAACAAGGACATCTTCCAGAAGGCAGGCCTCGACGTGAACAATCCGCCCAAGACGTGGAACGAGGTGTGGGAAGCTGCCAAGAAGATCAAGACGAGCGGCGCCGCCCCTTGCGGCTATACCTCGACCTGGCTGACCTGGATCCACCTGGAGAATTTCGCGGCGTGGAATGACGTGCCTTGGGCCACCCAGCAGAATGGCCTGGCTGGAGGTGATGTCGAACTCAAGATCAATGCGCCGATTTTCGTCAACCACTTCCAGGCGCTCGCTGGCCTGGCCAAGGACGGCACGTTCAAATATGGCGGACGCACCTCCGAAGCCAAGCAGATATTCCTCGCCGGCGAATGCGGCATCTTCACCGAATCGTCGGGCGGCCTCGGCGATATCGTCAAGTCCGGCATGAACTATGGCATCGGCCAGCTTCCGTATGATACCGACGCCAAGGGCGCACCACAGAACACGACGCCGGGTGGTGCCAGCCTGTGGGTGTTCGGCAACAAGTCGGACGAGGAATACAAGGGTGTCGCCGCCTTCTTTGCCTATCTGTCCAAGACCGATGTGCAGGAATATCTGCACCAGAAGTCGGGATACCTGCCTGTGACGCTCGCCGCGTATGAGGCGACGAAGAAATCAGGCTTCTATGACAAAAACCCCGGCCGCGAGACACCCATCCTGCAGATGACGGGCAAGGCGCCGACCGACAACTCGAAGGGCGTGCGCCTGCCGAATCTGCCGCAGGTGCGCGATATCCAGAACGAGGAGCTGGAGAAGATGCTGGCCGGCCAGCAAACCGCCCAGCAGGCACTCGACAATGCGGTTGCGCGCGGCAACGTCGCGATCAAGGAAGCGCTGGAGAACTGACGGGATTATCTCGGTTAGTCGGTTGGAATATCGCCCACGCGGGCTCGCGTGGGCGACACCTGGATAGCGAGGGAAATCAGCCTGTCTCCACGCGTCGTATTTCCCAACAAGATCCTGCCCTACCTGCTGGTGGCGCCACAGCTCGCCATCACCCTGGTTTTCTTCTACTGGCCGGCCGGTCAGGCGCTTTACCAGTCGATGCTCAGGCAAGACCCGTTCGGGCTGAAGAGCAGGTTCGTCTGGTTTGCCAATTTCCGGAAGGTGCTGGCCGATCCGGCCTACCTCAACTCGATCAAGGTCACCGTAGTGTTCTCTCTTGCGACCGCGATCGTTGCCATGGTTGTGGCCCTGCTGCTCGCGGTCATGGCCGAGAAGGCCGTGCGCGGCAAAGGCCTCTACCGCACACTGTTGATATGGCCTTACGCCGTGGCGCCGGCGATTGCCGGCATGCTTTGGCTTTTCCTGTTCAATCCCTCGATCGGCTCGTTGGCCTATTTGCTGAGAAGCCTCGGCATCGTATGGGACCCGCTGCTCAACGGCACCCACGCCATGATCCTGCTGGTGTCGGCTGCTGCCTGGAAGCAGATCAGCTACAACTTCCTGTTCTTCGTCGCCGGCCTGCAGGCGGTGCCGAAAACGCTGATCGAAGCGGCGGCCATGGACGGCGCCGGCGAAACCAAGCGCTTCTGGACCATCGTCTTCCCGCTGCTTGCGCCGACAAGCTTTTTCCTGCTGGTCGTCAACACCGTCTATGCCCTGTTCGACACGTTCGGCATCGTTCATGCCGTCACCGGCGGCGGGCCGGGCAAGACGACCGAGACGCTGGTCTACAAGGTCTACAATGACGGCTTCGTCAATCTGATCCTGGGCGATTCGGCGGCGCAGTCGGTCATCCTGATGGCCATCGTCATTGCGCTCACAGCGATCCAGTTCCGCTATGTGGAACGCAAAGTCCATTACGGCTGAGGGCAGCGATGATCGGCCAGTCCCCGCTCCGCACCTTCATCGCCCATGCCGTGCTCATCCTCGGCATATTGATCGTGGCTTTTCCGATCTACTACACCTTCGTTGCCTCGACGCACACGCTGCAAACGATCCTCAGGCCGCCCCTGCCGCTCTTGCCCGGCGGCCAGCTATGGAACAATTACAGCGAGGCGCTGTTCGGCGGCATCGGTCGTATCGGCGGGGTCAGCGTCGGCAGGCTGCTCCTCAACACCATGATCATGGCGCTCGGCGTTGCGGTGGGAAAGATCTTCATCTCGATCCTGTCGGCCTACGCGATCGTGTTCTTTCGCTTTCCGCTGCGCATGACCTTCTTCTGGCTGATCTTCATCACCTTGATGCTTCCAGTCGAGGTGCGCATCCTGCCGACCTACAAGGTGATGGTCGATCTCGGCATGATCGACACCTATGCCGGCCTGATCGTCCCGCTGATCGCCTCAGCCACCGCAACGCTGCTGTTTCGCCAGTTCTTCATGACCATACCGGGCGAATTGGTGGAGGCGGCGCGTGTCGACGGTGCCGGGCCATGGCGCTTCTTTTTCGATATTCTGGTGCCGCTGTCGCGGACAAACATCGCCGCGCTGTTCGTGATCCTCTTCATCTATGGCTGGACGCAGTATCTTTGGCCGCTGCTCGTCACCAACAGCAACGACATGAATACCATCGTCATCGCGCTGAGAAAGATGGTTTCCTTCGCCGATGCCGACACCCAATGGCACCTGGTGATGGTCACGGCAATGCTGGCCATCGTGCCGCCGATCCTGGTGGTCGTGCTGATGCAACGCTGGTTCGTGCGCGGTCTGGTCGAATCCGAAAAGTGAGAAGCCGATGGCGACCGTGGATCTGAAGGATGTCAGGAAAATCTATCCCAGCGGCGTCGAGGCCGTGAAGGGCGTTTCCATCGCCATTCCCGACAAGGAGCTTTGCGTGCTGGTCGGCCCCTCCGGCTGCGGCAAGTCTACGCTGCTGAGGATGATCGCCGGGCTGGAGACGATTTCTGCCGGTACAGTCGCCATCGACGGCAAGGTGGTCAACGCCATTGGCCCGACCGAGCGCGACATCGCAATGGTGTTCCAGAACTACGCGCTCTACCCACATATGAAGGTCTATGACAACATGGCCTATGGCCTGCGCAACCGCGGCACGCCGAATGACGAGATCGACAGCAGGGTACGCTCGACTGCCAAGGTGCTGGAGCTTTCGGCGCTGCTCGACCGGCGCCCGCGCGAGCTTTCCGGCGGTCAGCGCCAACGCGTCGCCATGGGTCGCGCCATCGTGCGCAACCCGAAGGTCTTCCTGTTCGACGAACCGCTGTCCAACCTCGATGCGAAATTGCGCGGGCAGATGCGCATCGAGATCAAGAATCTGCAGCGCTCGCTTGGCGTCACCTCGGTTTATGTCACGCACGACCAGCTTGAGGCGATGACGCTGGCCGACATCCTCGTCGTCATGAACGCCGGCCTGGTCGAGCAGACCGGCGCGCCGCTTGATGTGTACGAGAAACCGGCCTCGACCTTCGTCGCTTCGTTCATAGGCGCACCGCCGATGAATCTGCTGGCGCTCACAGGGGCCTCCCCAAGCTCGGTATTGGCGGACGGTACTGTGATTGGCTTGGCGCCTCGACAGGGCAAGGCAGTGACACTAGGCTTTCGCCCGGAGGACGCCGACATCACCTTCGCGGCAGAGGCGCCGGCCGGCGCGCTCGCGCTGCCGGCAACAGTGGAAGCGGTCGAACCGGTCGGTGCCGAAAGCTTTCTCCATTGCGTGGCAGCCGGCAACCGCATCGTCGTGCGCGTCTCAGGCCGCGCCAGCGCCAAGCCAGGCGACCAATTGCGCGTCGTGGCCAGGTCCGAAAAGCTGCATTGGTTCGATCAGGCGGGCAAACGGGTCGATTGAAGTCGGCCTTGCGCAAAACCGTTCAGGCAAACACATGCGCCTTGCCCGACACGGTCAGCCGGACGATCTCGCCGATCGCCGGCGCGTCCATGCCCGGCTTGCGCAGGATCAACGGCGTATTGCCGATAGCGGCGGCGTCGGGCGGATCGGGGCTGTTCAACAGACGCACCGCGATGGTGCACATCGAGCCGGCGAACTCCGATTCTGTCACCTCGCCGAACAGCATGTCCGGCGTGCCGGACATGCCTTCACGCGATGTGCGCTTAAGCAACACCTGCTCCGGCCGCAGCATGATGCGGGCGACGTCGCGCCGCTCCGAGCTGTCGACAGCGATGCGGCCGAGCGGCGAGATGGCGAAGCCATCGGCGATCCTTGCCGGCAGGACGATGGCGTCGCCAAGGAACTCGGCGACCATCCTGTCCTTCGGCTTGAAATAGAGCTCGCGCGGCGTGCCGACCTGCGAGAATTTGCCGTCGCGCATCACCGCGACCTGGCTGGCGAATGACAGCGCCTCGGCCTGGTCGTGGGTGACCAGGATGGTGGTGATGCCGGCGGTTTCAAGGAGCTCGGCCACGGCCTTGCGCATCGAGGCGCGCAGGCCGGTGTCGAGCGCCGAGAACGGCTCGTCGAGCAGCATCAGCCGCGGCTTCATGGCCATGGCGCGGGCGAGCGCGACGCGCTGCTGCTGGCCACCGGAGAGTTCGTGCGGACGGCGCTTCAGGATACCTTTGTCCAGCCCGACGACATAGGCGAGCTCGGCGATGCGCTCACTGCGCTTTTCCTCGTGACGCCCCATGCCGAAGCCGATATTGGCGGCGATGCTCAGATGCGGGAATAGAGCGCCGTCCTGCGCCACCAGCCCGATGCCGCGGCGATGCGCCGGCACGGCCGTGTCGCCATCGGCCAGCACCTCGTCATCAAGCACGATGCGGCCCTGGTCCGGCGCCTCGAAGCCGGCGATCAGCCGCAGCAAGGTGGTCTTGCCGCAACCGGACGGCCCGACGATTGCCGTACGGCTGCCGCTGGCCACGCTGAGGTCGACGCCGGCAAGTGCTGCCACGGGCCCGTAGTGCTTGTGGATGCCGCTCAGCTCGAGAAAGCTCATCGCCCGGCCATCCGCTTCGACTGGACGTAGAGCAACCAGGTCAAAGGCAGCGACATCGCCACCATGATCAGGGCATAAGGCGCCGCCGACGCATAGTCGATCTCGCCGCTATAGGACCAGAACGCCATGGCCAGCGTGCGGGTGCCGTTGGGCGCCAGCATCTGGGTTGCGGTCAATTCGTTCATGATACCCAGCGCGACCAACGCCATGCCGGCTGCGGCGCCCGGCGCCGACAGGCGGATGGTCGTCGACCACAGCGCCTTGAGCGGCGACCGGCCGAGGCTGGAGGCGGCGCGTTCGAGCTCGACCGGCGCCTGTGCGATCGACGCCCTGAGGCTAATCAGGGCGCGCGGCAGGAACATCAGCGCATAGGCGACCAGGATGGTGAACAGGGTCTGGTAGAGCGGCATAGCGATACGCACGGCGATGGTGACCAGCGCCAGGGCGATGACAACGCCGGGCAACGCGCCGACGATATAGTTGCAGCCCTCCAGGACGCGTTGCAGCCGCCCCGGCGCGCGGATCGAAATCCACGCCATCGGCATTGCCGCGACGGTGGCAAGCAGCGCGCCGGCAATTGCTAGGAACAGCGTTTGGCCAAGCGCCAGGCCGATCTCGTCGAGCCGCCAGACATCGGCGCCGCCGGCCATGAGCCAGCGGCCGATAGTGGCGAACGGTACGCCGAGCGCCAGCAGCGTGGTAATGGCAGGCAGCAGCAGGCAAGGAATGGTGGCGCGCCCAAGGCCCGTGCGCTGCTGCTGGCGCGCAGCACCCGAACCGACGCGGGCATAGCGCTCCTCGCCGCGCACCAGCACCTCCAGCCCGAGCAGCACAAGGCAGCAGGTCACCAGCACGCCGGCCAGCATGTTGGCGGCGGGACCGTTGAAGGTCGACTGGAACTGGTCGACGATCGCGGTGGTGAAGGTGTCGAAGCGGATGAAGACATAGAGCCCGTATTCGGCCAGGAGATGCAGGCCGACCAGCAGGGAGCCGCCGCAAATGGCGAGCCGGAGCTGCGGCAGCACGACACGCCTGAACACACGCCACGGGCCGAGACCAAGGGCTGCCGCTGCATCCTCGAGAGCGGGATCAAGCCGTCGCAATGCCGCCGCCACCGGCAGATAAAGGAACGGGAAATAGGCGATGACGGACACAAGCACGCCGGCCCACAGGCCGTGCAGTCTGGGCACCATGGTGATCCAGGCGTAACTGTGGACGAAGGCGGGAATGGCGAGCGGCGCCACCGACAGCCAGGACCATAGGCGGGCACCCGGCAGATCGCTGCGCTCGGTCAGCCAGGCCAGCGTGACCGACAGCACGATCGAGATCGGCACCGCCAGAACCACCAGCAGGCTGGTGTTGACCAGAAGTTCGCCGACGCGCGGCCTGAACACCAGCGCCGCCACCGTTTCCCAGCCGGTCTGCACCGCCACCCAGACGATGAAGGCAAGCGGCAGCAGCGCGAAAAGCGAGACAAAGACGGCAGCCAACGCAATCCATGAGACCGACCAACGACGTGCCCGCACGGCCGTGGCGTCGGCCGGCAAGCCTGGGCGTGCGAGATCGATCGCGGATTGCATCAGATCAGACGTTGCGCCAGCTCCGCCCGGAGGCGGAAACGATCGGCGGCGGATAATCTCGCGGGTAGCTTGTGGTCATAGGCAAATGCCATCTTGAAAACAGAGCGCTCCTGTGGAAAGCGAATTCCCACAGGAGCGCAGTCGGTTGCCCTTTTAGGACGAACGCCGGCTAAAGCAAGCCGGCCGCCGTCATCAGGTCGGTCACCTTTTTCGAGTTCAGCGTCGTCGGGTCGACTTTCGGCGCCTGCAGATCGGCCAGCGGCACCAGCTTCGGGTTGGACTCGGCGCCCTTGCCGACTGCGTATTCGAACGAATCGCCTGTTTTCAGCACGTCCTGGCCACGATTGCCGGTGACCCATTTCAGGAAAGCCTGCGCTTCCTTCGGGTGCTTGCTCGAGGCCAGTACGCCGCCGCCGGAAATCGAGACGAAAGCACCGGGATCCTGATGCTTGAAATAGTGCAACTCGACGTTCTTGCTGTTCTCGCCGGTCTTGGCCTGATCGCCGTAGTAGTAATAGTGATAGATCACGCCGCCTTCGACCTCGCCGGCATTGACCGCCTTCATCACCGTGCTGTTGCCCTTATAGGCGGTAAAATTCTCCTTCATCGCCTTCAGCCATTCGGCCGTCGCCGCCTCACCCTTGAGCTGCAGAAGCGCGCTGACGATCGCCTGGAAATCGGCGCCGGAGGGCGAAGCGGCCCAGCGGCCCTTCCAGCTCGGATCGGCGAGATCGAGCAGCGATTTGGGCAGCTGGTCGGCGCTCAGCTTGGTCTTGTTGTAGGCAAAGACGGTGCTGCGCGCGGCAACGCCGACCCATTTGCCGCTCGCCGGCTGGTACTCCTGCGGAACCTGGGCCAGCGTCTCGGTGTCGACCGGTGCGAACAGGCCGGCCGCCTCGACCAATGCCATGGCCGGCGAATTCTCCGTCAGGAATACATCGGCGGGCGAAGCGGTGCCTTCCGCAACGATCTGATTGGAGAAATCGCTGTCGCCGCCATTGCGGACGGTAACCTTGATGCCGGTTTCCTTGGTGAATCCCTCCGCCCAGGCCTTGGTCAGGTTTTCGTGCTGGGCGTTGTAAACGACGATGCCCTCGTCCTCTGCTATTGCCGGGCCGGCGATCAGGCTGATTGCAAGTGCTGTCGCGCCGGCAAGGGCGGAAAGAGCATATTTCATGGCGTCGTCCTCGATTTCGATGGTCTTTGGCTTGGCACGCTGCACCTACCAATACCTGACTGGTGCAGTCAACATTGCTGACCCACTCAATCGCTCAAAAGGAGCAAACTTTCGTGATGCTCAGCTAATTTGCCTTGGACATTATTTCGCCGGCCCCGTAACAAATCAGCGCCGAGACGCGAATATCGGGGAGTGAACTCTTGTGAGCGGCAAGGACGAAGCCGAGCTTTCACGGCTGCTGCGGGCCGCGATCGCCGGAGACGAAAGGGCCTATGCCGACTTTCTGCACCGGATCGCCGCGCTCGTTCGTGGCTTTGCCCGGCGCAAGATCGTGCAGGGCGGGGTGGATCCCGAGGATGTCGTGCAGGAAACCTTGCTGGCCATTCATGTGAAACGACACACCTGGCGCCATGATGCGCCGGTGCTGCCTTGGGTCTATGCAATAGCCCGCTTCAAGCTGATCGATGCGTTCCGGCGGCGCGGTCGGCGGATCGAGATCGAGATCGACGAAATCGCCGAGACCTTTGCCGAGCCGGAATCGGAGACGGTGAGCGAGCGCGACGTCAACCGGGCGCTCGACAGCCTGCCGCCGGCACAGCGTTCCGTCGTCTCGGCCGTATCGGTCGAAGGCCGGTCAATCGGTGAGACCGCGGCCAAATTCGGCATCAGCGAGACGGCTGTGCGGGTGTCACTGCACCGCGGGCTTGCCGCCATTGCCAAACGGTTCAGGGCGGGGCGGGAATAACATGAGGACCGAAGATTTCATCAAGGCGCTTGACGCCGATGCCCGCAGCAAGGCGCTGCCGCTAGGCACCGCCTGGTGGCTTGCCGCCGGCGCGGCCATCGTGATCGCGGCCGCGGTTTTCTGGCTGACGATCGGCCCGCGCCCCGACATTGCGATCGCCATGCACACGATGCGGTTCCTGTCCAAATTCGTCTTCACGATTGCTCTTGCCGCCAGCGCCTTTGTCCTGGTGCGTGGGCTGTCGACGCCCGGTGCATCGACCGGCCGGGCGGTGAGCTGGATGGTCGCCGCGCCGCTGCTGGTGATTGTGGCTGTGATTCTCGAACTCTTCGCCGTGCCTGCGTCCGACTGGGGCACGCGCCTGGTCGGCACGAACATGGTCATCTGCCTGACCTTCATTCCGTTGATCGGGATCGGCCCGCTTGCCGTCTTTCTCGCGGTGCTGCGCCATGGCGCGCCGACAAGGCCGGTGCTTGCCGGTGCGGCCGCGGGCCTGCTTGCCGGCGGGCTGGCGGCGACCTTCTATGCGGCTCATTGCTTTGACGATTCGCCGCTTTTCGTCGGCACCTGGTATACGATCGCGGTCGCCATCCTTGCCGTGCTCGGGGCGCTCGGCGGACGATTTTTTGTGCGCTGGTAGCGAGGCGATCAGCGTGTCGGAACGGGATGCTCGCCGCGATAGTCGTAGAAGCCGCGCCCGGTCTTGCGGCCGAGCCAGCCGGCCTCGACATATTTGACCAGCAGCGGGCAGGGGCGGTATTTCGAATCCGACAGCCCGTCATGCAGCACCTGCATGATCGACAGGCAGGTATCGAGCCCGATGAAATCGGCAAGCTGCAGCGGCCCCATCGGATGGTTGGCGCCGAGCTTCATGGCGGTATCGATGGCGTCGACCGAGCCGACACCTTCATAGAGCGTGTAGATCGCCTCGTTGATCATCGGCAGCAGGATGCGGTTGACGATGAAGGCCGGGAAATCCTCCGAGACGGTGATCGTCTTGTCGAGCTGCTTCACATAGGTTTTTGCCGCCTCGAAGGTCTGGTCCTCGGTGGCGATGCCGCGCACCAGTTCGACCAGCTTCATCACCGGAACCGGATTCATGAAATGTATGCCGATGAAGCGTTCCGGCCGGTCGGTCTGCGAAGCCAGCCGTGTGATCGAGATCGATGACGTGTTCGTCGCCAGGATGGCCTCGGGGTTGAGCTGCGGGCAGAGCTGGGCATAGATCTTGCGCTTGACCGTCTCGTCCTCGGTCGCTGCTTCGATCACCAGATCGGCGCCCGCAAGGTCGGCCATGGCCGGTGCCGCCGAAATGCGCGCCATCGCCTCATTGCGCAGCTTTTCCTCGAGTTTGCCGGAGCCGACCTGACGGGCCATGTTGCCGCTGATCGTAGCGATGCCCTTTTCGATGCGGTCGGGCGAAATATCGTAAACCAGCACCTTATAGCCCGCCAGCGCCGACACATGGGCGATGCCGCCACCCATCTGGCCCGCGCCGATGATGCCGATCGTCTCGATCTTGCTCATTACCCGATCCCGTCGAGGCCTTTGCGGCCCGTTTTTTGTGCAGTGCAAACTAAAAGGGCGGGGCGACTTCGTCTACCCCACCCCTCAGAATTTAATACGCTTTGGCAGAAGGCGTCAAAGCGCCTTTTGCAGTTCCGGCAGAATGACGAAGAGATCGCCGACGAGACCGTAGTCGGCGACCTGGAAGATCGGCGCTTCCTCGTCCTTGTTGATGGCAACGATCACCTTCGAATCCTTCATGCCGGCAAGGTGCTGGATGGCACCGGAGATGCCGACGGCAATATAAAGGTCGGGCGCTACCACCTTGCCGGTCTGGCCGACCTGCCAGTCGTTCGGCGCATAGCCGGCATCGACGGCGGCGCGAGATGCGCCAACCGCCGCACCGAGCTTGTCGGCGACCGGCAGGATGACCTCCTGGAACTTCTCGGAGGAGCCCAGCGCACGGCCGCCCGAGATGATGATCTTGGCCGAGGTCAGCTCTGGACGGTCGGTCTCGGAGAGCTTGTTCTCGACAAAGCTCGACAGGCCGGGATTGGCCGCCGCCTGGACCGTCTCGACCGACGCGGAACCGCCCTCGGGCGCTGCCTGGAAGGAAGCGGTACGCACCGTGATGACCTTCTTGGCGTCACTGGACTGCACCGTCTGGATGGCGTTGCCGGCATAGATCGGGCGCTTGAAGGTGTCGGGCGACACGACTTCGATGATTTCAGATATCTGGGCGACATCGAGCAGCGCCGCCACGCGGGGCGCGACGTTCTTGCCCGACGAGGTCGCCGGCGCGATGATCGTCTCGTATGGCTCAGCAAGCGAAACGACGAGTGCCGCCAGCGGTTCGGCGAGACGCTCGGTCAGTTCGTCGGCGTCGGCGAGCAGTACCTTGGTGACGCCCTTGAGCTTGGCGGCGGCGTCCGCTGCCGGCTTGGCGCCTTTGCCGGCAACCAGCACATGCACGTCCGAACCGATCTGGAGCGCCGCCGAAAGCGCCTTGGCGGTCTGGTCGGAAAGCGCAGCGTTGTCGTGTTCGGCAATCAGAAGAATAGCCATGATGTTTTCCTGACTTTCGTCTTCGAGGCTCCTGAAATCCGGTCAGGCCGAGTCGAAAACGGTTGGTTTCGAGAACCGGAGCGGAGCGTACTTCAGTACGTGAGCACCGGAAGCGGAGAACCGGCCGTTTGCAGGCCGGCCTCATCGGATTTCCTTAGAGCACGCCGGCTTCGTTCTTCAGCTTGTCTACCAGTTCGGCGACGCTCTCGACCTTGACGCCCGCCTTGCGGCCGCCCGGCTCCTCGGTCTTGATCACTTTAAGCCGCGGCTTGACGTCGGCGCCGTAATCGGCAGGGCTCTTCTCGTCGAGCGGCTTCTTCTTGGCCTTCATGATATTGGGCAGAGAAGCGTAGCGTGGCTGGTTCAGCCGCAAATCGGCCGTGACGATCGCCGGCATCTTCAGTTCCAGCGTCTGCAGGCCGCCATCGACCTCGCGCGTCACCGTGGCCTTGTCACCGTCGAGCACGATCTTGGAGGCGAAGGTGCCCTGCGCCCAGCCGAGAAGTGCGGCCAGCATCTGGCCGGTCTGGTTGGAATCGTCGTCGATCGCCTGCTTGCCGAGAATGACAAGGCCGGGCTGTTCTGCCTCGACGACGCCCTTCAGCACCTTGGCGACGCCCAGCGGCTCAGTCTGCTCGTCGGTCTTGACCAGGATGGCGCGGTCAGCGCCCATGGCGAGCGCCGTGCGCAAGGTCTCCTGTGCCTGCTGCGGCCCGATCGACACGACGATGATCTCTTCGGCCTTGCCAGCTTCCTTCAGCCGGATCGCCTCTTCGACCGCGATCTCGTCGAACGGGTTCATCGCCATCTTGACGTTGGCGAGTTCCACCGCCGAACCGTCCGCCTTCACCCGGACCTTGACGTTCGCATCCACAACCCGCTTCACGGGCACAAGGATCTTCATTTGCCTGCCACCTCTTTCACGATAGTCTTTTCACGCTCGTCGGGCGCGCTATAGCAGCGTGCACCTCTTCATAGTTGTCGAAAGCCGACATTCCGGACGGAATTCTGGTCTTCGCCACGCCAGTAGGGTGGCGCTTCCGTAGTTGCGGCGACCCCGCGCGTCAATATCCGAGGCGCACTCGGATCCTCGGCGAAGCACTCAAATCGGTTCAGTCCGGACCGGAAACGCTTCCCCGGCCCCAGCGCGGCGCCGGCTGCGCAGGTTGTGGGTCGCTTGGCGCCGGCTCCCCGGCTACGGGCGCCGGACCGGCGACCACGGCCGGCTCCTCGTCTGCGCCGGCGAGTAGCGGTACGCCGCGGCTGCGCAAGACAAGCACCAGCACGGCTCCAGCGATGATGCCGCCGATATGGCAGGCCCAGGAAACCTGATCCTCGCCCCCCTGGGAGAACATGAAGATCTGGAACAGGATCCACAGGATCAGCGGGATGAAGGCCGGGATGCGCAACGGGATGCGCGCGAAGACCAGCACCCATACCTTCACCCGCGGATAAAGGATCAGATAGGCGGCGACCACACCGGCGATGGCGCCCGACGCGCCAATCAGCGGCACCCGCGAATCCCAGGCAACCAGACCCTGGAAGAAAGCGCCGGCAATGGCGCAAAGCAGATAGAAGACGAGGTAGCGGATGTGGCCGAGTGCATCCTCGACATTGTCGCCGAACACCCACAGGAACAGCATGTTGCCGCCGAGGTGGAAGATATCTGCGTGCAGGAAGGAATAGGTCAGGTAGCTCAGGCTCTCCGGAATGACGACGAATTGCGGAGCGAGCTCGACGCTGTCATGCACGACCGACGGGATGAAGCCGAGGCCCAGCACCGCGGCGTTGGAGAAGTCCTCACCGCCAAGCGTAGTGATAAGGTAGATCAACACATTGAGCGCGATCAGGCCGATGGTCACATATTGCAGCTTGATGTGCCGCAGCCTGTTGGTGTCGTAAAGCGGGATAAACATCAGGCCTCTCCCGGTTCCGGCAGATTCAGCGGTTCTTGCCGGGAACCCATAGCACGTCGGCATTTCCGTTGTCATTGACCGCGCGTGCGGCGACGAACAGAAAGTCCGAGACACGGTTGATGTATCTTATCCCCTCGCGGTTGACCTGCTCGTCTGGATCTTGCGACAGCGCAACCATGACGCGCTCGGCGCGGCGGGCCACCGTGCGGGCGAGGTGAAGGGCAGCCGCTGCCGGCGTACCGCCGTTGAGCACGAAGGATTTGAGCGGCTCAAGGTCCTTGTTGAGGAGATCGATATCCTGTTCGATGCGGTCGGTCTGCGAGGCGATGATGCGCAACGGCTCGTAGTCGAGCGGCTTGCCATTATCGGGGACTGCCAGATCGGCGCCGAGGTCGAAAAGGTCGTTCTGGATGCGGCCGAGCATCGCATCGATCGCCGGATTTACTGCCGCGGTATGAATGCGGGCCATGCCGATGCAGGCATTGGCCTCGTCGACCGTGCCGTAGGCGTCGATGCGAAGGTCGGATTTCAGCCGCCGCTCGCCGGAGCCGAGACCGGTGGTGCCATCGTCGCCAGTGCGGGTGTAGATCTTGTTGAGTTTGACCACGGGGTACCTCCCGGCTGGTGCTGGGTCACTTACGGGTGAAATACACCGCCAGCATGATCAGCACCAAGGCCACGAACTGCAAGAGCACGCGCGTCTGCATCAGCTTGTTGGAGGTCATGCTGGAGCCGCCGCGCATCATGTTGATGAGGCCGCGGATCAGCACGATCACCACTGCGACCATGACAAGAACGGCGAGGATGTTGAAGACGGTTGCCATGGTGTGTTCCAGTTGAATTGCGTTCAGGCGCGTTTGGCGAGCAGACGGTAGAGTGCAGAAGCCGGCAGGATGCGTTTAAGGATCACACCGATCCTGGCCGGCACTGTTACCACATAATGCGGGCGCGGGCGCCGCGACAGAAGCGCATGGCGCAAGGCGGCATAAACCACCTCCGCCCCGGGCTTCAGCCGCGATGTGCTGCCGCCGGCCCGCAGCCGTTTGAGTTGCGCCGCATAGGCAAGGCGATGAACGGAATTCTCGTGATCGATATTTGCCAGGAACCACGCAAGGCTGTTGCTGGCGATCTTCGATTTCACCGGCCCCGGCTCGATCAGCGAAACATGGATGCCGCTACCCCGGAGTTCTTGATAGAGGGACAGCATCAGCCCTTCGATAGCGTGCTTCGATGCCGAGTAGGCGCCGCGAAAAGGCACCGGCGCGAGGCCGAGGATCGATGAGCAATGAACGAGACGACCATGGCCCTGACGGCGCATCACCGGTACGACGCGGCGAGTGAGATCATGCCAGCCAAAGACATTGGCTTCGAACTGCTGCCGTAAAGCCTCGACCGGCAGGTCCTCGACGGCGCCGGGTTGTCCGTAGGCGCCATTGTTGAAGAGCGCACCGAGCCGGCCGCCGGTCCGTTCCAGCACCGACGCCACCAGCGCCTCGATCGATCCGGGCTCGGTGTAGTCCAGATAAAAGGCCTCGATGCCGTCGGCCTCGAGCGCGGCGATATCTTCGGGCTTTCGGGCCGTTGCGAACACCCGCCAGCCTTCCCTCTTAAGAGCATGGGCGCAATAGGCGCCTATACCGGAAGAGGCACCTGTGACAATGATGGTGCGCAACTCTTCTCCGGGAGGAATGGTGGTTTGACCTAGGGTTGTCATTTACCGCAAACCCTTCCCATATTCGCGGCGTCGGGACAATCGAAGGGAACGCGGTTCTTGTTGCGGAAGATCGTAGCCCTCAAACGCGTCCTCTACGACGCGCTCGGCCATTTCAACACCGACGACGGCTGGGCAATGGCCAGCCATCTGGCGATCACCGCGCTGATGGCGCTTTTTCCTTTCCTGATCTTCGCCACGACGCTGGCGAGTTTTTTCGGCGCGCAGGCTTTCGCCGACACCGCCGTGCACCTTGTGTTCGACACATGGCCCGAGCAGATCGCCAAACCGATCGCGCGCGAGGTACTCAACGTGCTTACCGTCCGGCGCAGTGACCTGTTGACCTACGGTATCGTGCTTGCCGGATATTTCGCCTCGAACGGCATCGAGGCGCTGCGCACCTCGCTCAACCGGGCCTATCGTGTCTCGGAAACGCGCGGCATCATCTACCGGCGGGTGCAGAGCATCATCTTCGTGCTGATCGCGACGGCCGGGTTTTTGGCCATCAGCGTGCTGCTGGTCTTCGCGCCGTTGCTGGCACGGCTGGCCGAGTCGCATTTCGAATGGATAAAGCCCTACATGGGCACGATCACGCTGTGGCGTTACGTCATCGCCTCGGTCGTCATCATCGGCGGCCTGTTCGCCGTGCATTTCTGGTTGCCAGCCGGCAAGCGCCGCTTCGTTTCGATCGTGCCTGGCATCATCTTCACGCTGGTCGGCTGGCTCATCGGGTCGACCATCTTCGCCGCCTATCTCGATCATTTCTCGTCCTATGTGACGACCTATGCCGGCCTCGCCTCGATCATGATCGCCGTCGTCTTCCTCTACATCGTATCAGCGATCTTCATCCTCGGTGGCGAGCTCAACGCCGCGATCAGCCGCTATTTAGAGGCGCGTGCCCGCGTCGGCGGCTGAGCCGTCGCCAGCCCGACGCCGAGCGTCGCGATCGCCATGCCGGCGATCTGGAGCGGGCTCAAGTGCTCACCGAACAATGCCCAGGCGATGACCGCGGTGACGGCCGGCACGAGGTAAAACAGCGAGGCGACCTTCGACATTTCGCCGTCGCGGATCATCACCATCAACAGGAAGATGGCGCCGATCGACAGCACCAGCACGAGCCAGGCCATGGCGAAGATCAGTTCGCCATTGACGATGACCGTTCGCGTCTCGAAGGCTAGCGAGGCCAAGGCCATTACAGATGCGCCGCCGACATATTGCCAGAACGTGGCAGCCACCAGATCGCCGCCGGAAGCAAAGCGCTTCTGCCAGATCGTGCCGGCGCTCATGCCGAGCACCGAGACAAGTGAGGCGCCCAGTGTTTCGGCCGTCACCCCGCCGCCGAGCGCGCCGAGCTTCGGCCAGAGCACGATCACCACACCGATCAGCCCGAGGCCGAGACCGGCCCAGTGGCGCGGCAGGATGGCCTCGCCGAGAAGCCTGCCGGCGAGCACTGCCGTGATCAGCGGCTGCAGGCCGACGATCAGGGCTGAAAGCCCGGCGGGCATGCCCCGGTGGATGGCCCAGAACACGCCGCCGAGATAGACCCCATGCATCAGGATGCCGGCGCCGGTCGCGTGCAGCGCCTCGTCGCGGGTGGCACGGCTCGAACCAAGCGCGGCCATCAAAGCGACAAGCAGGATTGCGGCCAGGACAAAGCGCGCGGCCAGGAAGGTAAAGGGCTCCGCCCACGGCGTGGCATAGCGCGCGCCGATGAAGCCGGTCGCCCACAGGACGACGAAAGAGGCGGGGATGAACCGCTTGAGGCTGTGCATTTTTCCGGAGGCCACGCGTCGGTGAGGACTGATTGTCGCGCTTGCTCTAATGCCGTTCCGAGCGGAAGGCAAAACCAAACCGTTGATCCATAGGCTCATTTCCATTCAAGGAATGCCTTTGGCGCCGCTAGAGACCGACCAGCCGCCTCACATCGTCCGGCGATGCGCCCGTCTTACGCTGGGCGGCAAGGCCGGTATCGCCAAGACTCTTCGACAGTTTTCGTCCGTCCGGGCCGAGGATCAGGCGATGGTGAAAATAGGCCGGCTGCGGCAGGCCAAGCAGTTGCTGAAGCAGCCGCTGCACGCTGGTCGCGGAATAGAGATCCTGGCCGCGCACGACATGGCTGACGCCCTGCAGCGCGTCGTCCATGGTGACGGCGAGGTGATAGCTGGTCGGGATTTCGCGGCGCGCCACGACCACGTCGCCCCAATCCTGCGGATGGGCTTCGACACGACGCGTCGCGGAGAGCGTCTCGTTCGTGTATTCGGCCCATGACAGGTCCTTGCCGGCGCGCGCTATTGCCGCATCGACGTCCAGCCGCCAGGCAAATGGCACATTTTCGGCCTGGCGCCGCTTGCGTTCGCTCGCCGTCAACGCCTTGTCGGCGGCAGGATAGAGCGGCACGCCGTCCGGGTCGCGCGGCCAGTCGCGGCCACGCTTCTCGCTGTCGGCGATAAAGGCGCGGATCTCACTTCTGCTCATGAAGGCCGGGTAGACAAGTTCTTCCTCGATCAGCCGCTCGAGCATCGCCCGATATTCGGCAAAATGCTCGGACTGGCGGCGCACCGGTTCCTCCCAGCCAAGCCTCAGCCATTTCAGGTCGCGAAAAATGCCTGCCTCGAATTCCGGCGTGCAGCGTGTCGTGTCGATATCCTCGATGCGCAGCAGCAGGCGTCCGCCCGTCGCCTTTGCCAATTTCTGATTGAGCAGCGCCGAATAGGCATGGCCGAGATGCAGTTCGCCGTTCGGGCTCGGCGCGAAGCGGAATGTCAGCAGTGTCATTGTCCGGCGGCAATCGGGTTGTGTGGCGCTTTCGCCAATTGCTACTTTGCGCCGGTGGCGTCGTGCGTCCAGAGGGACACGTGACGAAGCGTGCGGCACTTTTGATTTTGGAACAAGCAGACATGCAACGCATCGCCAGTCTCGACGACATTGCGCAAGGGCTGGATAGGCTATGCTTACTCGACCCACGCCTGGAAAGAGTGCGCGGCATGGCCGGCGAGGTGCCGCTCAGGCTATCGGAGCCGGGGTTCAGGAGCCTTGCTTCCATCGTCGTTTCGCAACAAGTGTCCCGCGCGAGCGCCGACGCCATCTTCGGCCGGCTGACGAGACTGCTCGATCCGCTGACGCCGCAGGCGATACTTGCCGCCGACGAGGTGATCTTTCGCGAGGCCGGGCTGTCGCGACCCAAACAGCGCGGCCTGCTTGCCGTCGCCCGGGCGGTGGCCGACGGGCTCGACCTCGATCACCTCTGTCGGCTCGATGCAAGCGAGGCGATCGCGGCCATGACCAGGGTGCCGGGGATCGGCCCGTGGACGGCTGAAGTCTACCTTTTGTTTGCCGCCGGACACCCGGACATCTTTCCGGCGCGCGACGTTGCATTGCAGAGCGCGGTCGGCCATGCACTAGGCATCGACCCGCGTCCGCCGGAGAAAATGCTGATCCGGCTTGCCGAATCATGGAGCCCGTGGCGCGGTGTCGCATCGCGGCTTTTCTGGGCTTATTATCGCGAATTGAAGGGCAGGGATGCCGCGCCTCCGGCCTGAATCCGCAAAAAAGCATTGAAATCATGCGTTTTTGAGACCCGGCATGATCGACAATCCGCTTCACATCCCTGTCATGTCGGGCTTACAGTATCCGCGCCGACCGGTTCTAGGGTGAAGGAGGTCAACGACGTGACGGTTGCCGTATCTCCGGATGGGCTTCCAGCGCTGGTGCTGAACGCGGATTACCGTCCGCTCAGCTATTACCCCCTGTCGCTCTGGTCCTGGCAGGATGCCATCAAGGCGGTGTTCCTCGAGAGGGTGAACATCGTCGCCGAATACGAACACGCCGTCTCTTCACCGACCTTTTCGATGAAGCTGCCGAGCGTCGTCAGCCTGAAGGCTTATGTGAAGCCGTCGAGGCATCCGGCGTTTACCCGTTTCAACGTCTTCCTCCGTGACCGTTTCCAATGCCAATATTGCGGCACGCCGGACGATCTGACGTTCGACCATGTCATTCCTCGCCATCGCGGCGGCGCCACGACCTGGGAGAATGTCGTCGCTGCCTGCTCGCCCTGCAATCTGAGGAAGGGCGGCATGATGCCGGCCCACGCCAAGATGTGGCCGCTGCAGAAGCCCTACCAGCCGACGGTGCATGATTTGCATAATAACGGCCGGCTGTTCCCGCCCAACCATCTACACGAAAGCTGGATGGATTATCTGTACTGGGATGTCGAACTCGAGCCGTGAGATCATCCGATAATTCGGGAGGCTGGCCGTCTGAAGCGATTTTCTGCGCTTCCGATGCTCACGGACCAATGTCCGCTCCGCTTCGGTTCTCGGCAATCACTCCACCCGACTCAGCCTGCCGAATTCTTGGATGATCTCGTGTCGCGCTAAATCAGTCGCGGGCGAAGGCGCTGCGGAAGGCTACGACTGCCAGGACAAAGCTGGCGATGGCGTTCCAGCCGGCCAGCGACAGGCCGAGGATGCGGAGCGCCGCCTTGTCGCAGGAGGGCGGGACGAATTTGTCGAGCGCATCGAGCACGCCCTTGCCGCCGGTGTCCACCGGCCCGGCGGCTGCGGTGCAATCGGTCGGGCCTGGCCACCACGCCCATTCGACGCCGGAGTGATAAACGCCGAGATAGCCGCCGTAGAGCATCAGCAGGCCGCCAATGGCCAGCAGGCCACGGCTTACCCAGGCTGGCGCCTGAAGAGCCGACGCAAGCACCGCCAGCAGCATCAAGGGCACGCCGACGTAGTAAGGCGTGCGCTGCTCGAGGCAGAGCTTGCAGGGGATGTAGCCGCCGAGATACTGGAAGGCCAGCGCCGAGCCGACCGTGGCGGCCATGGCGACAGCGAGGAACAGGGCGGTGCGCAGCCGCTGGCGTCCGGTATCGGTATTCACGGTCGCTGTCATCGGGCTCAGTCCATTCGGTTCGATGCCGTTCAGACGGCGTATTTGACGACGATATAGAGCAAAATCAGGGCGGCGGCGGCGGCGCCTGCAATCTGGCCAAGGCGCTTTTCGATGAAGTGGCGGATCGGCTCGCCATAGCGGCGCAAGAGCCACGCGAGAAACAGGAAGCGAGCACCGCGCGCCACGATTGCCAGCACGATGAACAGCAGCAAAGGAACACCGATGACGCCCGACAGGATCGTCACAACCTTGATCGGCGGCAGATGGGCGAGGCCGGAGGTGACCAGCATCAGGATGATGAAGCCAACACCCGATGAGACGCGCATCGCCTCGAACTCGTCATATTTGCCATAAAATTCGAGGATCGGCCGCGCCATCGCATCATAGGCATAATGGCCGATGAACCAGCCGGCGATGCCGCCCAGCACCGAGGCGACGGTGGCGACCAGCGCGTAACGATAGGCGCGATCCGGCCGCGACAGCGCCATCGGCAGATAGAGGACGTCGGCCGGCACCAGGAACACCGAGCTCTCGACGAAGGCGATGAAGGCCAGCCACCATTCGGCGGATTTGCTCGCCGCCAGCGACAAGGTCCAGTCGTAAAGTCCGCGAAGCATCGGCACTCCTAATGCACGCCCAAACCAGAAGCGGTCTTGGGATCACGACATGTACAAACAAGACTTGGAAGCGCCCAGCATCAACCTCGTCGGACGAGGTGCGCTTCAATGACATGCGCCGCCTGTCTAGAAAGATTTTCCGCGCTGCACAATGGCAGCTGCTTCACGAAATCGAAAGGCTGAGGCTTGAGCGAGCCCAGATGTCGGGATTTGGCCAGTTGACGAACAGGCCTCCAACCGTATAGTCCGCGCCCATCCAGGCCGCCCGGCCTGAGCCCCTATGGCGGAATTGGTAGACGCGCTCGACTCAAAATCAGGATGCGTCTACCGTCAGCCCGCAGGGTAATAGGATTGGAGGTCAATGGGTTAGGAGTTAAGAGCCGCTTAATTCTCGAACTGCCACCCTCTGCGTAGGTGCAGCATGAGAGCGTTGAGAGGTAAATGAGTTAGCGCCTTGCGGGTGTGGTGAAACTGGTAGACGCGCTGGATTCAAAATCCAGTTCCGAAAGGAGTGTCGGTTCGAGCCCGACCACCCGCACCAACTATCGGCCAACAAACTTTGAGAACGGCAGTCATTTCACCTGTCGCGCCAGAGTTCGAATCGTGTCGGCCGCCCACCTCCACCAGGATACTCCGCAATGTCCGGTGATGGATGGGACAGATCAACACATAAAATCAATATGTTATGAGAGATCGTGTGCAAAAACTGCACACGAAAGGTCCGCTACTCTTCTGGTTTTCGTTCCTGCGATGGAGTAGCCGACGGGCCTCTTGGGACGCCTGTTGAGTAGCTGCGCTGTCCTATCCTGCGAGGACCGTTGCTGGTGTATCCGCGATCTGCCGTCTTTCAGATGGCGGACGTCACCCATGTCGGTCGACCAAGATCAAGCTTGATCCCGCTGACCACGCGACGCCGCTGATGTGCTCGACACCAATGCCCGACTGCGTCGGCGCATTACGCGTGAGCCGTAAGAAATAAAATGACCAGTGCGCTTGAGCCCGCTGCAATATCAAAAAGATGCCCCGGCTTCAGGGAGGCCACACGCGCCGCCCATTCGTCGGCTGTGAAAGCGCGTCGTTGCAATGCAAGTGAAAAAAACTACCGGCCAATCAAAGCGAACATTTCTGGACTGTTTGCCGACCGAGGCGGAGTTTGATGAGGCTCAACTTCAGCCGGGACCGAAATGGCCTTACCGACCGATCCAGATCACCACGCCCGGGAGACGCTCCGGCTGATCGGCCCCGATCCGCAGAACTGGGTGCCGGACCGGGAAGGCATCGACCACAATGTCTTCATCGTTGGCGGTGGGCAGACGGGGGCGACCTTTGCCTTCGCGTTGAGGCGTGCCGGCATCGGCAAGGTTACTGTCGTCGACGCGGCATCGGATGAAAGCAAGGCCGGCATCTGGTTCACTCATGCACGGATGAACCGGCTGCGAACGCCAAAGGGCTTGCCGGGGCCGGAACTCGGCTTGCCGGGCTTGAGCTTTCAGTCCTGGTACGAAGCCCGCCACGGTGCGGAAGCCTATGCCGGATTCGACCGCATCGCACGGACGGATTGGGCGAACTACCTGAAATGGTATCGCGCGTTCCTCGGTATCGGCATCCGTTACGGCACGCGTCTCATTCGCATCGAGCCGGCCGGCGGGCTTTTTCGCCTCCACCTCGAAGCCGACGGCACGCCATCGGTCGAAACGGCGCGCAAGATCATTCTGGCCAATGGCTTTGGCGGCAGCGGCGGTCCAGTGATACCGGCGGTACTTGCCGCCTTGCCGCGGGGCCTTGTCGCACACAGTTCGGCGGCAATCGATTTTGCCTCGCTCAAGGGCAAGGCAATGGCTGTCGTCGGGTCGGCGGCTTCGGCATTCGATGCGGCCGGAGCTGCCCTTGAGGCCGGCGCGAAATCGGTGCGTCTCTTTGCCCGCCGCAACAGCATTGCCAGTGTGCCGATCAACCGCGTGCGCGGCTATCCCGGCGCCTATGACAATTATCCTCGGCTGCCCGATGCGGTGCGCTGGCGCCAGGCATTGCGCTTCCGCGAGGCCGGTTCAACGCCGCCGCTCGATGCGGTGGAGCGGGCGGTGCGGCACCAGAATTTTCATCTCCATCTCGGTGCCCCCTGGACAAATGCGGATGTCGAAGACGGCAAGGTCGTCACCGATATCGCAGGCGAGACGTTTGCGTTCGACTTCGTCGTCGCCGGCACCGGCTATTTCGCCGACCCGACGCGCAAGCCTGAGTTCGCCGATTTCGCCGCCACCATCCGGCTATGGCGCGACCAGTACGCGCCGCCGGAAGCAGAGCTGGATGAATTTTTCGGCGCCCATCCTTATCTCGGCCTCGGCCATGAATTTCTCGAGAAGGCGCCGGGGGAGGCGCCATTCCTGAGGAATATCCATGTCTTCAATCCCGGCGGCTTTGTCAGTTTCGGCCTGCCGATCGGCGATGTGCCGTCGATCAGGCGCGATGTGCCGGCCGTTGTCGCGCGCATCAGCCGCGATCTCTTCCTCGCCGATCTCGACAGCCATGAGAGCCGCATAACCGGGAGCCATCCGGCCGAGTTCGGCGAAGACGCCTATGCCGCTTCCGTCTCGCGGCCGGCGCAGACCATCGCGGTGGAATAGACGCATTTCCATGGACAAACGCCGATGACCTTCAGCCCTGACCTTTCCGACCCGTTCGTCGCCACGGCGGTCGAACTGCGCGAAATCTTCGATCGGGATGCCGTGGCGCGCGACAAGGCCGGCGGCCGGCCCGTCGAACAGATCCGCCTGCTGAAGGAAAGTGGTTTGCCGTCGGCGCAGATTCCCAAGCGCTATGGCGGCAAGGGCGCACCCTGGCTGTCGGTGCTTCGCGTCGTGCGCGAATTCGCCCGCACCGACGGCTCGCTCGCCCATCTCTACGGATACCATCATCTGCCGCTCAATGGCGTGCTGTTCCGTGGCACGCAGGCGCAGAGGGACCGGCTGCTGACACGCTCGGCAAGGGAGAACTGGGTCTGGGGCAATTCCGGCAACGCCATGTCGAAGACGTCGACGGCCAGGCGCAACGGCACGGGCTGGATCCTGAGCGGCTTTCGGCCGTTCTCCTCCGGTTCCCACATCGCAGACTACATCCAGGTTGCCTGGGAGGACGGCCAGGATAGACTAGCGGCAGCGATCCCGGCTGACCGTGAGGGCATCGTCATCGAGGATGACTGGGATGGTGTCGGCCAGCGGCAGACCGGCAGCGGCAAGGTGACGTTCAAGGACGTGCATGTCGGCGACGACGAACTGATTGGCTCGCCCGCGGTGCCGCTGACGCCGTTCCAGACGCTGACGTCACTGTTCCAGCAGGCGGTCCTGCTCAACCTGTTCGTCGGCAGCGCGCAAGGAGCGCTGAGCGAAGGCCGGGACTATACGGTCTCGCAATCGCGCCCCTGGGTCTATTCCGGCTATGAGAAACATACCGACGATCCGTTCGTGCAACGCAAATATGGCGACCTCTATATCCGCACGCTCGCCGCGGCCGAACTGGCCGATATAGCAGCATGCAGCCTCGATGCCGCTTATGGCCAGGGCGAGGCGTTGACCCTGGAGCAGCGCGGGCAGACGGCGATCGATCTCGCCACCGCCAATGTCTACGCCGGACAAGTCGGCCTCGACGCGTCGAGCGAGGTTTTCGAGGTGATGGGCGCCCGCTCAGCCACCAAGGCCAACGGCTACGACAGGTTCTGGCGCAACGTGCGCACGCACACGCTGCACAATCCGGCCGAATACAAGAAGCGCACGATCGGCACCTGGTTGCTGACCGGGGAATTCCCGGCCGGCGGACTGTACCGCTGAGGAGGCGAAAAAAATGGCCAGGCGCAAGGACAAGCTCAAGCTGGGAGCGTTTCTGCTCTTCACCGGTCACCATGTGGCGGCCTGGCGCCATCCAGCGGCAGGCGAGGGGACCAGCCTCGGCGACTACGTCGAACTTGCCCGGCTGGCGGAAGCGGCCAAATTCGACGCGATCTTCTTTGCCGATGGCGTCGCGGCGCGGCTGAGCAACCTCGAGGCCGCCAGCCGCAAGGCGCATAGCGGCGTCTATCCGTTCGAGCCGATCACGCTGCTGTCGGCACTGTCGGCTGTGACCAGGAACATCGGCCTCATCGCCACGGCGTCGACCAGTTTTTCCGATCCCTACAATCTGGCCCGCCAGTTCGCGTCGCTCGACCATCTGAGCGGCGGGCGCGCAGGCTGGAATCTGGTCACCTCTTCCGATCCGGAGGCAGCGTTCAATTTCGGTCACGAGACGCATATCCAGCATGGCGAGCGCTACGACCGCGCCGAGGAATTCGCCGATGTCGTGCTCGGCCTGTGGGACAGCTGGGAGGATGACGCCTTCCCGCGCGACAGAGCAAGCGGGCGCTATTTCGACAAGGACAAACTGCATGTGCTGAACCACAAGGGCCAGCACTTCAAGGTGCGTGGTCCCCTGAACACGCCGCGAACGCCGCAAGGTCGTCCGGTCGTGGTCCAGGCCGGCGCGTCGGGTCCGGGCAAAGAGCTGGCGGCTCGTACCGCGGAAGCGATTTTCGCCGCGCAGATCACGCTCGACGAAGCCACCGCCTTCTATGCCGACGTCAAGGGCAGGCTCGGCAAATATGGCCGCTCGGAGGATGACCTGAAAGTCCTGCCAGGCATTTTCCCGGTCGTCGGCCGCACTGAAGCCGAGGCGCGGGGGAAGTTCGAACAGCTGCAGGATCTCATCCAGCCGGAAGTCGGCCTCGGTCTGGTCTCGGCGCTGGCCGGCGGCTTCGACCTCAGCGCCTATCCGCTCGACGGGCCGGTGCCGGATTTGCCGGAGACCAATGCCGGCAAGAGCCGGCAAGCGCTGGTGATCGATCTGGCGTGGCGCGAGAACCTGACGATCCGGCAGCTTTATCTGCGCATCGCCGGCGCCCGCGGCCACTGGCAGGTGGTCGGCACGCCGCAACAGATCGCCGACACCATGGAAGAGCGGTTCGAGAATTACGGCGCCGACGGCTTCAACATCATGGCGCCGATCATGCCCGGCGGCCTGAAGGATTTCATCGAGCTGGTGGTGCCGGAACTGCGCCGCCGTGGCCTGTTCCGCGACGAGTATGAGGGCAGCACCTTGCGCGACAATCTCGGCCTGAAGCGACCGGCAAACCGTTTTTCGCGGCATGCCGCGGCAGCTGCGGAATAGGCCGGCAATGGCGCGCGACACGCTCTTTCTCATCCAGCCGGGTTTCGCCGACCCAAATCAGCCGGGCCAGACGTTCGTCTGCCCCTATTGCAACCAGGTTGAGGGATTGCTCGCAGCCTTTCCCGATCTCGCCGCCAGACTCGACGTTGAGCGCGTGCCGTTTTCGAGGCCGAGAGGCAAGGTGATCGACGCGCTCGGCGAACGGCACCAGTCGCTGCCGGTGCTGATCATCGGCAGCGATCCGCCCGCCGACTTGCCGACGGCCAAGGGCAAGGTCTTCGCCGATGACACCAGGCGCATTCTTGCACTGCTTGCCGAGCGCCACGGCTTCCCGCAGCTGCATGAGTGAGACGATGACCTTCGATCCCGATACGTCCAATCCATGGATCGCCAAGGCGGTCGAGCTGCGCGACATCTTTGCCCGCGATGCGGTCGAGCGCGACCAGCTTGGCGGCAGGCCTACCGAACAGATACGTCTTCTCAAGCAAAGCGGCCTACTCACCATCGTGATCCCCAAGGAATTCGGTGGCGCCGGGGAACCCTATTCGACGGCGCTGAAGATCGGGCGCGAGTTCGCCAAGGTCGACGGCTCGATCGGCCATATCTACGGCTACCATTTCAGCGCACTGATCGCCGCCAGGCTCAATTCGGACGAACCGCGCTCAGCCGATCTGCTGCGGCGTTCGGCTGCCGGCGACTGGTTCTGGGGCAACACCGGCAACAGTTTTTCCAAAACGCTGTTCGGCCGCAAAGATGGCGAGTGGACGATCGTAAACGGCTTCAAACCCTTCGCCTCCGGCTCGCATGTCGCCGACTATCTTTCGACCTCGTGGGAAGACGAGGTCAGCGGCGAGAGGAAATTCGCGGCGATCCCCGCAAATCGCGAAGGCATCACCGTTCTCGACGACTGGGACGGCATCGGCCAGACGCAGACCGGCAGCGGCAAGGTCGCCTACAAGGACGTCAGGATCCACGACAGCGAGTTGGTGCGCGGTTGGGTCGACGCGTCGTTGCCAATCCGCACCATCGGCCCGCTGCAGCAGCAGAGCGTGTTGCTCAATGTCTTTGTCGGCACGGCCCAGGGCGCGCTGCTGGCGGCGCGAGATTATACGCTCAACAGTTCGCGGCCGTGGATGTATTCCGGCGTCGAGCGCCATATCGACGATCCATGGATCAAGCGGCAGTATGGCGAGCTCTGGGTCAAGACGCGGGCGGCGACGGCGCTGGCCGATCGCGCGGCGGCGGCGATCGATCATGCGATCGCGCGCGGCAAGGCGCTGACCGAGCAAGAACGCGGTGAGGCGGCGGTTGCCGTCGCCGCGGCCAATGTGCTGGCAGGCGATGTTGCGCTCGAAGTCACGACCGAGATATTCGAGGTGATGGGTGCCCGCTCCGCAGTGCGCAAATACGGCTTCGACCGCTTCTGGCGCAACGCACGCATTCACACCTTGCACAACCCTGCCGAATACAAGACCCGCACTGTCGGCACCTGGTATCTGACCGGCGCTTATCCCGAGCCCGGCGTCTTTCGATGAGCGGCCGGCAGCTCCATCTCAACGTCAACATCCTGCATGCCGGCTTCTCGCCGGCGGCATGGCGGATGGACGGCGTCGACCCCTATGCCGCCTTCACCGTTGACCACTATGTGCAGGTGGCGAAGATCGCAGAGCGCGCAAAGCTCGACGCCGTATTCCTTGCCGACCAGGCGGCGATATCGGACCGCATTGACTATCGTCCGATCACGTCGCTGGAGCCGACCATCGTGCTGGCGACGGTAGCCGCCGCAACCGAGCGCATCGGCCTGATCGCCACCGCTTCAACCAGCTTCAACGAGCCCTACAATATCGCCAGGCGCTTCGCGACGCTCGACCATGTCAGCGGCGGACGCATCGGCTGGAACATCGTCACCACGGCCGATCCCGCCTCGGCCCGCAATTTCGGCCTCAACGGTGCCATCGATCATGGCCGGCGCTACGAGCGGGCGGCGGAATTCGCTGACATCGTCAAGGCATTGTGGGACAGCTGGGAGGACGATGCCTTCATCGGTGATGTCGCCAGCGGGCGCTTCGTCGATGCCACCAAGGTTCACGCCATCGACCACAAGGGCGCACATTTCTCGGTGCACGGGCCGCACAATGTGCCGCGTTCGCCGCAAGGGCATCCGGTGGTCGTCCAGGCCGGCGGGTCCGATGACGGCAAGGACCTCGCCGCCCGCCACGCCGAAGCTGTGTTTTCCGCATCGCAGTCTTTCGAGGAAGCGCTCGGCTATGCGCGGGAACTTAAGGCGCGTGCCGTCGCCTATGGCCGCACCGGCGGCGTGCCGCTCAACCTCGCCGGCCTAGCCACCATCATCGGCGGCACCGAGGCCGAAGCGGAGCGGCGGCAAGGAGAGCTCTGGGACCGCATCCCGCTCGACTACAGCCTTGGCCGGCTGTCCGGCGTGCTCGGCATCGATCGCGAGCGGCTGAAGCTCGACGAGAAGCTGCCAGAAGGGATTCAACTGCCCCCCAATGGCGGCCACACCTTCTTCAAGGCCACGCTCGCGCTCGCGCGCAGCAACGATTTCACCGTTCGCCAGCTGATCCGGGCGCTGAACGGCAGCACCGGCCACCGCACCATCGTCGGCACGCCCGAGCAGATCGCCGACGATATCGAAAGATGGTTTGTCGCCGGCGCCGCCGACGGCTTCAACCTGATGCCGGACGTGCTGCCGACCGGACTGGAGGTCTTTGTCGATACGGTGGTGCCGATCCTGCGCCGGCGCGGCCTGTTCCGCACCGACTATGAGGGGCGCACGCTGCGCGACCATCTCGGGCTTGCCAGACCCGAAAGCCGCTTTGCACCGCAGCCGCACAAGGCGCCAGCGCTGCATGAGGCCACCCATTGAATGGTCATCAAAATACAACGGAGGGGAAGGTCCTGCCATTGACCTCATGCCCGGCCAAAATACAGGCCCGACAATGAGCGCTGATACCGAGTTTCTTTGGTACATCCCGAACCAAGTCGATCCCGGTCACCGCGGCGACTCGGCCGTCGAGGACCACAACAGCCTGGAGACGCTGACCAGCCACGCGAAGGCGCTTGAGGAATACGGCTGGAAGGGCGCGCTGATCGGTACCGGCTGGGGTCGGCCCGACACTTTTACTGTCGCGGCCTCGCTCGCCGCGCGGACCACCTCCTTCGAGCCGCTCATCGCGATCCGCCCGGGGTACTGGCGGCCGGCGCACTTCGCATCCGCCGTAGCCACGCTCGACCAGCTGACCGCCGGTCGCGTGCGTATCAACATAGTGTCAGGCAAGGACAACCTTGCTGCTTATGGCGACAGCGAAGGTGACCAGATACATCGCTATGCCCGTACCAGAGAGTTCATGCGCCTGGTTCGCAGACTTTGGACTGAAGAGAACGTGACCTTTGCGGGCGAGCACTTCCAGGTCACTGGCTCTACCGTGATGCCCCGCATCCATGTCCGTGGCGATCGTCGCCATCCCAAGCTCTACTTCGGCGGCGCGTCGGAGGCGGCGGAGCGGGTGTCGGCCAGCGACGCGGATGTCCAGCTCTTCTGGGGTGAGCCGCTCGACGGTGTCCGGGAGCGGATCGAGCGGCTCAAAGCCTTGAGCAGGGAACTCGACCGAGACCTCCCGCCTCTGGAGTTCGGGTTGCGGGTCACCACGCTGGTCCGCGACACCGCTGGGCAGGCCTGGGCGGACGCCGAGGCGAAGGTCGACGAGATGGCCAAGGGCCAGGGAGCCGGCTGGAACGATCACGGTCGGGCGGTAGCGGTGGGCCAGCAGCGTCTGCTCGATCTTCACGCGCGCGGCGAGGTGCTGGACGACAATCTCTATACTGCGCCGGGCAAATATGGCGGCGGCGGCGCTGGCACCACCTGGCTGGTCGGCTCGGCCGCCGACGTCGCCCGCTCGCTCGGCAGATACCGGGATCTGGGCATCACGCATTTCGTGCTCTCGGACACGCCGTATCTTTCCGAGATCAAGCGGCAAGGCGATCAGTTGCTTCCGCTTTTGCGCAACGGGGCCTAAGCCGCGCTTCTTGAATGACCTGGGGTCGTCAGAACACCGGATAAGCCAGATTGCCAGTAGGGAAGACGATGTCACAGCCGGCCGCCTTCAGCATCCGCCCTTCCGACGCTGACCTGCGTGGTGAAGCGGCGCTACGGCGGCGTTATCGAGCGCCGCAAAGCGCGCATACCGGAACCTGGAACGAAGCCCTCGAGGCGATCCTTTCGCATCGCTCGGTCCGCAATTATCTCGCCAAGCCTCTTCCCGAAGGGACGCTGGAACTGATCGTCGCCGCCGCCCAGTCGGCGCCGACTTCTTCCAATCTCCAGGCGTGGAGCGTCATCGCAGTCGAGGATCCGGCGCGCAAGGCGCGGCTTGCCGAACTGGCGGCGATCAATCGCCATATCGAGCAGGCGCCGCTGCTGCTGGTCTGGCTGGCCGACCTGTCGCGGCTGCGCGCCATTGCCGAGGCAAACGGCCGGGTGGGCGAGGGGCTCGATTATCAGGAGAGTTTTCTGCTGGCCGTGATCGACGCCGCACTTGCCGCACAGAACGCCGTGGTGGCGACCGACGCGCTCGGGCTCGGCTCCTGCTACATCGGCGCGATGCGCAATCATCCGCAGGAGGTGGCGCGCGAACTCGGCCTCCCGCCGGAAACCGTGGCGGTGTTCGGCCTGACCGTCGGCTATCCCGATCTCCTGGCTGCGACTGACATCAAGCCCAGACTGCCGCAGGCTGCGGTGCTGTACCGCGAGCGCTATCGATCAGAGCCCGATCCGGACGATCTTGCAGCCTACAACCAGAGGCTTCGTTCATTCCAGCAGGAGCAGGCGATGCCTGTGGTCGACTGGACAGAGTTGGTTTCGAACCGTATCGGTAGCAAAGTAGCGCTGAAAGGCCGTGATCGCCTGGGCGAAGTGCTGAAGGCCCTGGGCTTCAAGCTCAAATAGGCGCGCGCCTGCTCGCGAGACCGCGGCGAGGCTATTCGGCCGCGATAATTGCGATGCGCGCCGGAAGCGCCGCCGGCGGTGGGACGTCGAGAGCGCCGAGCTGGCGCGCCTCGGCCTTCAGCCAGCCATGAAAGCGCTCGACCGTCTCCAGCTTCGCCTTGTGCGGCGTCGTCGCAAAATAATAGGAAAACTCGACCGGCTGCGGTGAGCCGAATGGACTGACCAGACGCCCCGCGGCGAGGTCAGGCTCGGCCAGCCGGAATTTGCCGAGACCGATGCCCTTGCCGGCAGCAGCTGCGTCGAGCACCAGTGACGATTGGCTAAGCCGTATACCGCCCTCGACAAAGCGGCCGGACAGGCCGTTGGATCTCAGCCAGCCCTTCCAGTCAGGGCAGCTTGGATCGCGTTCCGGACCGTCCTCATGCAGGATCGGTGCGTCACGCAGCCCCTCCGGCCCGCGATAGAGACCGTGCATGCGAGCAAATTCCGGGCTGCAGACGGGCAGCACCGCTTCCGAAAACAGCCGTTCCGTCAGCAGGCCGCTATAGGCGCCCGACCCGTAGCGGATGACGCAGTCGACGTCTTCGCTGGCAAAGTCGGCAAGCCTGGTTGATGCGTCGACCAGCACTTCTAGGCCGGGTACCGCGTCGCGCAGTGCGTCGAGGCGCGGGATCAGCCATTTGCTGGCGAAGGAGGGCGCAACCGACACTTTGATCGGCGCATCCTCCTCGTCGCCGGAAATCCGCGCGACCGACTCGACAACGACGTCGAAAGCCTCGGTGAGGCCGGGCATCAGCGCCTGGCCGGCCGACGTCAGCAGAAGCTCGCCACGGTTGCGATGGAACAGCGGTTGACCGAGGTGATCCTCGAGCAGGCGGATCTGCTGGCCGATGGCGGCAGGCGTCACATGGAGTTCTTCGGCCGCCCGCGTAAAGCTCAGGTGGCGGGCGGTTGCGACAAAAGCTCGAAGCGACGTCAGCGGCGGAAGCCTCGCCAGCGTCGGCCGCAGCTTCCTTGATTTTGCGCGAATGAGATCGACCATGGAGCGCATTCAACACGTTCAGGCCGGGCGCGACGAGGGCGGGCTTTGCGCCAAAGTGCCCGGTGGAAAATTTCGTTTGCCGCAGCGTCGCGGCAGCGGGAACGGAAATCTAAAAAATCGTAATGTCTACAATTCTTGTAGAAATAAGATCGGAGCGCTGATTTGGGCGTCGAGCAGCTTTGCCAGATCCTGGAATGAAACGGTCGTGCGAAGCAGTGCTTTCGGCAGACGATAGAAAATCATTCTTCCGGTTTTGCGGCGTGGCAGGGATCATCGCGTCGAGGCGCCGGAGTGTGTTCGGCCGCCGGATGCCATCGTAGCCGTTTTCCGGAGCTCAAGGCCATGTCTGTCAATCGTCGTCATTTCAACCAGCTGCTGTTGCTTGGCGGTGCGAGCTTCGCATTGCCCGGGGTTTCCTTCGCTGCCGAAGGAACGCCGGTCCAGGGTGGCACGCTCAACTGGGCCTACTATCCCGACCCCACCTCGCTGATTGCCATCAACACCTCGTCGGGCACCGGCCAGGCGATCGGTCCCAAGGTGAATGAAGGTCTGCTTGATTTCGCCTATGACCTCAGCCCGAAACCGCTGCTGGCGACGGAGTGGTCGATCAGCGATGACGGCCTGCGCTACACCTTCAAGCTGCGCGAGAGCGTCAAATGGCATGACGGCAAGGACTTCACGTCGGAAGACGTTGCCTTCACCATCTTCCGGCTGAAGGAGGCGCATCCGCGCGGCCGCATCACCTACCAAAACGTGACCGCGGTCGAGACGCCCGATCCGCACACCGCCATCATCGTGCTTTCAAAGCCGGCGCCCTATCTGATCACGGCACTGAGCAGCTCGGAATCACCGATTGTGCCGAAGCACGTCTACGAAACGTTCAAGCCGGCGGAACAGCCGAAGCTCGAACAGACGATCGGCACCGGTCCCTTCATTCTCAAGGAATGGGTGCCCGGCAGCCATCTGATCTTCGACCGCAATCCGGATTATTGGGACGCGCCTCGGCCCTACCTCGACCGCATCGTCCTGCACGTCATCCTCGACCCGGCCGCGCGTTCGGCGGCTCTTGAAACCGGCGAGATCGATATCGGCGCCAATCCCGTGCCGCTGGCCGACATCGAACGGCTGAAGGCAAACCCCGCTCTGGTCGTCGACACCAACACCTACGCCTATTCCGGCCCACAGCAGCAATTGTTCTTCAATTACGAGAACGAAATCCTGACCAAGCGCGATGTGCGCCTTGCCATCGCCCACGCAATCGACCTGCAGAAGCTGGTCGACATCGCGCTCTACGGCTATGCGCAGGTATCGCCGAGCCCGATCAGCACGGCGCTGCCCAAATGGTATGACCCCAGCATCAAGGCGCGCGAGCCCGATACCAAACTGGCGGAGAAGCTGCTCGACGACGCCGGCTATCCGCGTGGCGCCGATGGGACGCGCTTCAAGCTCCGGCTTGCCTACAACGCGTTCCTGCCGGCGTCCTATGCCGATTTCATCAAGCAGTCGTTGGCGACGGTCGGCATCGATGCCGAGATCCTCAAGCTTGACCTGTCGACGTTCCTGAAGACCGTCTACACCGACCGCGCCTGGGACCTGGTCGTCGAGTCGCTGTCGAACACCTTCGATCCGACGCTCGGTGTCCAGCGCGCCTACTGGTCGAAGAACTTCAAGATCGGCCTCGTCTTCTCCAACGCCAGCCACTATGCAAACCCCGAGGTCGACCAGATCCTCGAAGCGGCGGCGATCGAGCCCGACGAGACCAAGCGGCGCGAGCTCTGGTACAAATTCCAGCACATCATCCATGACGACGTGGTGTCGGTCGATCTGGTCGCCGCCGGCGCCCAGATTGTTGCCAACAAGAAGGTCAGGGATTTCGCGCCAGGCGCTCAGGGGATCAACAACAGCTTCGCGCAGATATGGCTCGCGCCAAACGCCTAAGCGTTCTGCAAGCCCTCTGGTTGGGATCGGCACGTGAAACTCCGGTCCCGACTTTCTCCATGAAGACAAATCGCGCCAATTCGGAGTACCGACCATGACCATCAACCGACGCCTGTTCAATCAGTTCCTGCTGCTGGCCGGCGCGAGTGCTGCACTTCCCGCCGGGGCATTCGCAGAAGACGCAAAGCCGGTGGCCGGCGGCACGCTCAATTTCGTCTACTATCCCGAGCCGAACCAGATCGTTTCCATCAACACCAGCGCTGGCGGACCGGCCACCATCGGTCCGAAGATTTTCGACGGCCTGCTCGCCTACGACTACGATCTCAATCCGCGACCGCAACTGGCCACCGAATGGTCGATCAGCGACGACGGGCTCGAATACGTCTTCAAGCTGCGCCAGGGAGTGAAGTTCAGCGATGGCCATGATTTGACCTCCGAGGACGTGGCCTTTTCTATCTCCCGGCTGCGCGAAGCGCATCCGCGCGGTCGCATCACCTTCCAGAACGTCACCGACATCGACACGTCGGACCCGCATATCGTGAAGATCAAATTGTCGAAGCCGTCCGCCGCCCTGATTTCGGGGCTGGCCGCGACGGAATCGCCTGTCGTGCCCAAACACATTTACGAGAAGCTGAAGCCGGCCGACGATCCGTCCTTCGAGCAGATCATCGGCAGCGGGCCGTTCGTGCTGAAGGAATGGGTAAAGGGCAGCCACATCCTCGTCGAAAAGAATCCGACCTATTGGGATGCGCCTAAACCCTATCTCGACCGGATCATTTTCCGCTTCATCACCGATCCGGGCGCGCGCGCCGCGGCGCTCGAAACGGGCGAGGTCGACATCGGACCGAACCCGGTGGCCTTCGCCGATCTGGAGCGTTTCAAGGCGCTGCCGCAATTCGTCGTCGACAGCACGGTCTTCGCCTATAGCGGCCCGCTGCACCAACTGATCATCAACCTCGAAAACCCGATCCTGAAGGAGAAAAAAGTCCGCCAGGCAATCGCACATGCGATCGATCTCGATGCGGTCAACGCCATCGTGTTCTACGGCTATGGCCAAGTGTCGCCGACACCGATCAGCGTCGTCAACAAGAAGTATTTCGATCCCGACGTGAAGGCCGCGACCGTCGATACGGCGCTGTCGGAAAAACTGTTAGACGAGGCCGGTTTCAAGCGAGGAGCGGACGGCATCCGCTTCAAGCTAAGGCTCACCAACAATCCCTACAATCCGTGGGGCTATGCCGACTTCCTCAAGCAGGCGCTGGCCAAGATCGGTATCGACGCCGAGATCCAGAAGTTCGACTTCGGCACCTATGTCAAAACCATCTACACCGACCGCACTTGGGACCTGTCGACCGAATCTTGCGGCAACATCTTCGACCCGAGCGCCGGGGCGCAGCGGCTCTACTGGTCAAAGAACATCAAGAAAGGGCTGCCGTTCTCCAACGGCGCGCATTATGAGAACCCGGAGGTTGACCGGTTGCTGGAAGCCGCATCGGTCGAGCTAGACGAGGCCAAGCGCAAGCAGCTCTTCTTCAAGTTCCAGGAGATCATCGCCGACGAGTTGCCGATCATCAATCTGATCGCGCCACCGACCATCATCATCGCCCGCAAAACCGTCAAGAACTACGCGCCTGGCGCCGAAGGCCTGTCAGCGAATTTCGCCGACGCCTATCTCGACCCGAACGCCTAAATCTGCCGGGCAATCATGAGAGAAGGGCCGCATAGAGCTGCGGCCGTTTTCGTTTCTTCCATTTCGCAAAGCTGGTAACTTCAGGCCAAAGCACGCAGCCTTGGGCTGGCGCCGACCAGAAGGCCGGCAAGGGCTATGGCCTGCGCCAGTTGTTCGCCGATCGAGCTCGATTCCCAGGCGACGCCGCGCAGCGGATGGCCGATGGCGAACAGATTGCCATGGGTCTCGCCATCACGGGAAATCACCTGGCAGTCATGCGTCGCGTCGATGCCGAAGCCGGTCGCATGCGGCCTGACGATGCCGTTCTCGAGCAGGTTCTGGACGAATGGATCGGCGATCCGCCGCCAATCATGCTCCTGATGGCCGCGGCAGTTGACGACGCCGTCGAAGCGCAGCCGTTCGACCGCGCCGGTATCACGCCAGCGGATTTCAGCGACGATGCCATTTGCCTGCGGATGGAGTGCCAGCACCCGTCCCGCTCGACCCGTCCAACGGCCTTGGCTTCGCGCCAGTGCCACGCGCTCAAAGCTCGGTGGCGCCGCGCGGTGCGCGGTGACATCCCAGAAGGCGCGCAGATGGCGTGCGAACTTCAAGCGCTCCTTGTCGGTGGCGCCTTGCCACAAGGCCAGGATCCACGGCCGGATCGTCAGCGGCAGCCCTTGCCAGTCCAGGCCGGTGGGTTCGATTGCCCGGCGTTCGGCCTTGACCAGTGCGAGAAGCGCCCTGGTGGTTTTCGGCAGCGGCCGCCCGGCGAGGAAATCGCGCCACGCTTCCACGTTGCGCCGAGGTTCGACGATCTGTCCGCGCCGCGACACGACGCGATAACCGCCCTTGAAGCCGCGCGCTTCCATGCTGGCGACGACGTCGACCATGCTGAGGCTGGAGCCGATCAGCAGCAGTTCCTTGCTGCCAGCGAGCCGATCGAGCGCCGCCGAATCCCAGGGATTGGCGATATAACGGGGATCGCCGACGACGGCTGCTTCCGTGGTGGACGGCTGGCTCTGGAACACCCCGGTTGCCAGTACCGCCTCATCCGCCAGCAATTGCTGGCTATCGCTGGTGCCGACGCATACCCCGGACGGACCCGTCAGCATGTCGACGGCGGATGCCTTGATGTGGCGCAGCGAAGAACGCGGATCTGCTTCTCTGATCGCTCTCGTCAGTTCCGACAGGACATAGCTGCCGAACAGCCAGCGCGGCGGGCTTGAGTCCGGGACATCCTCGGGCGGTGTCCAGCCGTGCTCCGGCCCATTCGCCATAAGCCAGCGAACGAGGTGATCGGGATCGTCCGGATGCAGCGAGAAGATGCGCGCCGCGCCGTTGACGAGGTGTTGTGGATCGACGGTGCTATAGGCGACGCCGCGACCAAGCTCGGCCCGGCGCTCGATGATGGTGATTGCCAGCGGCTCAGTTGAACGGTCGAGCAGCTTGATCGCGGTAACCGCGCCGGCAAAGCCGCCGCCAACGATGATGATTGAACGAGGGATCGAGCGTAGCGGGGAGGAAGGGGTATGAAGCATCAAGAACCTTTGCGACGCCGGTGGTCGTGGCTCCAGCCCATCGCCCCGGCAACGATCATCGTGCTTTCCCGTAACCGATGTCAAAAAACAATAATTGCCAGCTGGCGAAAGGCATTCTTTCACTCAGCGGGTTTGGCAGGCGCTAGATAGGAACGCCCTTTGCGACCAGCCCGAGAACCGCTGATGACTGAAAATCGAAAGATAAGGCTTGGAGCCTTTGTTCGCGGACCGGGCCATCATGTCGCTGCCTGGCGCCATCCCGATGTGCCTGCCAATCCGGGCCTGAGCTTCCAGCACTATGCGGACGCCGCGCGCACTGCCGAGCGTGGCCTGTTCGACATGGTGTTTCTGGCCGACAGCCTCAGCGCGCGCAATGGCGAGCAGCCGATCGAGACCTTCGAGCGCACCGGCCATGTCGTGCATTTCGAGCCGCTGACGCTTTTGTCGGCGCTCTCGACCATCACGCAAGGGATCGGGCTCGTTGCGACCGCCTCGACCACCTATTGGGAGCCGTTCCACTTGGCGCGGCTGTTCGCTTCGATCGATCATCTCAGCGGCGGCAGGACAGGCTGGAATGTCGTCACCTCAGCCGATGCGCCGGCGGCGGCGAATTTCAGCCTCGACCAGCATCCCGTTCATGCCGACCGTTACGCCCGCGCCGAGGAATTCGTCGCTGTCGCGCAGAAGCTTTGGGACAGCTGGGACGACGATGCCTTCGTCGCCGACAAGGCTTCGGGGATCGCCATCGACCGGCGCGGCATCCACGCCCCGGACCATGTCGGCCGGCATTTCCGCGTCAAAGGGCCGCTCAACGTCGCCCGCCCGCCGCAGGGCCATCCCGTCATCGTTCAGGCCGGCTCTTCCGATGCCGGCCAGCAGCTGGCGGCGCAGACGGCGGAGGTGGTTTTCACCGCCCATCCGACCATCGAATCGGCCCGAGGTTTTTACAGCGAGCTGAAAGGCCGGTTGGGCTCCTTTGGTCGCTCTGCCGATTCTTTGAAGATCATGCCCGGTGTCTTCCCGGTCGTCGCGCCGACGCGCACGGAGGCCGAGGACAAGTTCGATGCGATCCAGCGCCTGGTCGATCCTGTGGTTGGTGTGGCGCTGGTTTCAGGATTGCTCGGCGGTGTCGATCTTTCCGGCCATTCACTCGACGGACCGTTGCCGGAACTGGGCAGTTCCGATGCCGTGAAGAGCCGCCTGAAAGTCGTTTCCGAATTGGCCGCGAGCCGGAACCTGACCATCCGCCAATTGTATCTCGCCGTTGCCGGCGCGCGCGGCCATTTCCAGATCGTCGGCACGCCAAAGGATGTGGCCGACATGATGGAGGAGTGGTTCGCCGGTGGCGCGGCGGACGGCTTCAACGTCATGCCGCCGATCCTGCCGACGGGCCTCACCGATTTTGTCGACCTCGTCATTCCGGAGCTGCAGCGGCGGCGTCTGTTCCGGACTGCTTACGAAGGCGGGACGTTGCGCGAGAACCTCGGCCTTGCGCGTCCGATCCGTGGCGCCGCTGAACAGCAAGAGAGGAAAGCATCATGAGCGACAGGACGATCGATTCGAAAATGTTTCGCCAATGGCTGGCGGATGGCGAAGAACTGGCGGTACTAGACATTCGCGACAGCGCGACTGTCGGATACGCATCGCCGCTGTTCGCCACCAACCTGCCCGCGGCTCAGGTCGAGGCCGAGATCGACCGCTTCATCCCGCGCAAATCGGTGCGCACCGTGCTGGCGGACGACGGCAGCGGCGTTGCCGAGCAACTTGTCGAACGACTGGTGGGGTATGGCCGTACTCAGCTGTTTTCGCTGAACGGTGGAATTCCGGAATGGACGCAAAGCGGCGTTGAAGACCTGCCGACCTTCGATACGCCGGGCGTCGATTTTTCGCTGGCGATCCGCGACGAGAAGGGAACCCCGGTCGTCAGCGTTGAAGAGCTCGCGGTGCTCAGAGGCCGAGGCGCCGACGTGGTGGTGCTCGACAGCCGCACGGTGGCGGAGTTCGAAAAGGACCATGTGCCGGGCGCCATCAGCGTGCCGGGCGCCGAGCTGGTGCTACGCTTCGCCGACCTGGTGCGTTCACCGGAGACGAAGGTTGTCGTCTCCTGCGCCGGCCTGCCGCGCGCCATCATCGGGGCGCAGACACTGATCGATGCCGGCGTGCCCAACCGGGTCGCCTATCTGCACGACGGCACCAGGGCATGGCGCGAGGCCGGTCTTGCACTCGAAACCGGCAAGACCGCAATCTATGGTCCGGCAAGCGAGGATGCCAAGCGTTTCGCCGGGGAGCACATCGCAAAGCTTGCCGAAGGCGACAGCTTTCCCCGCATCAATGCGGCCACGGCCGCAAACTGGGCGAAGGACGAAACGCGGACGACCTACCTGCTTGACGTGCGCACGCCCGACGAGTTCGCCGAAGCGCATATTCCGGGGTCGATCGCGTCTGAGGGCGGGCAGTTGCTCGGTGTCGCCTATCGCACCATCGCCGTGCGCGGCGCCCGCGTCGTGCTGATCGACGATCTGCTCGGTGTCCGCGCGGCGACGACGGCGCATTGGCTGCAGCGGCGCGGCTTCGAGATCGCGATCCTCTTGTACGACTTCCAGTCGACCAGCCTGGTGGAAGCGGCGTAGGGCAGGAGCACTGTCAGGCGATTTTTTCGGGGGCCACTATTCGGCGGCTTCCGATTGGCGGCGACGGCCCGCCAGCACGTTCTTCTGCATCGCCGTCAGCGAAGACCGCACGGCTTTGGCGCCGTGCTCCAGCATCTTGGCCTCATACTCCGACAGCGCCTGGAGAAGCGGCTTGTCGCCGCGTTTGGCGGCCACCAGCTCTGGCACCAGCAGCCCGGCGTCGTAGATCGCGGTGTTGCCGCCAAGCGCGCGAAAATAGGTCATGGCGTGGATGGCATCGCCAAGCAGCGTCACCGGTTTCGTCGGCCAGGGATCGACAGGTTCGGAGCTGTGGACATGAAGCAGCGCCACCGTCGATGGGTCGGTGTAGCGGATGAGGTTGAGGATTTCCGGGTGCCAGTGGGCGATCTTCGAGATCAGCAGGTCAATCAGTTCTGAACCGGAGAGCTTTGCCAGCGCGTCGTCTGTGGCAAGTTCGTCCTTTTCATAGGCGGTGTTCCACCAGACATAGCTGGTGGTGTTGTTGAAATGGAAGCCGGAAAAATCCTTGTGGGTGGCGTCGTCCAGCCCGATCAGTCCATGCTTTCGGAATGCGTCGACATTGACCCTGTGGCTGGTGACCATAAGCCCATGACCTTCGGTTGGCCTGACGCCGGCATTGTAGTCGAGTAGCAGCGGCGAGATCTGGTGAAGGGCTGCGGCATGCAGCGTCATCTTGCCGGCCAGACGCCTGACGCCGGTGTCGAAGCTTCGCGCATGCGGCACCAGTTGCTGGCGCACCCGCGAGCGGGCGCCGTCGGCACCGACCAGCACGTCGGCATGGATTGCCGAGCCGTCCTCGAAATGCGCGACGACCGAACCATCCGGCTGCTCGTCGTAGCGAGAGAAGACCTTGCCATAGCGCATGATGCCGTCGAGGCCGGACAACAGCACCTGGCGCAGCGTGATACGGCTTACCGATTTTTCGATATGCGTGTCGTCGGCCTCGCCCGGCGCGTTGCCGCCGCCCCAGGCATCCTCGCCCAGGATGTTGAAATTCTCGTCGAGCAGGATGTTGCGATCCGGCGCCTGGCCGAGCGTGGCGACAAAAGCGTCGTAGAGTTCCGGCGGCAAATTGGCGATCAGGGAATCGATGCCGCGCTGGCGGATGCGCAGACGAAAACCCTGGACATAGTCGGTGCGGGCGCGGTCCTTCTCGAAGACCGCGACACTGATGCCGTTCTTCTTCAGGCCTTGCGCCAGTGTCAGGCCGCCGGGGCCTCCGCCGATGATGGCGACTTCGACATGTTCTGTTGTCATGGCGCTCAACCGACCGCCGCGAGCTTGGGCTTGCCCGCGGCAATAGCCGGCGTCTCGGCCAACTGCCGGGCGATATGGCGGCTGAGCGTCGCCTTGGCGGCGATCGTGCGGATCATGTGGTTCTGCGGTGCGTGGGAACGGGCGGTCAGCGCATCACGGTGGTGGCGCTCAAGCTGGAAATCTCTGTTAAGGCCTGGATTGCCGGCAAGCTCCAGCGCCAGCGAGGTGACGGCAACGGCATTGTCGATGACGACATGCCTGACCGTCATGCCGTCGGTGCCCACAGGCCGGCCGGCGTCGACATCTTCGGCGAGTGAACGCAGCAGCCGCGCGCTGCTCGCAAGCCGAACCTCTATGTCGCCCAGCCCTGACTGGATGTGCGGCACGGTCGACAGCGGCGCACCAAGACTTGCCGGCGCGTGCGTGCTGACAAAGGAGACCAGCCGGTCACGGGCAGCACGGGCGGCACCGTGGTAGACAGCGCCGATCAGCGAAAAGAAGAACGCCGTCGCGCTTTCCTCGCGCCTCAGCGGCTCGGATGCCGGCTGCGCCTCGGTGATGTCTTCGGCAGGAACCGCAACATTATCCAGAATGATGTCGTCGCTGGCCGTCGCCCGCATGCCGGCGGCGTTCCATGTCTTTTCGACGCGAAATCCAGGCGCGTCGGTCGGCACCAGGAATGAAGCCAGACGCGGCTGCGGCTCGTCGGTCAGCGCCAGCAAGTTCACCCATTTCAGAATAGGAATGCCGGTGACGTAGTTCTTGTGGCCGGATATCCGCCAGACGTTGCCGTCCCGCCGGGCAATGGTTTCGGGCGGCTTGCCATGAGCTGGCGAGCCGATCCGGGGCTCGGCCTGGGCGGCGTTGATCAGGGCAGGGCCAAGGCGCCCGGCCTCGACAATCCGCTGAACCAGATGGCGCGGCCATTTTCCGGATTTCCGCATCGCATACTGGCTGTTGTAGTGCATGGCCAGCACCAGCGCTGTCGACGGCTCGCCACGACCGATCTCGGCGATCACCGCCTGTGCTTCCGTCAGCCCGCCACCGAAGCCGCCATGTTCGCGCGCCGTGACCAGGCCAAGCAGCCCCGCCTGGTGAAGCCGGTCGAAATTGGCGAATGGGAATTCCCCGGTCGCGTCGTGATGCGCGGCGGTCAGCGCGAAGTCGTCGGCGAGGCCGGCCACTTTCTCGAGGAGTTGCGGAAACTCGGCAATTGTCGACATCATGACGTTGGCTTTCTCTCAGGCGGCGGCCCGAATGTTCACCAGATCGAGCGGCCGGCGATCGACCCAGTGCTCGACGTCGAAATCGCCGGCGAGGAAGCCCCAGTCGCGCAGGAAATCCTTGTAGTGGGAAACCGCTGCGACGAGCTCAGGCTGCAGTCCGAGGCCGAGATGCTTATGGACATCCGGGCCATTGGCGGCCAGCACCTGTTCCTCGGTGGCCCCGGCTTCGCGGGCAACAAAGCGCTGCGTCTCTTCCGGATGCGCCTCGGCCCAGGCACTGGCGCGCAGGATGGTCTCGATCAGTCGCGCGACCAGATCGGGGCGTTGTTCCGCCAGCAGTTCATCGACGGTCAGCACGCGCGGCGAACCGGAATTGATGCGGATGTTCGGGTCGGGGTGGAAGCCGAATTCCACGACCTGGATGGCGCCGATCAGATTGGCGACATTGATCCCGGCCGTGCCCTTGACATAGATGGCGTCGACCTCGCCGCGGATCAGGGCTGCGGCTTCCTCGCCATAGGGCTGCTTGCGCTTGAGGCCGAACAGCGACGGTCCTTCCTGGCCGTCGAGCACGCTGTCGGCCAGCGCTATGTCGACGATCTCGACGTCGCCATAGCCAAGGCCCTCGAGCGAGAGCGCCGAGACCAGTCCCTTCAACGCCGTCGCTCGCATGAAGTCGACGATTCCCTCGGGGCGCCGGGCGATGCCGAAGCGACGGCCTTTCAGGTCCTGGATTGTCCTGATGCCGGAACCGGGCAGGGCGATGATTGCCTGGAATTCGTCGGTCCAGGTGATGCCGACGAGACGCGTCTTGCGCCCTTCGGACCGCGCGCGGATCGGCGGCACGTTGCCGCCGTGGCGGAACGACCAGTCGAGCGTATGGTTGAAATGGCTCTGGCGGATGTCGCGATTGGGCGAATCGATGATCGACTTCAATTCGATCCCCTCCTTGCGAAAGGTCTCGTCGAGAAGCCCGAGCTGTGCGGCGAGCCCGACAGGCGTCGGCACCGGGCAGCGTGTGTACCAGATTTCGGAGATCGCAGTCGCGGTCATGATGGCTCCTTAGGTGTTGCGCAGGCCGGCCTGCTTCATCAGCGGCAGGATGTTCTCGCCGAAGAATTCGAGGTCAGGCTTGAAATCGAAGAAGGACAGCTGCAGGCCGTCAATGCCGGCGTCCTTCAACTTGACGAACTGGTCGACGATCTGTTCGGGCGTGCCGATGAGATAGATGTTGCCGCCGACCTTGGCGTAGGGATCGTCGCGGCCCTCGCGTCCTTTCCAGGCCTGGGCATCGCTGTTGAAGGTCTGGAAGCCTTTCGGCGTGCGGCTGTCGGCATGAGCGACGATCTCATCGGCGACCGCCCAGGCCTCCTTCTCGGTCGGCCTGCTGATGACCAGCGGGTTGAGCAGCGTGCGCACGGTGCGGCCGACGCCGAGGGCTGCGTCCTTCACCTTCTTCGTATGCGCCGGCAGCGCTTCCAGCGCGCTGGCGATGTCGGAGCCGGCCGGGCTGGTGACGAAGACGATGTCGGAATAGCGGCCGGCAAAGGAAATGCCGGCGTCGGAGCCGGTGGCATTGACCAGGATCGGCCGGCCGTAATTCGGCTTGGGCGTGACGAAGCCGCCATTGAGCTTCCAGCTCGATTCTCCGGAGAATGAGAAATTCTCGTCGTCCTGCCACAGTCGCTGCAGCACTTCGACGAACTCGGCGGCGAGTTCATAGCGGCGGTCGTGCTCGATGCGGTTCCAGCCGAACATTTCATGTTCGACGGCGCGATGGCCGGTGACGACGTTGATGCCCCAGCGGCCGCCGGAGATGTGGTCGAGCGTGGCGCCGAATTTCGCCAGATGCAGCGGATGCCAGGGACCGTAGAGAACATGCATGGTCGAGATCAGCATGATCTTCTTGGTGATCGCGGCCATGGCCGCGACGGAGACGAAACTGTCCAGCGCCTGGCCGTTGAAGACACCGCCATAACCGCCCTTGGGCAGCCACTGGCTGAGCGCGAAGACGAGGTCGAAGCCAAGCTCCTCGGCCTTCAACGTCAGGTCGCGATTGTAGTCGAAGCGCCAGTCGGTCGAGCGCGGCAAGGTCGAGTTGGTCCAGCCACCGGCCTGGATCGGCAAGAATAGCCCGAGCAGCACCGGCTGCTGAAGCGCTTTCGACAGCGGGCTGTCCGGATAGTCGGTCGGCGCCTTGAAGAAGGGCGTGCCGACGATGGAACCAGGCTTGTGGGCGAGCGTCATGGCGAACTTTCTCGGGTGGAGGAAGGGAACCCGTGCGAAGGACCGCGCACGGGTCAGGCTCAGGCGACGATATGGGCGGTTGCGAGGGAGCCGGCATTGCCCTCGGCGCCCACCGTGTGACCGGCTATGCGCCTGTTGTAGAGGGTGATTTCCGGTTGGCTGACGATGCCGATATCGGGCAGGTCCTCGACAAGGATCTGCTGGATCGCGGCCCATTGCTCGAAGCGCTTTTCGTGGTCGACCTCGACGGCGGCCGCTTCAAGAAGTTCGTCGACCTTGGCATTGCTGTATTTCGAACCGTTGGAGAACGGCACGCCGGGTTTGAAATTTTTCGACCAGTAGAGGCGCTGTACGCCTACCGTCGGGTCGAACAGATTGCTCATGCCGTTGAAGGTGAAGTCGAAGTCGCGGTCGGTGTAGATGCGCTTGGTGTAGGTGGCGAAATCCTGGCTGCGCACGGTGACCTCGATCCCGACCGCGGCCAATGCCCGCTTGATGTAATCGGCGCCGCGCTTGTAGGTTTCGCCGCTCGGGACATAGTCGTGGACAAGCTTGAGCCGGGTACCGTTGGCGTCGCGCGGCAAGCCTGCTTCATCGAGCAGTTTATCGGCGGCGGCCGTGTCGACCGGATAGGTCTTCAGGTCGGCGACGAACCACTTCTTCAGATTGGGGTTGATCGGGCCTGGAATGGTTTCGCCATAGCCATAGTTGATCGTCTCGCGGATGACGTTGCGGTCGATGACATGGGCGAAGGCACGGCGGACGCGAACATCCTGGAAATAGGCTTTCTCCAGGTTGAATTCGACCCGGCTGATGCCATTGGAATATTGGTAGCCCTGCTTCTCGAAGCCGATATGCGGCAGCGTCTCAAAACGCTGCAAATCGCTGTACGGAATCGGCGTTGCCGGCGCCAGATCGATCTCGCCGGTCTCCAGCGCCAGCGCGCGCGCCGAAGCGTCCGGGATGAAGCGCACGATCAACCGGTCGAGATAGGGGCGCGGTGCGTCCCAGTAGTCAGGATTGCGTTCGTAAACGATGTGGCTGCCGCGCACCCATTCTTTGAAGACGAACGGGCCGGTGCCGACCGGAGCGACGTTGACCGGATTTTCGGCTGCCTTTGTGCCGTCATAGAGGTGCTTCGGCACGATTGGCGTTTCGGCCGCAGCCAGGGCCGTGATCAAGTAAGGCGCCGGCCTCGACAGAACCAGCGCTACGGTCAGCGGATCCGGCGTCTGGATGTCTACAAGGTTGAGGAAGGTGTTGCGGCCGCGCGGATGAACCTCTCTGATCGTGGTGATCGAATAGGCGACGTCGGCGGCGGTGAACGGCTGGCCATCATGCCACTTCACGCCTTCGCGCAGCTTGAAGGTGTATTGCAGCCCATCGCCACTGACTGACCATTGTCTGGCCAGGGATGGGCGCGGCGTGAGATCGAAATCATAGGTCAGCAGGCCCTCGGTGGTCTTTGCCGAGACGTAGACCGAATTGAATGCCGTGTGGGCGATGGTCGTCAGCACAGGCGGCTCAGCCGAGAGCACCAGCGTCGCCGTTCCACCCTGTTTCGGCTCGGCGGCGTAGGCGCTGCGCGATGCAGGCAACAGGGTCGCTCCGAGCGCGGCCGCCGAGATGCCGAGGAACCTGCGGCGGTTCGGACTGAGGAAATGAGACATAGCGTCCTGGTCCTTTTTTGCTGCCGGACCCGATCGGCCGATCGTCGGCCGCCAGGCTAAAAATCCGTCGTTCCAAGAGCGGGCCCGTTTGCGAAAAGATTTGGCCGACCTGCTCCCGCGCTTAAGATTTCATACTTCAAACAGCTAAGTTTGTAGTATGAAATAAAATTCTATTCTGCAATGAAGCCATTTGCAGGATAAAATTTCTTAAATCAGGTTTGACAATGTCTATAAATCTTGTCAACTAAAAAGCGCGGAACTTTCCGGGAAACAGCAAACCCGCATCGTCAGCCACAGCCGGGATAGCGAAAACGATGTCGACCCTGACGCGCATTGGCAGAACCTTCCGGCGCACCGCCATCCAGGCGGTGCCGACCGTTCTGGGCATCGTCATCCTGAACTTCTTCCTGCTGCAGCTCGCGCCCGGCGATGCCGCCGATGTCATGGCCGGCGAGGCTGGCTCGGCCACTGTCGAAACGATGGCGGCGCTTCGCCAGCGCTTCGGGCTCGACAATCCGCTTCTCGTCCAGCTGTTCAACTATCTCTACAATCTGGCGCATTTCAGCCTCGGCTTTTCGCCGCGCTACGGCATGCCGGTCGCCGACCTGATCGGCCAGCGGCTGCCCGGCACGCTAGTGCTGATGGCGGTGGCTCTGGCCGTCGCCATTGTGCTCGGCCTCGCCCTTGGATCGGTGATGGCGGTGTTTGCCGGGCGCCTGCCGGATCGTGTGCTCTCCGTTATTTCGCTGCTGTTCTATTCAATCCCGGGTTTCTGGATCGGCTTGATGCTGATCGTGCTGTTTTCGGTCAAGCTCGGCTGGCTGCCGAGCGGCGGCTCGGGAACCATCGGCAGCAACCTGACCGGCCTTGCCGGGCTCTGGGACAGGGCGCGCTACATGATCCTGCCGGCACTGTCGCTGGCGCTGTTCTACGTGGCGATCTATGCGCGGCTGACACGAGCGGCGATGCTGGAGGTCCAGTCGCAGGACTACGTGCGCACCGCCGCAGCCAAGGGCCTGCCGCCGGCCATCATCACCATTCGCCATGTCCTGCGCAACGCGCTGATCCCCATTACCACCATGGCCGGCATGCATGTCGGCGGCATGCTCGGCGGCGCCGTGGTTGTCGAGACTGTCTATTCCTGGCCCGGCCTCGGGCGTCTCGCCTTCGAAGCGGTCATGGGCCGCGATTTCACCGTGCTGCTCGGCATCCTTCTGTTGTCGTCGCTGCTGGTGATCATCGCCAACGCGACCGTCGATCTTCTGCACGCCTGGCTCGATCCCCGCATCGGAGTACGCTGATGGCTTCCACCGATTTCGCCGCGGGCGATGCCCGTTCCCGCCGTCTCCATGCCGATGCCCGCGGGCCCGCGGCACCGCCTGAACCCGAGGCAAAGAGTTGGAGCAATCTCCACGCGCCCGACGCACGCTCCGCTTCGGCAGCGTCGGTGCCGATAGCCGCTGGCGGGCGTGCGCTGAAGGTTTTCCTGCGCAATCCCAACGCCATGTTCGGCGTTGTGTTCCTGTCACTGGTCGTGCTGGCCGCACTGCTGGCACCAGTCCTCTATCCGGCCGATCCGCTATCGATGGTGGCGCGGCCCTTCCTGTGGCCGGGCCAGAACCCAGCCTTCCCACTGGGCACGGACTCCATGGGCCGCGATGTGCTTTCGGGCATTCTGCATGGCGCACGGATTTCGCTGTTCGTCGGCCTGGTGGCGACCGCGCTCGGCCTCAGCTTCGGCATCCTGGTCGGCGCCGCCGCCGGCTACTTCGGCGGCTGGATCGACGACCTGCTGGTGCGCCTGATCGAGATCTTTCAGACCATACCGAGCTTCGTGCTGCTGGTCGTCATGGTGGCGATCGCGCAGCCGACCGCGCCTGTCGTGACAGTGGCGATCGCCGTCATCACCTGGCCGACGGTGGCGCGGTTGACCCGCGCCGAGTTCCGGGCCATCCGCGAGAAGGATTTCGTCATGGCCGCCCGCAGCCTCGGCTACGGCCATGTCCGCATTATCTTCCGCGAGATCCTGCCCAATGCGCTGCCGCCGTTGATCGTGACCTCGTCGGTGATGGTGGCGACCGCGATCCTGATGGAATCGGCGCTGTCCTTCATGGGCCTCGGCGATCCCAACGTCGTCAGCTGGGGCTCGATGATCGGAGCGGGCAGGGAATTGATCCGCACCGCTTGGTATCTGACAGCGCTTCCGGGATTGGCGATCGTCTTTACCGTGCTGGCGCTGAACCTGATCGGTGACGGCCTCAACGACGCGCTCAACCCGCGCTTCTCACAGGAGCGATAGAGATGGCGGCTCCTTTGCTCAGGATCGACAATCTGACGGTTCGCTTCCCGACCGCCGAGCCGGTCAGCCGGCTGAGCTTCGAGGTCGGTGAGGGCGAGACGCTGGCGATCGTTGGTGAATCAGGCTCCGGCAAGTCGCTGACCGCGCTCGCCCTGATGCAGCTTCTGCCGCGCTCGGCGAAAATACCCAATGGCAGGATCGAATTCGCCGGCAAGGATCTGCTTGGTCTCGACCAGAAGGCTATGCGGAGCCTGCGCGGACGCGAGATCGCCATGATCTTCCAGGAGCCGATGACGTCGCTCAATCCGGTGCTGACCATCGGCCGGCAGATCACCGAGGTGCTGACGCTGCACGAAGGCATACGCGGCAAGGCAGCGCGGAACCGTGCCATCGAGCTTCTCAATCTGGTTCGCATTCCCGATCCGCAGCGGCGCATCGATGACTATCCGCACCAGCTTTCCGGCGGCATGCGCCAGCGCATCATGATTGCCATCGCCGTCGCCTGCCGGCCGCGCCTGCTGATTGCCGACGAACCGACGACGGCGCTCGACGTGACCATCCAGGCGCAGGTGCTCGACCTGCTCGATACGCTGCGCCGCGAACTGTCGATGGCTGTCATGCTCATCACCCACGATCTTGGTGTCGTGGCACAATGGGCCGACAAGGTCGTCGTCATGTATGCCGGCCGCAAGGTTGAACAGGCGCTGCCGGACGCACTGTTCAGAACACCCCTTCACCCCTATACGCGCGGCCTGCTGGCGGCGTCGCCGCGGCTGAAGACCAATCTCCACTACCGCGACGCCAGGCTGACGGAGATTCCCGGCAGTATCGTCTCGGCCGCCGGCGAAAAGGGCTGCCCGTTCCGCCCGCGCTGCGCGGTGGCGCGCGACAGCTGCGCCCATTTCGTACCCGACCTCGTCGAGGTGAGCGAGGATCGTCTAGTCGCCTGCCCCTACAGCTTCATTCCGGAGGTTGCGCATGGCGCTGCTCTCGGTCTCTGACCTTTCCACCCATTTCCACGCCCAGGGCGGCACGCTGCGCGCCGTCGATGGCGTATCCCTCGAAGTCGGACGCGGCGAGACGGTTGGTCTCGTCGGCGAAAGCGGTTGCGGAAAATCGACGCTAGGCAAGACCATCATGCGGCTGGTCGACCCGACTAGCGGCAGGATCGAGTTCAACGGCACCGACATCACCGTTCTCGACACGCGCCGGCTGAAGGCGGCGCGCCGTAATATCCAGATGATCTTCCAGGATCCGTTCGCATCGCTCAATCCGCGCCACACGATCGGCGACATCCTGACAGCACCACTGAAGGTCCATGGCATCGGCAACACGGCCGAGCGGCGCACCATCGTCGAGGACATCATCGAGCGTGTCGGTCTGCCGAGGGATTCGCTTGGCCGCTACCCGCATGAATTTTCCGGCGGGCAACGCCAGCGCATCGGCATCGCCCGGGCGCTGATCCTCAATCCGGAACTGGTTGTGTGCGACGAGCCGGTGTCGGCGCTCGACCTTTCGATCCAGGCGCAGATTCTGAACCTGCTGGTCGACATGAAACGTCAGCTCGGCCTGTCCTATCTCTTCATTTCGCACGATCTATCAGTCGTTCGCTATTTCGCCGACCGGGTGCTGGTGATGTATCTCGGACGCATTGTCGAAAGCGCCGACAATGCGGCGCTGTGGACCTCGCCAAAGCATCCCTACACGCGCGCGCTGATGGATGCCGTGCCGGACCCGGCGCGCCGACGTCAGGCCGCGCCGATCCATGGCGATCTGCCAAGCCCGCAGAACATCCCCAGCGGCTGCCGTTTCCATACCCGCTGCCCGCTGGCGACCGATCTGTGCCGTTCGCAGGAACCGGCGTTCCGAGCGATCGCGCCGGGACACCATGTCGCCTGCCACTACGCCGAACCAACCATCAACTGAAATTCAACGGAGCAGAAAAATGTCCGACTACCGCTATCTTGGCCGCAGCGCCCTGAAGGTTTCGCCGCTCAGCCTGGGCACGATGATGTTCGGCGGGCCGACCGAGGAGACGGTCGCGCATCGCATCATCGACAAGGCGCGCGAGCAAGGCATCAACTTCATCGACACCGCCGACGTCTACCACAACGGCAAGTCCGAGGAAGTCGTCGGTCGCGGTATCAAGGTGACGCGCGATCATTGGGTCGTGGCGACCAAGTTCGTCAACTCGCATGACAAGGGGCCTAATCTCGGCGGCCATTCGCGCAAATGGGTGATCCAGACGGTCGAGAACAGCCTGCGGCGCCTGGGAACAGACTATATCGACCTGTTCTACTTCCACCGCGCCGTCTTCGATGCGCCGCTGGAAGAGCCGGTGCGGGCGATCGCCGACCTGATCCGCCAGGGCAAGCTGCGCTATTTCGGCGTCTCCAACTTTCGTGGCTGGCGCATCGCCGAAGTCGCGCATCTGGCCGATGAACTCGGCATCGACCGGCCGGTAGCCAGCCAGCCGCTCTATAACATCGTCAACCGCACCGCCGAGGCCGAACAGCTGCCGGCGGCCGCCTACTACGGTCTTGGCGTCGTCTCCTACAGCCCGCTGGCGCGCGGCGTGCTGACCGGCAAATACGAGCCGAACCAGGCGCCTGCCGCCG